>JBKHBT010000013.1:0-51776 GCA_046542255.1 Candidatus Zixiibacteriota bacterium | reverse complement strand
TGTTATATATATGGCTTTAAAAGAGAAAAGGCTACCGTAATAATGTTTTCTTATAACACATCGGCTTTATCTTTATTGATGCATATCTATAAACAATTTACATTAATTAATTTTGAATTATCCAAATATAAGATAGAGCTATTTTAATAGTTTACTCTTGACAAGGTGATATATTATATTTAAATTTTTAATGGTATAAGGAATTATGCAAATATCTGAGTAAGGAGTATCAGGCCTTTTTCGAAAGCAGTTTGTTTGGACAATATACTAAAATACAATAAAGTTCTATGTGCCTATTATTCAGTCGATGATTATTTTTGGATATGGAATATCGAAGATGGCAAGATTACCTATGATAAACATTTAGTAGAGGATCTCGGTTATGGTAAATCAGATGCCGGGGATATATCCTGGTGGCGTGATAAATTAACCAATGAAGACGGCGCTCAGCTATATGAACTGATTTCCCATACCGATGCAGAGACGAACAATATAAATCACATTCTCAAAATTCGTGCAAAAGACGGCAAATACCGATGTTACTGGCTCAAGGGGAGGATATCTTCCTTCGATGAAGATGGTAAGCCAGACGAGCTTTTTGCAATTTTTCGAGATATTACAGAAATTAAGAATATCCAGGAACAAAAAGATAAGAGAATAGAAGAACTCGAAACCCTTATTAGAGAGACGCATCATAGGATAAAAAATAATTTGCAGATTGTCTCGAGCCTTATGAACCTTCAGGCGAAGGCCAGCAAAAACGATATCGTCGAATCCATCTTAATCAATACAAAAAGCCGCATTGAGACTATCGCTATTCTGCATGAAAATCTATATAAATACGGTAATATTAAACTGGTCGATATGAAAACTTATTTTCATGATTTGATCGAATATATTTCTAATAGCTATCAACCGACTGCTTCGAATTGCAATTTTTTCATGGATATCGATGATATAGACCTCGAGATTTCCAAAGCTATTTCCTGTGGGCTTATCTTGCATGAATTTGTAACCAATGCAATAAAACACGCTTTTGATGACTTCGATGGTGACAAGTATATTTACATTAGCTTCAAAAAAAGAAAGAAATTCTATCATCTCAAAGTATCGGACAATGGAAATTCCCTGCCCGATGATTTCTGTGATAGAAAATTCATTAGTTTGGGTTTACAACTTGTAAAAATGATAGTAAAACAGCTAAAGTCTGAATTTGAGATAAATATTTCGAAAAAGATTTTTGAAATAATTTTGCCATTAGATATGGGGGGTGAAAATGTATCTGCAAAATATACTTGTTGTTGAGGATGAAGCAATCGTTGCTGCTTCAATCCAGGCATCGCTTATTGACATGGGTTTTGAAAATACAGAGATTGCACTTTCTATCAAAGATGCCTTTGAAAAAACAACAGAGAAAAAGCTCGACCTTATAATCATGGATATCAAGCTGGGCGAAAACCTGGATGGTATCGAGGCTGCACAGAAAATAAAGCAAGCTATGGATATCCCGATTATTTACCTCACAGCTTACTCAGAACCAGAATTACTTGAAAGAGCCAAAAATTCTTTGCCCTATGGCCTTCTTTTGAAGCCTTATAATGAACGCGAGCTTAAAGTTGCTATCGAAATTGCTCTTACAAGGCATCAACTCATGCAAGACCACAGAAAAATGATCAATAAATTGAGTAAAATGACAATGGATAAAAATGATGACAATTCCATATGCATCTGCGCAAATTGTAAAAGCATTAGGGACAATGGTACCTGGGTCGATATCGAATCTTATTTCTCCGAGAAGTATAATCTTAAGTTCAGCCATACATTATGCAAAAAATGCGCGACTTTCTTATACCCCGAACTATATAATGATAAAAAAGGCCTAAATTGAATTAACCCCAAGAAATATTTAAATCCTTTGACATAAGTGTCGATTTAATTAATATTAGAATAGTAATTTGTATTGATTATTAGCAAAGAAATATATTTAAAAACCATAAAAGTACACTATAATGTCAAAATTAGATAAGAATGTTCTACAAAAACTATTTAATTCGAAAAAGATTTTGATTTTTGATATCGATTTCAATATAACCTTCATTTCCGATGCACTAAGAGAATCGATCTCTGAGAACTTCGATGTTTCTAATGAAACTGACCTTCCAGAGTTGATTGATAAGTTGTTTTTCAATAATAAACTATTTGATGATGCTTTCCCTATTAGACAGAGATTGATAGGCCTTAGATTTTTTGAATCCTATCAAATAAGTGATTTCCAAAAACTGTATGAAAAAACATTTAGCATCGAGTTCAAAGAACAAAATAGACAGAATTACAAAATAGATAAAACTATTTTCCAGGATATGATAGAAAATATGACCGATTATGCCTTCATAATCGATAAAGACGGCTATATAAAATATTTCAACCGAACTGTCCTGGATATTCCATCTGATTACTATATCGGGAAAAATATAAAATTATTTATAAAACCAGACTACCATGAGGAATACGAAAAGGCAATACGCGATGTTTTCCAAAATGGCGAAAATGTCAAAGCAGAAGCAGAAAATTTCCTGGATGACTTCTTGGAATACCGCCTTAGCAAAATCGATGATGATAATGCCATAATAGTTTACTCATCTATCAAAGAGCAAAAAAAAATGGAAAATATTCTAATCGAACAGGAACGCGAGCTCGCAGAAGCACAGAGAATCTCTGGGATTGGTAGCTGGCATGTCAACCTAGATTTTAGCAGATATGAATGGTCGGACCAGTTGCGCAGATTACATGGAATTTCAGAAGAAGAAGAATTACCAATCGATGAAGGTTGGTCAAGATTTATCTTGGAAGAGGATCTGCCTAAATTTATGGCCGCTATTGATGAAGTCATCAAAAAGAAAAACTGCCAAAAAATCGATTATAAAATTAAAAGAGCCGATAATGGCGAAATTAGATATCTTAAAAGTGAAATCGACTACATTGAAGATGAAGCTGGCCCGAAGCTTGTCGGTATCGTATATGATATCACAGAAAGAAAAAAAGCAGAAAAAGCGCTGGCCAGAACAGAAAATAAGCTCTCGGCTTTAATACAACAAAGCCCTGAAGCAATTACTATTTTCGATAAGAATAAGAGAATTGTCAGTATCAATAGGGCAAATCATAAGCGCCTTAGCAATGATGAAAATTGCCTTTTGGCGGATATAATAGAGAATTACAAAGATATCTTCGCATCATCCATTAATATCGAAGATACTATCGATGAAGTATTTAGAACTGGCCAGATATTAGAGAAAACTTTTCAGATAACAATCGAGGAACTTGGCGATCGGACTTTATATATAGAAATGAAAGCTTTCCCGATTCGTGATGATGATGATGTGATAGTTAATGTGGTTTTGCAGATGCGAGATATTTCAGAGCTGAAAAAGGTCGAGAATTCCCTTCGCGAAAGTAGAAAATGGCTCTCGACCACACTCTCCAGTATTGGCGATGGCGTTATTGCAACCGATAAAGATAATAATATCAATTTCATCAATAAGGCTGCCATCGATCTGACTGGTTGGGAAAAAGATGAAGCTATTGGAACTGATATAGACAGGGTTTTCAATATTGAGTCGGAAATGTATGATGAAAAACCGAAGAATCCTCTTAAAACTGCAATAAAAGAGAACAGAACAGTTGCACTTGCCAATCATGTCCTTTTGATCTCCAAATCAGGAAGGAAAATTCCAATAGCAGATAGCGCTGCGCCAATATCAGATGATAATGGAAATGTTTCAGGAGCTGTTCTTGTTTTTCGGGATGTAACAGAAAGAAGAATAGCCATGAAAGCCTTAGAAGAATCCGAACAAAGGCTGTACAAAATAGTAATGAATATGCCATTGATAATCGATGCAATCGATGAGGACGGGAATATTATTTTCTGGAATAAAATGGCGGAAAAAATCACCGGCTATTCTGCAGATGAAATAATCGGAAAAGCCGATTCCATGAAAAAGCTGTATCCTGATAAAGAATATCGTTCAAAAATTATGGATAATTTCAAATCCCTCGGGAATTATTTTTCCAATGAAGAAAGCACTATCACATGCAAGGATGGTTCAAAACGGATTATTTCGTGGAGCAATATTTCGAGAGAATTTCCGATAGAAGGTTGGAGCTCCTGGGCGATTGGTATCGATATCACCGAGATGAAAAAAGCGCAGGAGAATCAGGCCTATCTCGCTGCAATTATTGAAAATACAAATGATATCGCCGTTGTTAAAGGCCTGGATCATAGAATAATTATTGCCAATAATAGCTATCTGAAATTAATGAAAAAAGAGCATATAGCGGAAGTTATTGGTAGGAAAGAACATGAAATAATCGATATACCAGCTTCTAATGAAACTATTAGAGAGAAAATTATCCAGGAAAAGCAATGCCTTGAATTTCCACCAGGCAAAATCAAATCGGACTTATTCACTGTCGAGAGGAAAAATCAAGACGATATAGTATTTTTTGTCAGGCTATTTCCTATTTTCAATGATGAAGGTGAACCGATCGCAATAGCACGATTAGCCAGCGATGTTACCAAATTAGAAAAAGCCAAATGGGAGATAGAACACCTGAACCAGGTATTAAAATCGATTAGAAATGTCAATCAATTAATCACAAAGAACCATGATACCGAGCTGCCAATTCAAAATATATGCGATTCTCTCGTGCAAACTCGCGGATACAATGCTACATGGATTGCTCTTCTAAATCCTGATAAAACAATAGATAGCTTCAATTATTCGGCAGTGGATTCAGAAGAAACTCCAATGGATTCTATAGATACTATAACTTCTTGTATGCAAAAAGCAATAGAAACCCATGACATAGTCATTATTAAACCAGATGACCAAATCTGTCGTGAATGCAATAGATTTTATATAAGAAAAGGAGATGCAGCATTTGTCTCAAAGCTCGAGCATGGCGATGATTTATTTGGCATTATTCTGGTTTCCATACCTATCGAACTAGCAGATAATCTGCAAGAAATTGACCTTTTGGAAGAGGTTGCTGATGATATTGCATTTGGACTTCATACAATCCAGATGGAGAAAAAAAGGCGATTTGCCGTAAAGATGCGCGAAAAATCTATGCTTGAGCTAAAAGAAACAACAAACCTACTCGCCACTATGTTCGACTCTATTCCAGATTATTTGGGCATATTAGATGATGATTATCGTGTGATTCGTTATAATAAAGCAGTCTTAGATACCATCGAAGCCAGGGACAATGAAGAAATTGCTGGGAAGAGATGCTATGAAGTCTTGGGAAGAGAAAAACCATGCGAAATTTGTAGTGTTAAGATGGTTTACAAAGATAAAAAGCAGCATAGAGTGAGAAGATATGATGAAGTAATGGAAGCATGGCTCGAACTTCGTGCCTATCCTGTCATCGATAAAAATGGACAAATAATCCAGGTGATAGAACATTTCAGAGATATAACTGATAAAATCAAGGCCGAAGAAGGCAGAAAGCTAATGGAGAAAAAACTTCGAAGATCTCAAAAACTCGAAACCATAGGAACCCTCGCCGGCGGTATTGCACATGACTTTAACAATATCCTGACACCAATGATTGGATATGCTGAATTATGTCTTCTGGATGTTCCCAAAAATACTTTATTAGAAGAAAACTTAAATTATATCGTAAATGCCGGCAAAAGAGCCAGAGACCTGGTTAAGCAGATTCTTACCTTTTCTAAGCAGGTGGAGCAGGAGAAAAAGCCATTACAAATTCATCTTATCGTTAATGAAGTACTTCAATTGCTTGAATCATCACTACCTAGTACGATAGAGATTAGAAAATCGATAGATAAGTCGGCGGGCTATATTTTGGCCGATGCCACACAGATTCATCAAGTGGTCATGAATCTTTGTACAAATGCCTATCAAGCTATGCGAGAAAAAGGCGGAATCCTGCAAGTTGAGCTGACAAGAAAGAATATCGATGAGAAAAGTGCAAAGAATCTGGGAATCCAGCCTGGAGATTATGCATATTTTAATGTTAAGGATACTGGTTATGGAATGACCAAGGAAACAATAGCAAGAATTTTCGAGCCTTTCTATACAACGAAATCTGCCGGTGAAGGCACTGGACTTGGGCTTTCGGTTGCCCATGGTATCGTTGAAAGCCATGATGGCTGTATCAAAGTCGATAGCATAAAAGGCGTTGGTTCGAGATTTCATGTCTATTTCCCAATGGTGGAACCCGAGACTCCAAAACAAAAGAGCGATAGTGCCTCGATGCCCAAAGGCAATGAAAAAATCCTTATCGTCGATGACGAAATCATAATAGTCAAATTGATTGAAAAACTGCTGATACATCTTGGCTACGAAATATTTGCACTTTCTTCTTCCGAAGAAGCTATTGAGCTTTTTAAGCAGGAACCCGAAAAATTTGATTTAGTTATTACCGACCAGACCATGCCCGAGATAACCGGAATAGAATTGGCACGTGAAATACACAAAATACGAAAAGACTTACCAATTCTCCTTGTTACTGGCTATAGCGAATTTGTAACATCCGAAAATTACGATTCCTTTGGTATTAGCGATTTCATTATGAAGCCAATACAAGCAGGTGATATCGCAGAAAGAGTTCGAAAAGCGCTCGATTCTTAAAACTTCGAATCTTAAATTTCGACCCTTGTTAATAATTAAATATAAAGCTTTCATTATTTTTTTCTATGTATTATAATGTAAATAGCAGAAATTTAATATGAGGTGAGCATGTTAGACGAAGATAAATATTCAAAAAATCAGCAATTCGACCCGGAAATGGAAGATAAGGTAAAGAATTATATTACCGATGAGTCTTCTTCCCAAAAGGCCGAATCTGTTTTGGACAATGATAAAAAACTCGACTATACTCTTTCCAAAGCCGAGAAGCGCTATAAAAAACTCGGTGAAGGGCCAATAGACAGAGTGATCGAAGAATCGAAAGCACTTTGGAGGCTTATTAAGGCGTATAAGAATAAAAAATACGATAATGTGCCTAAAAGCACAATAATCGCTTCTGTGATTGCATTATTATATTTAATAAATCCATTCGATGTAATTCCTGATATGTTGCCGCTACTCGGACAAATAGATGATGCCCTTGTGATTAGCACAATCTTATATGCTATTAGCAATGATCTTCATAAATTCCTGATCTGGGAAAAGAAAAAGGAAAAAAGCGGAGAAGACTTTGCATCTCAGGACCAATAAATGGCAGGGCAAAAGCCTAAGTCTTGAGATTCTTAAATCACAGGCCGGCCTTTCGCAGGGTTTTTGGGTCGAATATGATGATAAGGCAATACTCGTAGATGCTGGCGATGGAATCCTATCAGAAATTGTTAAGAGAAAATTGCCTTTCAAATCGCTATCGGCTATTCTTATCACTCATGGCCATTTCGACCATATGGCTGGCCTTTATGCTATTCTTGCCTTTTTCAGGATGATTGGCAGGGAAAAACCATTATATATCATTTCCCCGGATGGCTCGAAAGAGATTATGGCGCATTTTAAGCTTTTTACTGAACTATATAAAAAGACTATACCTTTTGAAATAATCCCAAAGAATACTGATGACCGGGATGGAATCGATATAGGGGAGCTCCATATAAAAGCCTATGCACTATACCATTGCGGAAGCATCGAAGGTGGCCGAATTTTAGATAGAATACCTGCAAATGGCTATAGAATTGAATATTTGGGTGAGCAAATCGCAATATCCGGTGATACAGGATATGTGCCAGCATTAGAAGAACTTGTAAAAGATACACAACTAGCAATTATAGAAGCTACTTTCAAAGATGAAGATAAAGTTACCGATGAGATGTTACAGAAAGTCCACCTAAATGAAAAACTTGCCCATAAAGCAGGCGAGTTGGCCGAAAATTATATTTTATGCCACAAAATACTGCATCGTTAGGTTAGCGTATCCATTCCATACCGGGAACTCCCCAAACATAAACACTACCGTCATTGTCGATGGCTAAAACGACATCCTTGAGCTGCCCATCGCATTCTTCATCTGGAAAATTAAAAAAGTCTGATCGCCGTTTGGGATATGCATATATTATTTCAGTAGCATTACCATTAAGAGACCAGCCGCTTGTGCTATACCACGTAAAAAGATACCAAAACTTCGAGTCACCGACAGGCGGCTCGATACCTATTTCTTGAAGGCGGTTTTTGGCTCTATTAGATACCCTTTTCCACGCATTGCTATTGGCCAGGCCTTTGTTTGCCGGGCCAGAATCGGCAATGTATAATAATGTGCCATCCTGATGAGGGAGAACCCCATGTTCTACATAATAAGCATGTTCCATAGATTGGAGATATTTGACATAGATAACGGCCTCCTGGACCTTGGCAAGCAATGTTTGCTTGCGATAACGATTGATAGCAAGGCCGGCAAGAATGCCTATTATGATGATAATTACCATCAATTCAATTAATGTGAAGCCCTTGTTCCTACTCATGCTATAAACTTTCTGTATAAAACCATTAACAATTTAAAGCGAATATTTGTTTTTTGCAAGAAAAAACCGTAACAAAAGAAATGCTACGGTTTTTTTGAGATTTCTTTTTTTATCTGACCAGCACGATAGAGCCATTGCAGACAACCTCACCATCTACTTCTATAATATAGAAATATAGGCCAGGTTTCATTTCTTTACCGTTATTGTCCAGTCCATTCCAGGTGCGGCCATCGATATTGACCATATCATCGAATGGGCCGATTTCTGTATCGTAGATAAGGCGTTTGCGTCTGTCGAATATCTTCAGCTCTGCTTCATCATTGAACATCTGAGGATATTCAAATGTTATCACATCATTGAAGTCATCGAAATTCGGTGTAAATGGGTTCGGCTGCGATAGGCAATATGCCTTTGGCTGCAATGTGAACCAATTCAGCGTATCGAGAATATTGTCGGCACAATAATCGGTCGTGTCTGTAACAAATAATGAGAAATAGACACTATCACCCGGGACAAATCGCATTCCATTGTCCTCTGGCTTGAAGCGTAGCATACCAGATGAGTATTCCAATTCATCCACCGAAAAGCTATCCTCGAAATTAACAACAAAGACAATCGAACTTTCATCTATTCCGCTAAGTTCGTCATCGATACTCAGCACGATGTCCTGTTCGAGGTCATCTAGCATAAATATAGATGCAGGTTCGATAATTTCATACAAAGGTGGCTGAAGATCGATCGTAAAGCTCCAGTCGAGCAGATTGGTTGCGCAGTTTCCAAGTATGTCGCAGCTTCGCTCGAGCCGGACATTCACCACATCGCCATTTGAGAACAATGTCGATGGAATGAAGCGAAGTGTGTCATTTGCATAGCTCAACTCATCATCATCAACCCTGTAATCGGCACCCATGACAGAAAGCACAATAGTAGTATCATCCACGCCAACATCGGCATCGATAAGATGAATCAGGATTTCCTGATCCGGGCATGATGAGAATGTAAATGAATCGGGCATAATAATATCGGCCTGTGGAGGCCCGGCCGCTACTTCGAATGTCCAGGAAGTATCAGATACATTCGGGCCGCAGAATTCGCTCCAGGCATTATCGGCACCCTCTAATATTATAGTATTTACCACACCGCCATCGAAAGTAAAACCGCAGTCAAGCGGATTGATCGTTACTGTATTCTCTATATGGTCGAGAGTTATGCAAGGGTCATCCAGGCCAAATTCAAGACCTAATGGTTCTATACTTATCACAAAATCAGCAGAATCGATACCGCTGGAATTGTCATTTAGCTCAAAGACGATATCGGGAATATTCGTAAATACGGTGCTTCCTGAAGTAGGTTCCAGGTTGGTATATTCTGGTGGTGTTCTATCTACAAGGAATCGGACGCAATTTGTTCCTTCGAGTGTATCCATTGGATTGGCTAAGGAATCTTCGATATAGGTAATACATGCATATACAGAATCGCCATCTATGAGGAAATCGCCAGTTGGTGAGAATGTGAGATGACGGAATCCATTATGCAGCTCGGGGCCAGGCGATACAATCATCTCATCCGGCGCATCGGTTCCTGTCCATGTCAGGATACGGACTTCGGCAGTATTCCACAGGATTCCATTTGTATCGCTTACTGTCCATGTGATAGAATCTGGATTACATGCCACAACAGCACCCTCGAGTGGCCGAATCACTTCAGTAATCGGGCCGCCGATAGATATCGAGAAACTCCATGTCGAATCGAGAATATTCGGATCGCAAAGAGTAATCATATCTTCAGCAAATATACCAATATCGATAGTATCGCCGCCTGTCCAGCTAATTCCAGCAATTACCGGGTCGAAACAAAGTTCTGCGCCATCCCAGCTAATAGCAGGATTCGAAATTGAATAATCTATGCCATCTATTGTTAGGACTATCGATGATTCTTCGATTCCAGCGAGATCATCAGCAAGCTCCATGCAAATAGTAGGCTCGGTAAGCTCGATTACAGCATCTGGCGCCGGTGATTGATCTATAATATAAGGTGCGGTATAATCAACAATGAACCAAACCTGAGCTTCACGGCCAATAGGGTTCAATATGGAATCGGTTGCCTCGATAATACTGAAACAAACCGTATCGCCATCGGCCATAGGAGGGTCGGGATGGAAAACCAAATTACCAGTAGCTGCATCCCAAATCACTTCGGGGTCATCTACTCCAAAGGAATCGATTTCGCCCGAGCAGCCATGGATACCATATGTAACAAGAATTGTCGAATCGATAATACCATCGATATCCTCGATAGTGGACAATATCGAATCTTCCGGGCAAGCATTATAATCGCCATCTGACGGATAGTGAATAATAGCCATCGGCCCACCGGCAGAAATACCGAAACAACAGGTATCAGCGCTGGAATTTGGCGGGCAGATCGGAGCATAGTCATCGGCTAAATCGGTTGCATGATAGACAATGCAAACAGAATCCCCGCCCGAAAAGCCACTACCTAAAGCATCGAAGCTCCATGAAGAGTCGCCATCGAATGTTATCGATGGGTCTGTGAAAGCTACAGTTCTTTCGAAAATGCCGTTTATAAAGATGTCGAGTGTTGTCATTTCTGGATTGACTCCGGCATATTCATCCGTGATATAGAATTCGATAACAGGCGCTGTGGTTGGCACAGCTGTATCGCCGCAGACAGGGTCGAATCCGAAGATTTCCGGGCCGCTGTGGTCGACAAGGAAAGTCCAGCTTACAGGGCCTTCCATAGGATTGCCGAGAAGGTCGGTGCAATTTGTGACCTCGACATTATTTATGCCCTCTGGGAATTCGCCACTTGGCGGATGATATACAAATGTCCTGCTGGATTCATCGAAAGTCAAATCGGGATCAGGCCAGGTTATATCTTCGCCATTTAAGGTAAATTCTATCGAGGTTTCATCGATTCCCGGAGGGTCATCATCGAAGCTGAATACTAATGAGTCTAATATGCAAGATGTTGTATCCTCGGGAAGTGGATGAATAATAGTCATTTCCGGGCCTTCGCATTCCATATAGAATACCCAGCTCGTATCGAGAATATTATCATCGCAGTAATCGACATCATCGGTAGCGACAATATCCACTTCGACTGTATCGCAACCGGTGAATTCATAGCATGTATCGATAAGCTCGATTTCATAGCCATCAGTAATCGGTGATATTGTAAGGCATATACCGTCTTCATAGGATATGCCATTTATCATCACCTCGATAGATGAAGAATCAACACCGGATAAATCATCAGTAAGCTCGAAGCTTATCTCTGGACTTGGCTCGAGAACAATCGAACCCGCTGCTGGCGAAGCACCACTCATGACAGGAGAAGTCATATCCATCGTAAATGTAGCAGATGGGAAGGCTTCCATAGCATTGCCAAGTTCATCATAGGATTTGATAATTGTCACGGTAACATCTTCGCCATTCTCGAAAGCTATCGATGGCGAATATTCCAGTCTCGGTTCTGTCCAGCTTACTCCTGCCGAATCGATTGTGAAGGTATCTACACCTGCGATAGTCGAGCGTTCTATTGTAAACTCAATAGAATCGCCAATGACTCCATTGGAATCAGCGATTTCCATAACAAGAAGCTGCGGATCGCATGATACATAGCTTCCATCGGAATAATCGATTATTCTAGCGACAGGCCCGCCGGATAGGATTTCGAAGCTCCAGCAAGTGTCCATGACATTTGCCGAACAAGTATCGGGCAGATCGAGTGCCTCGACACAGAAATCGACGACTGTCCCGCCAGTCCATGAAAGGCCTGCTTCTGTAGGGTCGAAGCAGACATTATCGCCGGTAATTTCAACAGACGATGTTGTAGAATCCCAAGATGAACCGTCGATATTAATAATTATACTTGTAAAATCAACACCGGCTAAATTATCCGTTATGTCGAAACATACTGTAGGGTCTGGTGTTGCCACGACATCGCCTTCTCCAGGAGCTTCAGATGATGTCATCGGTGCTTCTAAATCGACAATAAAAGAATCGATTGTCGCTCTTGTGAGGCTAACACCAGCAGCATCTTCGGCAGCAATGAGTTCAAAATTAACGACCTGTTCATTCGCCCAGTTTTCGGCAGGGCAGAATGTCAGGATCTCTTCAGTTGGATCATAGTTAAGTTCCGGCATGGAAGTATCATATACAGAATCTTCGACCATAAGCTCGATAGTAGAAGCATCTACTGCCAAATCTTCATCATAGAGATGAATACGGATACATTGGCCTTCACAGGCGGAAATTGCCATAGATGCTGGACTTATCAAGTCGGATTCGGGACCTGTAGTGAGTGTCAGGATTTGGCATGTTGTATCGATATTTGCCGAGCAATAATCAGGATCATCAGCGGCTATGATACATGCAGTAGTGCAACTTGCATCGCCCCATGTCATTCCGATATCGAAGAAGAAAGTATCGCCCGATGTAGATTCGAAAGGATAGGTAATACCGCAAAGATCGAGCAGTACCGAGCTTCCATCAACACCTGCGCCCTCATCGGTGATCACGATGCTGAAGCTTCCCGAATCATCCGGCGATAATACATCGCCAGCAAGTGGAGAAATAAATTCGACAGCAGGGGCAACAAGGTCGATATAGAATGTATCGCAAACAACCTCGGAAAGCGGATTGCCATCCGGGTCTTCGGCAGCAGTAATACAAACAGAAACAGTTTCGCCATCATCCCATGGCGTAGAAGGAATGAATGTGAGTTCTTCTGCAGCAGAATCATAGTCAAGCTCCGGGCCGATTGTAATAGTTCTGTCTCCAGAATCATCATGAACCTCGACCTCGATGCTGGATTCGACAATGCCATCCGAATCAACAAGATCGAAAACTACCATCTGGCTGTCCGGCTCGCAGGCAACGAAGCTGCCAGTTAAATACTGCACTACAGTAGCGCCCGGGCCAGCCATAGAAACACGGAAACTCCAGCAGAAACTGGTATCATTAGGCGGGCAATAGTCCAGAGTAGGATTATCAGCAAAATCATCGACACAGATATAGACTGAGTCGCCATCTTCGAATGTAAGGCCGATGATATCGAAATTTACGCCATCGAAATAAACATCATAACCACTCATCTCGGTGCTATTTACCCAGACAGTTGTCGATGATTCTTCCAATGTAGTGCTATCGATTCCGGCCGGTTCATCGAAAAGCTCTAATCTGATCATCGGGGTGGGGACATGGATGGTGGAACCATCGCTTGGAAGTTCTGTGATCACTTCTGGCGGCTCTGTATCCACAATAAAGGAGCAGGAAATTGGAGTTCCAGTGCAACCAGCATCATTGGCAAAGCTTGTGATATCCATTGTAACCGTATCACCATGTTCCCATTCTGGAGATGGCTCGAAACGGAGCGTATCCGGTGGATAATATGTAAGCCGTGAATCGGAGATATCTAATGTCTCTGTCGTGCCATTTATAGTCAAATCGACACTTATCGATGATTCATCGATTTCTGCACCCGATGTGTCCTCCATATAGATAGTAAACCATTGATCAGAACAGGTCGTAATACCATCGCATGGATCCGGCGTAGTAAATTCTGCTACTGGAGATGCTGCAAGGCCGATATTTACAGTATCTACTATCGAACAACCCAGACTGTCTGATATTGTAACAGTATAGGCCATAGGCATTTCAGGTGTCGCTACTGGATTAGCAGAAGTTGCATCATCAAGATACTCTGGTGGATACCATTCATATACATAGGGCTCCGCTCCACCAGAAACAGTAGGCGAGCCTCCTAATGTAATAGAAGAGCCTCGACATATTGTAGTATCAGTGCCAGCATCCACAACTAGATCGCTTACCTGAACATAAACTGAATCATAAGCAGTACATCCAAGAGAATCGATAACGGTTAGATGATACCACATCGAAGATGACGGATTTGCATTTGGATTTGCAATTGTAGGATTATCCAGGCCAGACGCAGGTGTCCATGTATAGGTATATGGCTCATGTCCATTGAATGCAGTCGGTGCACCGCCGAGCCTGATAGACTCATCACCGCATGAAACAGCATCGATACCGGCATCAGCAATAGGATCATAAACATAAACTGTAACAGTATCGGCGACCACACAACCTTCGTCATCGGTTACATAAGCAAAATAGGTATTAGTTGCATCTGGAGTAATTACGGGATCAAGCACAGGTTCCGGAGTAGGGAAACCTGTCGAGTACCAGACAAAGCTATATGGCGGGACTCCGCCACTATAAGAAAGGTGTAATCTTGTCGATTCTCCAGCGCAAAGCAAAGTATCATCGGCAATTACTTCCGAGCTGATATCGCTTGGAGTAGGTATATCGATTGTATAGTCTTCTTCGATGGTTTCTGTCGCACCACCAGAACAATCATCATATTCGATTCTTATTGTATAGGATTGTGTTGTACCATAAGTAGATGGGTCGGCATTTAGGCCCCACATTGCAGTAGTCGAGCCACCCGAGCCGGGAAGTGTACCAAGATCGATAGGCAAACTACCGGTAGCAATAGACAATCCTGAAGGCAAATCGATATATGCTCTGACATTACAGGCATCATCACTACCACCATTTGTAATATAGGCTTCGATAGGAATCGGATATGGAATAATCTCACCAGCACAACCGCCTTCAAGGTCTGGAGGATAGTGCTCAAAATACATAAATAGGTCGATCAATTCGCCGATTCCGTAATATGTAACAAATTCCAGCGTATCACCCGGGCATACTTCTCTTTGATACCATTTCACCATGGTAGCAGAATCGCCGAAAGTTCCGCCAGCATCGGCGAGCCATTCAGCATCAGCCCAGCCATTCCCAACTGCGGTTCCCCATTGGCCATACCAAAAGACATCGGGCATTACAGCCTCAAATCCAGTCAGGATTCCAAGAGCTTCCAATGCGCCACCGCTAGGTGGATAGCCGCCTTCATAAGCTCGCCACATCGATGGTAGAGAAGGTGCAAAAAAGATTTCGCTTATCCCTGCATATCCAAAAGATGTTGAAATTTCAGCAGCATCATCGCCATCTAATTGAGTATCATAAAAAACGATACATCCGACATCGTGGCATGAACTATCTACGGGCCAAATCTCGGCTTTGAACCTTATCTGTTCATTTGCTCCGGGTGTAGCGCTAAGCGATTGTGGTAGAAGGCTTTGCTTGATCTTGACTCCGCCTACATCATCCCATTCCACAACAGCAGCACCATCGCCATCGATATAGTTTCGACTGGTAGATGGCATTGTTTCATCTGTTTTTTGTTCAGCGGCATCATCGATTTTGTACATAACCCATTCAGTCCCAGGTGATTCGGGCCAACTAAATGTCAGATTTTGCCAGAACAGTCCTCCCAGACCACCGGCTGTGCCACCAGGGTCGGCGCCCTGTTCGAATTCGCCGGTAGTTTCGTCTAAATCGGCTGCGACATAATCATTATTGACTCGCATATCCATGGTGCGTAAAAGTCGTTCTGGCCTGGCTGACCTACTACCGCGAAGAGCTATCGTATATTCTCTTTTCCATGCAGCATATGCTTCTGGGTCTTCGACCGGATCAGGCGCATCTTCTAATAGTGAACTTGCTGCCATATCTGAATCGGTGTCTGCTTCAACAACAGTTCCACCGGTTGCAGGTTTTGCATCTCGCATTGCTATTTCAGGCTGTCCATAGCATAGGAGAGATGCCATTATTAACATTATAAAAATTACTTCGCGTTTTATCATGATTCCTCCCATTTTCTATCAAGTATAATCTTCGATATTCTTTGTTTTTTTATTATTTTCGAACATTCTATTTTTTTTTGTCGATTGCATTTAGATAAATTGTGATTTTTGTTCCTTTGCCTATTTCACTATCTATATCTATGTAGCCATTATGTTTATTAATTACGCTATTGGCAATTGCCATTCCAAGGCCAGAGCCAAAATTCTTTTTTGAATAAAATGGCGTAAAAATATTTTTAATATCTTCCTTTTCTATTCCACAACCTGTATCTTCGATAGTAATCCCTGCCATTTTTTCCTCATTGAAAAGCTCTCTCTGCACAGCGAGTCCGGAAATAGTTATTTCACCACTATCTTCACCAATAGCCTGCATAGAATTAATTATGATATTTGAAAAGGCTTTTGCCAATTGTTCGTCTTGTCCGCGGACTTTCATTTCAGAAGGTTTTATTTTGTTCGTGATTTTGATTCCTGAATGGAATGCAGGATGTTGTTTCCAGAGCATTATAAGTTCATCAATAGTAGCTCCAATATCTACTTTGCCCATATTAAACTGCTCATCGGGAATTTCTTTAAGCCTCGCGAAAGATAAAAATGCCTCGAGAAGATTTGTCAGGCGGTCGCTTTCTCTGATGACGAGTTCAAATAGCCTTTTGTCTTCTGGTGGGAGGTTGATATTGCCCATAAGCATTTCCACAGAGCCTCGAATCGATGCCAGAGGGTTTCTTATTTCATGGGCAAACCTGGCTGAAATATCACCGATTGCTGCTTGTTTTTCCATCTGCTGAATAAGATTTTTACGATGCATTTCGCTGGTTACATCCTCTAAAATTACTATAGTACCATAGTCTTGATTATCAATATCCAGACTACTGATTGAAATTTTTATATTTAAGGTTTTATTCGATTTATTACGCAAAATGACTTCATTTTTGTAGGATTTCATGGTTTCGTGTGAGATAAAACTTTGAATCATATCGAATATCTCGGGAAGGTCTTTTTGTAAAGCTGTTTTGTAGTCACGGTTTTCGATTTTTGAATAATTAACATCTAATATCTTTTGTGCAGTTTTATTAAAATAGCTGATCATACCTGTTTTATCTATCACTACTACGCCGTTTGTAAGGTGTTCCATGATTTCATTTGTGCTAAGCTTTAGTTTTGAGAGTTCTGTATCGAGATTTCTGATCTTCTCGACCTGCAGATGCAATTTACGCGAAAGGTATCCAGAGAGAAATGCGATAATAAAAAGAAAACAAATGAAGATATATACAGAAAAGAAGAGGGCATCCGGATTTGTGTATAGAAGCTCTAAACCTGGGCTATTTAATTCGAAATCTATGTATCCTTTATATTGGAAAAAAACCATAAGCGAATAAAGTAGTGATGAGATTGCTGTTACAATAAGCGTTCCAGACAGTCTATATATGAAAGCTGCTGTTATAATAGAAAGTGCAAAAAGGAAAATATAAGGGCTTTGCACGCCACCAGTCATGTGAACTAATGCTAGTTCGATAAGAATTTCAAAGACAAGCGGGATAGTACACAGAAAACGGAATGATGCATAGGGTTTTTCTTTTTGCCTTCTAAAAAGTGCAATAATATAACTCGCTGTAGCTGCGCCATAAAAAAGCAAAAGATAGTAAATATAGCTTTCTTTGGGTTGCGATATTAAAACCGCTATAAAAACAACAATAAATAAGGTAAAACGGCTAATCAAAAGCCAATGCAGCTTTTTATTAAGTTCTTTATGAATATCTTCTCGCATAATCGCCTCATTATTAAACCGGCCTATTTTATAGCCCCTGTTAGTCTAATAATAATACATTGTTAAGCACAAATCAACTCATGCTTTAAGATATTTTAAAATTTTATTGAAAATCATAAGAAAGTAGGGATATTGTACTATTAATTTTAATAATTAGAGTCTTTGTTTCAGTTGTTGAATTCTGCCAAGATACCTTTTCTTGTCTTCATCGCCAACTGTTTTTATAAGTTTCTGGTATATTGATATCGCTTTTTGGGTCTGTCCTTGAGCAGCAGCCATTTCTGCATCTATTTCGGATTGTCCAGATGCGCCTTTTTCAGTGCCATTATCAGTATTTGGTTTATAATTGCTTTTTTTGCTCATATCAGAGCTATCATCGGATTTGATATGTTCTTTTTCTTTTGACTCTGAATCATCGATGTTCTTAGATTTATTTTCTTTTTTCCCAAGAACAGGCATTGGTGGTGGAATATGATTTTCAATGCCGGGAGGGATACGGCTTTTATTGTGAGTGATTATATCACTGCTGTCGATATGCTCATCATCATCTGGCGATTTGTCTTCTTCAAATACATTACTAAATAGTAGTTTCTTGATATTATCATCGGTATCGGAATCTACTAAGGTTGTTGCCTGGTCGCCTTCTATGGAATAGGGGTGTTTTTCTTGTCTATCGAGTTTATCTGTGTCCCAGCGGCCCTTCATCAGAAGTTCTTCCAGTTTCTTTTGGTTTTCATAACCATTTTCGTCTAATTCATCTTCGAGTTCTTTATCCAGCTTCAGTGTTTTGATTTGTCTTTGTGGAATGGGGCCTTTTTCAGGTTTTGGAGCATCTTCCTTGTTTTGTTCTTTTACTGGTTTCGGGGTTTTGTCGGGTTTTTCTTTCGGCTTTTCTGTTTTAGTTCTTTCAGGTTCATCGGTTTTGAATATATCAGATTTCAGAAGTTCTGGATCGAGCAATTCTTTTCCGGGTAAATCGATTTTTCTTTCATCTGGAATATCATCTTGATCCCATTGACCACTTGCAAGTAAATCTTCTAGATCCTTTTGAGAATTTTTGTCCACCGGTTGATTATACTCTTGATCTTCTGTTTTTGGCTTTTTAGCTTCGGATTTCTGCTTTTTGCTTTCAACAGATGGGATATCATCTTTTTGCTTTTCAGTTTTGAAAACATCATCTTTTAATAACCTGGAAATTTCATCATCGCTGTCTTCGGGTAATTTGAAATCGGTATCCGATGTTTCAGGACCTTTTGTTTCTTCTTGCCAGGCCTTATCCTTGAGGAGCTCTTCCAGTCTTTTTTGTTTTTCTATGCTTTCTTCGCTAAGCTCTTCATCGAGAGAGTCATCATCTTTTTCTCTGCTAATATCTAGCCCTGGTTTAGCTTTATCTTCGATCTCTGGCTTTGCTTGTGGCTTTTGTGTTTCATTCGAAGACTTCGATTTATCTTCTTCCCATGCACCACTTTCGAGTAACTCTTGTAGTTTATCTTGTTCTGACTTACTTTCTAATTTTTCAGGTTCTTTCTCATCGGCTGTTTTGTCTTTTTCTACGAGATTTTCTTCTTCGAGAGTTTTTTCGAGCAATTCTTCGCCAAGGAACTCATCTGGCAAATCCGATGACTCTTCGCCTGCATCTTTGTCTTCCCAATCGCCATTTTGCAATAGCTTTTCAAGTTCGGCCTGTTCTTTCGTGTCGATTTCAAGCTCTATATCTTCGTCTTTGGGCTTTTGATGTTTTTTCTTGCCGGGAACATTTACAATTTGTTCATATATCTCTTGAGCGATTTTTTCGTCAGAATCTCTCTTTTCATCCGAAACCATATCTTCATCGGAAACCATCTCTTCATCATTTTTTTTCTGCTCGGTTTCTTGTGATTGAGGTATTTCTTGAGTTTTTTGTTTTTGGACTTCATCCGAAGAGTTTTCTTCTTTGGGGCTAACATCATCAGATTCTTCTTCTCGATGTTCTTCATAAGCTTCTTGTCTTTTCTTATCGAGGATTTTTTTCATCGATTCGGGATCGGCTTTGAGTTTATCTGCAAGTTCTTTTAATTCTTGAGATTTGTCCAGATCGAGAGCATCGAAAAGCTCGTCCAGGCTTTTGATGACCGAATCATCCTTTGCAGCTTGCGGCTTTTTCTCTGCTTTTTTGGGTATCTCTGGTTTTACTTCTTCTTTTGCAGTTTTTTCAGGCTCTTTCGAAATATCCTCTTCTATCTTTTCATAAACATCTTCGTATTCGGTGTCTATATCGAGAAGCTCTTCCAAATCAGTTTCTTTATCGATTTCTTCCAGGGATATATCTTCTTTTGGCTCGGAATGCTTTTCTTTTATTTCTTCTGTATCAGGTTTCGGCTCTTTTTCTTTCGAGCTTTTTGTTTCTGAAACCTGGGGTTCTGTTGCTTTACTCTCTGTAATACCAGCATCTTCGATAGGAAGACTTTTTTCGGTATCTTCTGCTTTTATGTCACCTTTGAACTCTTTATGTAGTTTTATTCCTTCTGCTTTTTCGATTACCTCTTCATCTGGTGGGACAAATTTTTTGCTTCGGTCTAAAATATCGAGAGTATCGGTGTCGAAATCATCATCAGGCTTAAATTCATTTCTTAATTCGATGCCTTCTAATTCTATTTCTTCGTCGGGAGGAGTGAATTCAGGAGTTTTTTGTATTAGCGATTCTAATTCATCTTCGACAGAATCGGCGATGTCTTCTTTTTTTTCTTCTTCGTCGGCTGCCGCTGGTCTATCTTTGAATTTATCGGACGGGCTTTCATCTATTTCTAAGTCTGGAGTTTGGGTATCTATTACTGGTTTTTCCTGTGTATCTTCTTCGAATAAATCATCGATAGACAGACTGTCTTCTTCGATTTCGTCTTTGGTTTCGTTTTTAGTCGCTCTTTCAGGTTCGCCTTCAGTTTCTTCAAATTGTTTTTCAATGTCAGGTTGAGCGGCATCAGCGGTAGTTTCTTCTTCTTCTTTTTCTTGTGTTTCAAGGATGTCATCCAAAGATAATTCTTCTTCTAAAACTTCTTCAGGGATTTCTTTTTCCTTAATATCCTGTTTGATTTCCGGTTCCAGCGAAGGAGTTTTGCTCTCTACCGCCTCATTTTCATCCGGTTCCAAGGATAAAATATCCGATAAATCACCACTGGATTCATCGCCTTCGAAGATCCAGCCTAATCTATCATCATCGCCCTCGGTATTAATAATTTCGGAAAGATCGACTGGTTTTTTTGTTTTTTTATCCGGTTTTATTATTTCAATATCTTCCCCAATATCGATCTCTAATTCCGGGTTTTTGGAAGCTTCTTCTGGCTCTTGCGGCTTGCTTTCATCCGAAATGATGGATTCTTCATCGAGAGTTTCTGATTTTTCTGATCGTATTTTTTCAAGATTTTTGAATGCCTGGTCATCTTCGATTTCTTCTTCAGAAAATTCAATGGCCTGTGTCTCCCTAATTTTATCTTTACTAATCTCAGGCTTTTCCGGTTGATGGATTTCCGGTGTCTTTTCGATTTCTTCAGGCTTTTTAGATTCGGTTTTGGGTGTTTTCTTTATTATGGAATCTTCGATGCTATCAGCAGTGCCAGACCTTTCTTCTATTGTTTCTGGGATTTCTTCTTCAGTATCTTCTCTTACTGCGAAGTATGCGGTTTTCCATAGATTGTCGATATCGGAATAATCCAGTTGTTTGGGTTCGGCCGGAATCTCTTTTGCTTCGGGTTTCGGAGTTTGAATTTCTTCTTGATATTGTTTTTGTATATCCCGTTTTCTATTGTTTTCAATGGATGATGTATCTTTTTTACCAGCTTTCGCCAGTTTATCTAGTTGGTCCTGAAGTTCTTTATCATGCCTATCTTCAATGGCTTTTTCTTCTTCATATTCGGCTTCTTCTGCTTTTTGATCATCGGAAATCACTTTATCCAGATCGAAATCGGGAGTCTCCATAAGTGCTTCATTGCCGAATTTATAGTCTTGTTCGAGTATTTTATTGTCTATTTCTATTTGCTCTGTTGTTTCTTTTGTGGCTTCAGTTGGACTTTCTTTCTTACCGAGAAGTAGATCAGCCGACTCTTTTTGCTGGCCCTGTGCATTTCTAATATATTGTTTCTGAAGCTCTTCTCGCCTTTTAGATAGTTCATTAAGAATTTTCTTATTATAAGGGTCGAGAGATATCAATTGGAATAAGTGTGCCACACCGATACCATGGTCACCGTTTGCGAATGCAATCTTAGCGAGGCCATAGAGGGCTGGAAGGCTTCGAGGGTCTTTTTTTAGGACATGTTCATAGATCTCATTGGCTTTATCGAATTGATTTTCGAAAAAATACAAATTACCCAAAACAAGATATCCTGTCAAATATTCGTTATTTGCTCTTGTCCCATCCAAAAGGACTTTATAGGCTTCTTGCTTCTGGCCTTTTTTTAGAAGATTTTCTGCATACAAGGCATAATAAGGCGAACCGGGATTTTGTCTTATTTCCTTTCTTGCTATATCTATTATCGAAATTTCTTGCATCAATCGATACCTCCAATTATTAATAATAATAATAGAATATACAAGAGGTCAAGCTTTTAATGTGTATATTTGTATAGAAAGCGAAATAAATTATAAATATATGGAGAAGCTATTTTGAAGAGTATGTGTATTTGATTAGTTTACTGATAATATCTTTTAATTCAGACCTTTTTGCGACAATATCCAAAAATCCATGCTCCATAAAAAATTCAGATGTTTGAAAGCCATCCGGCAATGTACCGCCAATTGTCTCTTTGATGACTCTAGGGCCGGCAAAACCAAGAAGTGCGCCCGGCTCTGCAATGATTATGTCTCCTAATGAAGCATAAGAAGCCATTACTCCAGCCATAGTAGGATTGGTTAAAACCGTGATATATGGTAGTTTTTTCTTATCGAGCAAAGTCAGATATGCTGATGTTTTGGCCATTTGCATAAGAGATAAGATACTTTCCTGCATCCTAGCACCGCCGGATGCGCAGACCATGATAAATGGTGTTTCCAAATCATATGCGCGCTCGATTGCTCTTTTAATACGCTCGCCAACAACAGAACCCATGGAACCGCCTATAAAGCTAAAGTCCATAAAGCCAGCGCTTACCTGAATACCAGAAATCTTGCCGAGTCCGACAGTAACAGCTTCGTTTTTACCGGATTTGGCTTTGGCTTTTTCTATTCTTTCTGGATAGGGCTTGCTATCGTAGAATTTCAATGGGTCTTTCGAGACTATATTATCGTCTTTCTCTTCGAATGAATCTTTATCCATAATTATATTTATGTATTTTCCGATACCAATGCGAAAATGAAAACCACAGTTCGGACAAAGCCAGGATTTTTTTTCTAATTGCTTTTTATAGATAATCTCTTCGCAAGATTTGCATTTGACCCAGAGACCATCCGGAATCTCTTTTTTGACATTATCGCCTTTTGGGCCTCGGTCTTTTTTCTGAAACCATACCATGTTCCAAAATTAAATAATTTCTGATTAATGTCAAACACAATTTATATTGCTTGCATTAATTTTTTTTTACAAACACCGTATTTACTAAGGCATGGATACAGGTATAAACAAAAAAATAAAGTCAAGTTACAAAAAATATAATAAAAAATATGCACATGCCGATATTTACATTACAGAAAAGTTATTATTTGGGGGTGAACATGCAGGCTCGATTAAATTTAAACTCAAAAGTTCATACAAAGAATGAAAATCAAAGCAAGAACCTCTATGAACAGTTCCGAATCGTAAAAGGCAATAATATAAAATATTCTAATGAGAAGCAGCTGAAAGCGCTTTTTCATTCGTTGAATGAATTTTTTATTATGGTCGATGCAGAAGGTCATCTTATCTGGTTCAATAATATGGCCAAAGAAATGATTCATGAGAATTTCCAAAAGCACCTCGATTACGGAAAATCTCTCTACGACATTATAGGAAAAGATCTCATCGAGCAATTTAAAGAAGGAATAAAATATGCCAAAAGAGGCGAAATATTAGAGTATTCTGCAAAAATTGAAGGCGAGCAAGGGAATATACAATTCAGCGAAATTACATTCAATCCAGTCCTTATTGAAAATGGATACATAGGAGCAGTAGCTATTACATGCAGAGATGTAACAGATAAATTTGAAGCCGAGATTCAGCGCAAAAAAATGGAAGATACATATTTGAATACCATTAGATCTCAACCAAATCTCATATTGAAGCTTAGAAAAGAAAATAATAGTTTCATAGCAATTTTCGGTGAAGGAAAGCTCGCAGAAAAATTACAACTTACAACAGACAAAATACACGGCAAAACTCTTGAACAAATATCAGGGCATAAGATATACGAAGAGATAAAGGACAACTATTTCGAAGCTTTTCAGGGCAAAGAAAAAAGCTTTGAAACAAAATGGAAAAACCATTGGTATATGGTTAAACTGAGGCCTCACAAATCTAAAGATGATGAGATAACGCAGATTATTGCGGTTATTTACCAAATAACGGAAATGAAAAATATTCAAAAAAGCCTAAACAAAAGACAACAGCAACTTAGAATTGTTTTTGAAAGCTTTCCAGATCCCTGGTTTTTTCTCGATACCGATTTGAATATAGTTTCTTTTAATAAAGCCTCTCTCGAATTTATGAAATTGGCCGGGCGAGATAAGATCCAAATTGGAGATAATATTTTGGATTATCCTCACGCTTTAGCTAAAGAATCTTTCAAGCAGCTTGCCGAAGAAGCCCTGGCCGGAAACCGAATTAGCAAGGATGTGAAAATCGAATTATTAGGAGAAAACGAAAAGAGCACTTTTGAGCTTACCTTTTCTCCAGTCTTTGAAAAGGATATTATCATTGGAATCACGCTAATCGAGAGAGATATAACAACAAGAATCCAGGCCGAGAAAAAAACAGCAAACCTCACAAATCGGCTCGAAAAAATCCTTTCATCAATTTCTGATGTGGTCTGGTATGGCAAGGTTGAAAATGGAAAGATGAATCTGAAATTTATATCGCCAGTTATCGAAAATATATGCGGTTTCAAGGCAGAAGAAATTCTGAGCGGACATAAAGATATTAGCGATATCATACACCCGGAAGATTATAATGATTTCAAAAACAGTTTCAAAGATATTCACAAAAGACAGTCTATTAATCATGAATTTAGAATCAAAGATAAAAATGGATATACCAAATGGATGAAAGATAAAATCCATATAGATTGCGATAAAGATAATATTTGCAGATTATATGGGGTCTTATCAGATAAAACTGAAAATAAGAAAGCACAGAGAAAACTAAAATCAAGCCGTGATAAATATCGGCTACTCGCTGAAAATGGCGAAGATATTGTTTACCGAATCCAGATGAAACCCAGATTCTCAATCGAATATATTAGTCCATCTATAAAGAGACTTATGAATGTTTCAAGGAAAACTTTTTACGAGAACCCGAAGGAGTTCTTTGGCTTGATATCAGGTGGAAAAACAAAAAATTGTAACGATTTTTTCTTCAAAGATAACAATTTCCAGAGCAAATTTGTCAATAAGGTCGAAGGTATCGATGGAAATGATATATGGCTGCAATTTATCAATAAGCCAATTTTGAATCAGGAAGGCGATATCATAAAAGTCGAAGGGAAAGCTCAGGATATTACTGCTATAAAAGAACTTCAGGAGAATCTTGCCAGAGCCGAAAAAATGGAAGCCCTCGGAAGGCTAGCCGGCGGAGTAGCCCATGACCTCAATAATATTCTCTCCGGTATGGTTACATATCCCGACCTTATTTTGCTTTCGATGGATGAAAATGATATCAATCGAGAATATGTAGAAGAGATAAAGGAGTCAGGATTAAAAGCAAGCCGAACCGTACAAGATCTTCTAACATTGGCCAGAAGAGGAATTATAAACAAATCAAAGGTGAATATCAATCGTATGATCAATAAGTTTCTAACTTCACCAGAATTTCTCAGGATAGCAAGATCCTATCCGAAAATTAGTTTCGACAGCAACCTGGAATCATCATTAACCAATATCGAGGCTTCAGAACATCACATATATGTAAGCCTCGTAAATCTAGTATTAAATGCTGCAGAAGCAATACATAGTAAAGGAAGTATCATTATAAGTACAAAAAAAATTCATCTCGAAAAACCTATCGAAGGCTATGATGATATTAAAAAGGGTAGCTATGTCTTACTCAAAGTTAAAGATAATGGCCCGGGCATAGCACCAGAAGACATAAAAAAGATTTTTGAACCATTTTATTCCAAAAAAGACATGGGCCGCTCTGGCACTGGGCTGGGTTTAGCAATTGTATGGGGTATGGTGTCTGATCACAAAGGTTATATCGATGTCGAAAGCAAGCTGGGTAAGGGAACCACATTTAACATCTATCTTCCCGGTGGACAGGAAGTTGAAATCCCCGATAAAGATGATCAAGACAATAATTTCCAGGTAGGTAGTTCGGCCAAGATACTTATCGTAGATGATGAAGAACCGCAAAGAGTCCTGGCGCAGAGAATACTGTCCCGTTTTGGATTCGAGACAATATCAAAAGCGACCGGAGAAGCTGCCCTGGAATTTCTTCAGGATAATGATGTCGATCTGATACTTCTTGATATGATTCTTTCTCATGGCATAGACGGCCTCGAAACATGCAAGAAAATAAGAATGAATAAAGCCAATCAGAAAATTATCCTGGTTACTGGTTTTGCAGAGCCATCGAGAATGAAAAAGGCAAGGGCTTTGGGTATCGATGTTTGCGTTAAAAAGCCATATAGCCTGAATCAAATCATGAATGCTGTGGATATGATACTGGCAAATTAAAACATCAAAAATTCACTATCAGTCCGAGTTTTATCGATAATGTAATAGTCTCCGATGTTACAGTCAAAGTTTGCATTATTTCTATTTTATTGCATATCTTAAATATGCTTTACATGTGATTCAATATTTTGTATATTATACAAATAGAATCAATAGGAGGTAATAATGCTTCGTAAATATTGCTTATATTTTTTAATCATTGCAATATTGTTAATCACTCTAAAATCTCAGAATATAAAGGAGACTAAAGATATGGATAATATTAGAAAAAGCGTACTGGCAGGAAGCTGGTATCCGGACAATGCTGATGAACTTTCCAAAATGATAGAAGGATATATCCAAAATGCCGAAGTTGATGTACCCGAGAACCGGGTTATGGCACTGATATCGCCTCATGCTGGCTATGCCTATTCAGGCCCGGTAGCTGGTTATAGTTTCAAGCTGCTTAAAGAGCAATCCGAATACCATGATTTCAAGACAGTTATCGTGATTGGTTTTTCTCACCAGGGCGATGGTGATGGCCGCGTGTCGGTATGGAACAAAGGTGGATGGAAAACTCCACTGGGCACTCTCGAAATCGATGAAGAGCTTGCTGATAAAATCATAAAGACATCACCCAAAATCGGTTTTGTACCTGAAACTCATGCAAGGGAACATTCTTTGGAGATTATGCTTCCCTTTATTCAGGTAGCTTTAGGCAATAATACTAAAATAGTACCGATTTCATTTTCTCATTCTTCGATGGAAGAAGCGCAGGCGCTTATAAATAGCCTTTCTACCGCACTCGATGGCAATGAAGATGCCGTTATGATTATTAGCACCGATATGAGCCATTATCATTCTTATGATAAAGCAGTCAAAATGGACAGAGCTGCAATTGAATACATCACAGATAATGATATTAATGGTCTGTTGGATGCACTTTCTTCGAGAGAAGTCGAGTTATGTGGAATGGGCCCTGTAGTAACTGCTATGTCTCTTGCTAGAAGATTCGGTGCAGAAGATGCAAAGCTTCTTCGTTATGCAAATTCCGGTGATGTCGAGATCGGTGATCCATCGAGAGTTGTTGGATACTGTTCTATTGGATTTTTCTTTGAGAACCAATTCGAAGGCTTTAAGCTTCGAGAAGAAAGTTCAAATGAATCGACTCCAGGTGCAGAGGATTATTCTTTAACCCGCGAACAAAAGATATACCTATTAAAATTAGCGCGCCAAACGATAAATGAATACGTAAAAAGCGGACGTACATTGAAGCCTGAAAAGCCAAAGGATAAAAAACTCACGGAAAAAGCCGCAGTATTTGTAACATTAGAGCGTGATGGCCGTTTGCGTGGCTGCATCGGACAGATGATGGCGCAAGGCCCATTATATCTCGCTGTTAGGGATATGGCCATATCCGCTGCTGTGAATGACCATAGGTTCAGGCCGGTATCAGAGAGTGAACTCGACAAAATCGATATAGAAGTATCGGTTCTTTCTCCACTTAAGAAAATCGATTCCTATGAAGATATTAGACTCGGTAAAGATGGCGTATATTTGGTTGGAAATAGAGATGGAATGATGCGAACAGGCGTATTCTTGCCAGTGGTTGCAACCGATACAGGATGGTCTCTGGATGAATTTCTCGGCGAGCTTTGTTCACAAAAAGCAGGCCTTTCAAGAGATTGCTATAAAAACCCGGATACAGAACTCTATACTTTCACTGTGTTGAAATTTAGCGAAGCTGAAATGTTGCCAGACGATAAGTAAAAAAAAATCTCTTTCTTTGATGATTGATGTTGCTTTCTTTACCAACATGTTTAACTTTAGTACGTTATGTTGCGTAAAGATAAATTAAAAAATATTATCGATCCCAAAAAGGAATTAGCCAATTCCGCTGAAAAGCTTGTATCGGATAAACGACCTCGAAGATTCATGAATAATCCGATAGTGCGGACAATCATGAAAATTCTCGATGCATTTGCTCTTTTTCGGCCACTGCTTCTAATATGTGTCTGGATGCCGGCTATCCTGGGATTTTGGAGTAGCCGAATTCCTCCAGATAATTCATTGGGCGCAGTTGCTCCGGGAAATAGAGAAGGAATGGCCATATTATTTCTGACCATGACCCTGCTCGGTGGCTCGGTTTTTATCATAAATCAGATATTCGATATAAAAGCAGATAAAATTGGCGGAAAGCATCTTCCACTTGCAGAAGGCCTGATATCAAAGCAATATGCATGGGCAATGTATATCATAACCAGCCTATTTGCCTTGTTTTTCGCCTTTACATGGAATCTTCCTGTCGGTCTTTTGACACTCACTGGAGTGATTTTGGGTATTATTTATAGCCATCCAAAATTTTCTCTTAAGAATAAACCATTAGGAGGATTAATTCTAAATGGGATAGGGCATGGGGCTTTGATTTTTATAATAGGCTATTTCTGGTCTGAAAGATATGATATGCAAGCAATTTGGGCTTCATTGCCGTATCTTTTCGCATATGCCAGTGTCTATATTTTGACAACAATACCGGATATTGAAGCCGATAGAGAGACCGATAAAATAACTATCGCTGTTAAAATGGGCGTAAAAAATAGTATTATAATGGCGAATGTGATCTTACTAATTGCTATTGGTACGGCACTTATAGTCTCGCAGCCGCCAATATTCCTTACTGGATTTATTTCTTTGCCATTTTTTGTATATGCACTCAAGAATCATTCCACAGTTATCAGCGCAAATAAAGTCGCAATATCGGCTCTTGCAATTTTAACATCATTATTTTATCCCTGGTTCTTTTTTGTATTTGTCATTCTTGTGACAATAGTCTATTTTTACAATAAATTGAGATATCGAGTAAGTTATCCATAATTTAATATTTTGGTTCTGTTATTTTAATAGATTTTAGGATTTTTGCTTAAAAAAGCAATAAAAACCATAAAAAAGTGAAATTTTGCTTAATTTTCGAATTTTTTTGTTGAAAATAAAGATTCAGGTTCTATATTTATGAAAAGCAAAGGTTAAACAGAAATGTCTAATATAAGTTCAAAGCTAAAAAGGCTAATATGAGAAAATTTATAGTAATTATCCCGATTATAACTATTTTGATAGTTTCACTCAATGCTGAAAAAATCGACTTCAATGTATGCAAAAATATTACATCGGATGGCCTACATCCCGAGCTTTATAAGTGGTATTTAGATGTGGTAAATGATGTCGATAATGCTGCATCGTTCAATTATGAAAAAGCCACGGAATTCAAAAACAAATTAGATAGATATTCTGCAATGATTGCTAAATATGGCGATCAAAGTGAACCTGCTAAGATCGACACTGTCGATAATTGTATAAAACAATTCCAGAGTTATGCAAATGCCATATACGAGCGAACAAGCCCGGAAGAGGAAGTACCACTTCCCGAGCCAAATTCAGAAGAAACTCCACAGCCACCAGCAGATGAAGATAGTAATGTCCCTGATTATTACGAGGGTGGCGAAACATTTGACGAAGTAGAATTAAATGAAGATAATTTTCGAACTACAAACTATCGGCCTTATGTCGATGATACTGAAGTGAATGAAATTGATTCTGCTGCTTTTCATTATATAAATTCTAAAATTAATCAGATGAGAACTCGAAATGATTCTCTGCGGGAGATTATAAATGAAAAGAATGAAAGAATACTTAGGCAGGCTGTAAATGTTTACGATAGTATGCAGGTTTATCAAAATAAGATTTCCGAGCTACAAAGAAAGCTCGAGATTTTCACAAGAGATTCAATCCAAAATTTTAGAATGATCAGTACCTTTGAAGAATCTCTCATGACCTATAAAAATAGAGCAGAGTCATTATCAGAAGAAAATGATAGCCTCTGGAATATCATAGATGATAATTTAAAATTGAGAACTTCGCTTAATAATCGAATAGATTCCCTGGAACTAATTATCACACTTCTTGACAGAGAACTAATGTTCAAAGAAAATGAATTAAGAAATGTTACTCCGTATTCAAGCGCTGAATCCTATCTTAGATTATCACTGCGCTCTGCCGCCAGAGCAGAGAATGAAGATTTTAATGAGAATGGTAGCCTAAACTTTAGTGGCATTGGAATGCGATATAAAAAAATTAATCTATTTGGCCAAAATTCATTCAGGGCAATAGAAGCAAAATCGGATTTCAATGTTTTTGAGACACCTAATAAAGCAGACTTCTATGCAGGCGGAGGGCTTTGGATGTATCCATGGATGCTTCCCTGGTTGCCATATGTTATCCCTGCATCAGAACCTGTTGTGGATTCGACCAATCTTTATTTGGGCTTGAACTATTACTATAAATATGGAATCGATTACCTCGATCCGAAGCTTAAGGATGCGTTTTCTGTCAAGCTGGCTTTAGAGTCATACAATAAATATATAAATACAGAACTTCGAGCATATTCGAATCTGTTTATTATTCCGAAAGGATACAATGTCTTTTCTGTCGGTTTGCAGCATAGAATACTTAAGAAACCATATCCAGAATTTGTAGAACCGGAAACTTTCCGCCCATCGACACGTTTCTCCAGACATGGAAATAAACCGGATGTCATTAGAAGCCAGCAAGAACAGAAGGATGAACCCAAAATGGATTCAAATATTCTTATGACTTTTGAGTTCTTCGCTTCATATATCGAGAATTCTGGCCTTTCAACGCCATATCACGATAAATATGAAAGCTTCCTTTTGATGACTCCCAAAAAATCAGAGAAAGTATTCATCGGAACCGGCCTTACCTGGGGAGGCAATGACTTTTCATTCCTGCCGAATCTTCATAACAGGCTCGCAGAAGAATGTAGATTCAATTTCATGGATATCTATCCAATTCATATCGACAATGTTCAAATGTTTGGAGTCTATACATACGGTAATATAGACCGAGAAGGCAAATTGAGCAATTTTGTTGGCGATGCCTTCTATCATCTTCCCAGTATACCAATTTTTGAAAAGCCAATGATTTTCAGAATGGGTTTCTACACAGAATCCACAGGACGTTGGTTAACAACGACTATGTACCAAATCAATCCAGATACATGGGATTTAGATATCAGAGACCCTGAAAATCCGATACATTTCAAAGATGAAATTGTTCCGGTCAGATATTATGAATTCGAAGCCTGGATTTTGCTAGAATCGGTACCGCTTGGTATTACAGCTACAATACCAGAACCAGCAGACGAATTCCCAATGGAATTTGGAATCGAAACATTTTTTAATATAAGATAAATAAATTAGAAATAGCTAATCTATTTTATTATTGAGGATATCTATAATCCTTGGTATATCATTCCGCGCATTGACAGAAACCAATTCTGCTGCCTGATCGATATTGATGCAATGGATTTTGAAACCATTTTCCAGGGCACGGAGTTGCTCTAAACTTTCGGCATATTCTAATTGCGATATGATTTTCTGATCATAATGTGCTAAAACATCCCTATCGTAGAAATATATCCCGATATGCTTTCTATATTGAGAATGCAAATGCCTTGAGAAAGGAATAGCAGCGCGAGAAAAATAAAGAGCATCGCTACCTCGATTGCATACTACCTTGACAGTATTTTTATCATCGAGCTCGGAATCATCGAAAATTGGAGTAATTATCGTGGCCATCTTAGATTCCAGCTCGATAGCCCTTTCAATTAAAAGGTCGAGCATCCAGTCCTGTATTAGAACTTCATCGGCCTGAATATTCAAAAAGTAATCGCCACTGTCATCTATGCTTGCATATTCTGCAATTCGCTCTGTGCCACAACTACATTTGGTCTGATTTAAGAAAACCTCGACATCGTTTTTTTTAGCAATTTCGGCGATTTCTTCTGAATTTGTTGCGACTATGACTTTGTCGATACTCTTGCATTTTTGGGCTTCCTGCGCCGGCCATAGGAAAAGCGGCTTTCCCTCTAACTCGTATATGGCCTTATTTGGAAAACGTTTTGATCCCAGGCGCGCAGGAATTATCCCTATTACTTTAGTGTCTTTCATCTTTTGATAGCTCGCTTATATTTAAATTACAATATGTTACAAAATAATCATTGTGGGATTTATGATTTAACTTCAAACTATCTTTATTGTCATTAATTCTATCAGAGCGGAGATTCTTAATCCTGGCTGCTTTCGTTATATCCAGGTCCAGTTTGCAATAGCCCATTTGGTCGATCTTATCAACAAAATCCAGCATGTTCTGGAAATCTTTAGCTATACTTTTGCTTTCATCCCCAGTAAAATCCAATTTGGCTAATCTCGATGTATGTTCTATTGTTTTATCCATTAATAACTCTCAAAATTTATATCATCTGGCATTTCGAATCTAACATCATCTACCTTATCAAATCGAATATTATCTATTTTGAAGATAGTGATTTGGCCAGTAATATCGTGCTTTTCAAGATAAACAGGTACTTTTTTTTGCTTATCGATATCGATAATATATTTCATCACATTCATATCTTCTTTGGCATTTGCGATAATTCGCCAATTATCTTGATTATCAGTGACCTCGACCTTGTAATTTTTGGAAAGGCCGGAAATTGGATTAGCAGTGAATATTACCATTTCATCGGCAGAAGTTATCATGCCATCGAGCGAAGAGTCTTCATATAGATATAATAAATCATCTTTGATAAGGATATTTTCACCAAGAAGCTCAATTTTGACATTAGGCCTTGAGAAATATATTTTGCCTGTGTCTGATTTTTCGCCCATCGGTGATGGGATTGTTTGGATAAGCTCACCAGAAAAATCGCTGATTTCCTGCAGCTTTTTTTCGATAGAGGCAGAATCAACTGCATTCAGTGAGATTATCAAAAGCAAAATCACCATTATTAAGGACTTTGTCATGCCTACCTCGTTTTGTCTTTCAAGATATTTAACTATCTTAAAAGATATTAAACTATTTTGGCGCAGATATGTCAAGAGATAATTCCATTTAATATGAAAAAAATATTATTATTTGAATTAAGGTCTATATTTTGTCTATTTTCAATAATGCAGAGCAGAATAAGCAAACCGATAATAGACAAAAGAATCTAAATGAAAACAGGCAAATCTGGATTAATCAATTTTATTTGGCCAGTTTCTATATCGAGTGCCATTGAAACCGCTCTAATATCGACTTCGGCTAATTTTGCTTTTTTCAATAAACTGCCCATTTCCGGGTCTTTTTCTGTATTGGGTGTGAATGCCTTAGCCCCGGGCAGAGCTGATATGAAAACTATCATCGAATTGCCACCCTCTCTTTTGTATTCGGTAAGGTGGCGTACATGCCTTTGGCCTCGCAAAGACGGGCAATCAGGATACATGGCAAAATCATCTTCGCCACGCTCTACTGCGCTTTTTAGTTCGATATATAATTTGTCATTATTATTATCTTCAGAAAAAGCGAGATAGTCCAGAAAAGAGCCTTTCAAGTCCTGATCGCGTTTATGGAATTTCCAGTGCTCAAGATATGGTATTAGGTTTCTTTCCCATGCGACCTCGAAGCTCTGCATCTGAAGCCTGGTGTCGATTAATGCTCCGGAATATGCTTTGTTTCCAGTTATGTGAGAATCATCGAAGCCAAGAAGGCGGATATCGGTTTTGCCAGGCGGTTTATCGGTGCATAAGGCAATTCTTCCACTTTGCATAAATTCGAGAAGCCTGCCTGTATTATTTGTATGCGCGCGAAGTTTCCGTCCATTGCAATCAAGAATGACGACAAAGCGGTTGAGCCTTTCTATGACAATACATCGATAAATCGGTTGAATCGTTTTTAGTATTTCTTCTTCGATATTCTATTCCGAATCGGACGGCTTCTTAATAAGTGGTCGAAGTACAAGTCCTTCGTAGAGTTTGACATATTTGCTTGCCGAAGCTTTCCATGAAAAATCGCATTTCATTGCTCTTTGAATTATTTCGCGCCAACGCTCTTTATCATTAAATATGTCCAATGCGCGGTGAATTGTTTCTGCAAGCTTGTCGGAATTATATTCTTCAAATGCAAAGCCTACGCCATCCTGGATCTCATCGACATCGGTTATGGTATCTGCGAGGCCGCCTGTTTTGCGGACTATCGGAATAGTGCCGTATTTAAGGCTATACATCTGATTTAGCCCACAAGGCTCATAGCGCGATGGCATAAGGAACATATCCGAGCCAGCCTCGATAAGATGTGCCATCTTAGGACTGAATAGAAGATGTATTCTGAAACGATCTTTGTACTTTTCTGATAGCTCTTTCAAGGCACTTTCTATCCTTTTGACACCGGTGCCAAGTATGACAATTGTAACATCACGTTCGATAAATTCCGGTATGGCATCGATTAATATATCGAATCCTTTTTGATCTGCAAGACGAGAAACCATGCCCAAAAGCGGCATTTCTATTCTGTCTTCGCTAATATCGCTTTCTTGCAGGAGCTGCTTTTTCAATGCTTTCTTGCCAGAGATATTGTTACTATCATAATGAATATTCAAATAGGGGTCACTTAGTGGATTCCATATATGATAGTCAACTCCATTTAATATTCCGACAAGATTTTCTTTTCGGCTTCGAAGGACACCATCTAATCCATAGCCATATTCTTTGGTCTGTATCTCTTTGGAATAAGTCGGGCTAACAGTTGTTATCATGTCGGCGTATAAAATGCCAAGCTTCATGAAATTGACTTTGCCATAATATTCAAAAGGCCCAGCAGGATAGAAATCCTGATAGCCTAAATGCACATAGTCCAAAATAGAAGGCTCGTATATTCCTTGATATGCAAGATTATGTATAGAAAAGACGAATTTGGTATCGCCGAGGATTTCATCATCATTATAGATTTTTTTGAGATATACAGCTATCAAAGCTGTTTGGTAGTCATTGCAATGGATAACTTGCGGCTTCAAACCCAATTTCTTGATGGCGATTGGAACAATCCGCGAGAAAAATGTAAATCTTTCTCCATCATCAGGGTATGCTAGGCCGGTTTCCGGATCATTATAGAGGCCATCTCTGTCGAAATAATGATGATTATATACAAATATGATTTGGATATTAGTATTAGGGAGAACCGATTGATAAAGCTCAGCAGATTTAATCCCATCCGGCGTATCGATGTCTATCTTGCAATCTTCTATTTTCTTAATACCGTATTTATCACGCTTGACCCAGGAATAAAGTGGCATAAATATAATCGGCTCGATACCTTTTTGCGCCAGGTCTTTTGGAAGTGTGCCCATGACATCGGCAAGTCCTCCAGCCTTAGCAAATGGAAAAACCTCGGCGGAAACGAGCACTACTTGCTGACTTTTCTTCATAATTATCTCCTTAATATGCTTTTTAATAAATTTTTTAAATATTCAAGTACTAATTCGGGCTATCCGTTTTAATTTTCAATTTCTAATGTATCTGTGCGAACTATTCCAAGTAATTTGTCTAATTCTTCTCGAAATTCAGGCTCTTTATACGATGGTGTGCCTTCTAAACGATATAAAAGTTCATTATTAGAGAACAATAGCCTGGTTGGGATAGAACCAATCTTTAGCTTACCAAGAAAATTAGAATCTGCGAGAGCAATATGAGTTTTCAGTTGGAGGCTATCAATATCTTTAAGATAATCTGTACCATCGCCAATAATCAGGATTAAATAATCCACATTTTTATTTTCATAAGTATCTTGAATTCTTTTGATGCTTTCCAGCTCTTTGATACATGGGCCGCAGAAATCAGATATGAAGCTGATCACAATAATTTCTTCAAGCTTTTTGCTTTCTAATTTCTCTTTGCTATCGGGAATCGAAAGCTCAAATTTGGGCAATGTTAAATTGCCATTAGCTGAATTGGCAGTTTTCTTTTGTTTTTTATCGCCACAACCAAAAAGCAGAGTTAATGATATAAGAGTAAGTATTAGAACTTTTTTCATAATCTATATCTCATCTTTAATTTATATTATACTTTTCAAGTTCTTAAAATATTGCCAGCTATTGGATATGGCAAGCATATTCGATTCTTAAGAATATAAACTTTGCCTCAAATTATACTTCGTTTAGCTTTTCCTGCAATTGGCCTTTTGAGAAATTGCCAGAGAGCTGCGAAACTACCTGACCATCATTGAAAATCAGAACCGATGGCAATGAGCGGACGCCAAATTTGGATGCGAGCATTCCATCTTCTTCTACATTGCTATTTGCAAAGCCGATATGACCTGCCGAAGATTTCTCTACATCTTGCAGAATTTTCTCGACCTGAGGGCAGTTTTTACACCACGGCGCCCAAAAATCAACGACCAATACTTTGTTGGCACAAGTCAATTCTGCAAAATTTCCATTATTAATATTAGCTCCAAATGACATATTTTTCTCCTTCTATTTTGAATTTTCCTTTTCCTCTTGTTAAATCATTAAGAAGCCTTTCAAATATTTCTCTATATTTAGCTGTGAGAACTATTTGAAGCTCCACAGTGTCGGAAAAATTTCTGGCAATTGTATTCCCTCTATATTTTTCGAGGAAATTTTCAATCTGCCCAAGGAGGGTATAATCTATGTCGATTTGCCAGATATCCGCAGGCACTTTTTTTACTATCTTAGCATTTTCCAGTGCCAGCTTTGTCGCATGCGAATAGGCTCTAATTAGCCCCCCAACACCGAGCTTTGTCCCGCCATAATAGCGGACGACAATAGCTGCGGTATTTATAAGATCACGACCGGCAATTACCCGCAAGCATGGTGGGCCTGAACTCTGCGAAGGCTCACCATCATCAGAATAAAGCTCTCGCAGATGCCCATTCTCAAGCAAACGATAGGCCCAGACATGATGTGTAGCATCCGGAAATTCGGCTTTTATCTCATCCAAAAATCTCTCAAAGCCTTCCACATCCTGCACAAAACGAATGAAACCAAGAAACCGTGATTTCTTCTCGGTAAATTCATCCTGGCCGTTTTTGCCGATGGTTCGAAATCCATTTTCAATTAAATTCGACACAACTGTAAAATATTCCAATAGCCCAAAAATGTCAAGAATGCTTCGAAATTTACCAGAAATTAAATCCCCAGATTCAGTGTCGATATTTATATTAAGTCAACAATCTCGACTTATATCCTCGTTAAAAAGCTCTGTTTCTCAACGCTGAAACCCCTTAAGTTCTGCTTTTATTGGCTTTAGAAAGAATCTAAGCGGAGCTTCGGAAAAGCTTGGGCTACAAAGCAAGCTTTGCAGCGAGGGTGTTTGGGTGAGAGCTTTGTGGCGAGGGTAGGTTGTAGCTTTGTATCGAGTGCTGTAGCCTTATTTATATAGTTATTGAATATCACCATTTGGGTTAATGGCCCCAAAGCCATAATTTGCTTAATATTATACAAATAGATGGTTTATATTACGATAAAACAGAATCGAGGTAAATATTTTAGAAAATTCTGTAATTATTTGATAAAAACAAGTTTCCCAGTTTTTCTCTGTCTCGATTGCATATCCATAATACTATATAAATATATACCGCTGCTTTTGCTATCAATTCGGTAAGATTTTGCCGATGATACCTCATCTTCGATAATGAGCCTGCCTTCAATATCATAAACCCTAAATAGACTTCTGGTTTCGACTTCCAGAGTAAATGCCGAGTTGAAAGGATTTGGGTAAACTTTGGATAATGAAACAGAATTTGGCATGGAAGCCTCTTCGATACTGTGCGAAAGATTTGAATTCAGGACAAAATGAGCAGTGTTTCGATATCCACTGGAGGATTTCACGATAAAATCTAATATAATTTGCTCATCGCTGTCTTCTATAAGTATCGAAAATCCACCATCGCCTCCTGCAACAGCTCCCAAAGCAATATCGCCGTAAAAATCGACTGAGTCGATGATTTCTGCATCGGATTCTCTATTGTTAAGGAATACACTGGCCATTACATCATCTGCATTAAGATTGCCATTGTTTATCAATTCCATCGTGATTTCTACCTGTTCGCCGTCTTCAATGATTCCATTGCCATTGCCATGCTCCTCATCGGAAATCAAAAACTCTTCTGCTACTAACCATTCCGAATTTGTAGGCATAGATTCTTGCGTTGTGATTCTTATTGCAAAGCTGTCATTGGGTATATTGGCTCCGGCATATGCCATATCTCCATGTAAATAATTAAGATAGCCCATCTCAAAACCCTGCAAGCCTATAACTGTCAAATCTTCCGGAGTGAAATTTTTGTAATAACAGAAGATTTCATTGTCGCCGGTTTCAGTAGGATAGCTTTCAATATCGGTCAAAACGATCTGGAAACTTTTTTGGACTCCTCCGATAAAAGATATATCATCGTATTGAATTATAAACTTGCCAGCATCGGGAAGATATTTAGCATAGATTTCTCCGGATAAAGACGGATCATAGTCATCCCATGCTCCGGCCAAGATATATTCGGGGGCAGAAGAGCTGGGGAAACTATGCGGAATCAAATGGACAGTATGTCCATAATCGATCTGGACATAACCTTTATTGGAAAGGCCCATTTCTTCGAAATCGATACCATAGAATTGGAAGTCGAAGGGTATATCTTCGATATCAAGATAAAAATGATTTTCCGAAAGCCCGGCATTATAGGCATCAGGATATTCCGAAATATCGTTCCATTCATATTCTGGCCTTAAGGCATTTCCGAAATCATAGCTATCATAGATATAATAGCCGTAATCATCCGGGCCTGTCGAAGATTTTTCGATATCGAATCTAAGAACCTGGTACATAGTATCCACCGAATAGCCACCATTGGAATAGATAATCATAGGATTTGTATTTAGGGCCATTGCTTCATCTATGAGTGGCGAAGTAGAAATAAACATTGGTTCAGTGAGAACGGTGTCGTATGATTCAAGCCTTTTTAGTTTGATTATTGGGTCCACGTTCGAAAGAAAAGGTGGCAATGAAATATGGGAATTAATATCGGTAATAACGGTCTCTCCATTGTTTGCTAATTCCAATTGTAGAGTTATATTTTCTCCCCATTCGAATACACCATTACCATTTCCACCTGGAGGAGCATCATCGAAAATATAATCGGTCATCTCAAGAGCTGTCCCTAAAATCTTGGGGCTGAAAAATCTATAATATCTTATAATTGTATCAGTGTCTTCAGTGTGGCTAATTTGTATCTCGAAATCGATTTTTCGGCTGAATTCTGCATCGGGCGTAACCGTGAAATAAAATGAATCGGTAATAAGCAAGCTTTCTTCCGTAGCCAATATCGAAATTTCATATGTAGAATCGGTAATATCACAGAATCCTGAACTCGACCTAAGAATTAGTTCGACATTTTCTGCATCAATAGGCCCATAATTCTGAAGCCAAAATTTGATTTCGATATTTTCGCCTCTTGATAAGAAACCATCGCTATTTCCAGTGGCAGTGTCGCAGAACCAATGAGATGTGATATATGGAAAAGGCCCTTCGGGCATCATGAGGATATCGGCATGATAGGGGAGGTGATTATGCGCAGTAATTGTCAGGCGCATCGTATCATAATCGCCGCCTGTGGGGAATACATAAGGAATAGATAGTTCTCCATAATCATTTGTATAGCCATATTCATAAACATCATCCCCAATAATAATGCAACACAGAGCAGAATCGAGTGGGCCAGAATCCTCGCTTTCTACAAGTATATCAAAATGACTTTCCCCATCTGAATAGAATTCATTATGTATCGCAGAGATTTCTTTAGGCAAGGATGTCCACATCATAAGTGTTGGGTCGCCCTGCATCATGCAGCTATTGTATTCACGATGAGATGTAGGATCGGGGATTTCGAGAATATATTGCCTTCCCAGCTCTGTTGCTCTTGCGGCACTCATTCCAGCGAATAGGCCATCGATGAAGCCTAATGCCATAGCATTCCTTTGCAGCATAAGCGTATATCCGCCTGATACTGTATTGGTTCCCATATAGAGAATTGCTCCCTTTACATTTGGATATGTGCCAGAATTTAGCCATGCCGGGCCGAAACTGCCAAGTGTCTTGCAGGTCGTTCCAGATACTATCGGAGTCATATGACCATTCGAAAAATCTTCAGGATTGAAGTGATATCCCCACCAATTTTCTACCCCCTGTCCGCGATAAATCATATAGCCACGGCCTTCGTCTATGGCTTCGGTTATTTCAATGCCGCCATCGGATGAAGGTGGATCTGTACTGAAGGTATCTATATGTGTGAACCCGGCATCTACGAGCAAGCTTCCAGCATGAAAGACGCATCGCCAGTATTCTATATCACCGCTGCTGCCATCGGGATTAACTGCCAGAGAACCGCGTAGTAGCCAGTCTGCGCTTTCATCTATATATGGGTCGGTTGTATATTTTATGGTCTTATCAACAATTCCCTGAACATCTTCGATATTTCGGGCAGGCCATCTGGCAGGATAAATATCATTCATGTGGTCTCCATCAAAATCGCAATAATAGCAATCTGTTTGGTCGCCGGAAACATTGCCCATTGAAAGAACATCTTCTATGCCGACAAGCAGAAGATATTCCAGCTCATTTGTCGGATATGAATAGATGCTATCGATTTCAGTTTTAGTTATTGCAGAATTTTCTGGGTCGGATGGTATGAAAATCTCGGTTTTATAACCCATTTTAGTTTTTAATTGGGCGAATTCCTCTAAATGAGGCGCAAACTCTTCTATGCTAACAATTAAAAAGCGGCATCCATCCGGGAAAACAGAAATAGTGAAAACTAATATCAGCCATAAAAAAGCTATTTTCCTGAACATAATAAATGCCCTTTACCCCTAAAGTTTGACTCTATTTCATCAATATCAATTTGCCAGTTTGAATATTCTTGTCGGTTTGTAACTTATAGAAATAAATACCGCTTTCATTGCCTTCGAAATCCAAATCAATGCTTTGTTTTCCAGAATTGAAATATCCAAAAACAGAATAAATTTCTTTCCCGGTTAAATCGAAGACAGAGAGCTTGATATTGCTGGCATCTGGCAGGTCGAATTCGATATTGGCATTACTATTAAATGGATTCGGATATACAGAAGCGATTTGTTTTTTGTCAGGTATCGGACTTTCTGTAATATCCAGCACAACCCAGACAGGTACCTGAACGACTGTTGTTCTCTCATAATCGCCGGAATTTGCGCTAATGGTAAGGTCGAAATTGGCATGGTCTGGTGAAGAAAGGCCGGAAACCGAGAAAGTGTATGGATCGGAAGAATTCTCGACCGAGGCATCGGCAGCGATAGTTCCATAGTCAGAGGATCCATCGATAACAGAGATATATGGGTCAGAGCTTGTAATATTTGCCTGGACACTATTGGCTTCGATTGTTCCCTCGTTCTTAAGTGTTAGATAAAGCGATATGGTTTCCCCTTCTTCTGCTGCGTCATTGCCATTACCATCGGGTGGATTTTCTGTAATTCTCTGGGAATTGACAACTATCCAGACATCATCGCTGATAGGAGGATTTGTTGTGAATCGGATAGCGCGGCCGGGAACGATTTCTTCGGCATTTTCATCGTAGCCATATTCCGGGCCGGACATTCCTATTCGATAGCAATATTGAATTCCATCTGTGCCGGTGAAATTCTCTATGCCAGTTGCCTGATAGTCCATATCGCTAACAGTATGGTATTGGAAAATGATATCGCAATCTCCGGTAGGCGAAGGCCAATAGGCGGGGTCATGTATAATAATCTGGAATGTTTCATGAAGATCATCGGCATCGAAATGGGTTACATCATCGTATTGGATGATATACCGATCATTATCCGAATCCATATAGCCGTATATATCGCCATTACGGCTGGGGTCGAGGTCATCCCAGAATGCGCCTAGTATAGCATCGGCTTCGCCAGTGCTGGGTATCGGCTGCTCATGGACTCCAGAGCCGCCAGACCAGTCTTCCTCGCCAACGGCGACAAAGCCATTTGTGCTGAAGCTTAGTTCATCTTCTGTGATACCATAATAAACTATGTCAAAATGTGGAAAAGAATATGTTCTGATATAATCATCTCTTGAACTTACAAGGGGCAATCTTGTGCCAAGTGAACTTATATCCATCCAATCATAGACTGGTGCCTGGCCTGTTTCGACATCGGTATCGTCATAGCAATAGTAGCCATAATCATCCGGGCCGGTGAAGCCTGATGCAGTCGAGCCTGAGCCACTGCCGGCTATCGGAATCTCCAGCTCGAGAGTGTCATAGAATGTATATGTCTGGCCATCGCCTTCTATGAGCAACCTGAAGGATGCATCAGAAGTCGTAACAGGGAAAGGCGCAAGCGAAGCCCAGAAAGGATCGGTATCATTATCTTTGGATACGCCGGCAGGCCATGTTAAGAATTCTGTGAGCGGATCATCGAAAGCTAAATTTTCATGGATTGGATTAGCAATTATATCTGTCTCGCCCAGAGCTGATGAACCGCTATTTTGCAAAGTTACCTGTATTTTGGCAGATTCTCCTGTTTCGAGCGTTCCGTCTCCATCGCCATAAGGCGCTGAATCATCGACTGAATGAGCGACATAAATAATATCGGGTTGATTAACCGGTAGCTCCGGTTCTGTTAGATTCCATGAATTGGAAGAGCCATCTGTAATATCCAGTTCAAATTCGATAATATGATTCTTGGGACATGTTTCGGAAATCTCGAACTCAAAAGATGTCGATGATTCTCCTGTCCCGCTTTCCGGAATATTCGGGAATGATGCTGTCGCGGTAGAAATTGTTACATATGGATCGCTTGTCGTTAGAGTAGCATTGCCATCATCCAAAGAAGAATTTCCGATATTTTCCAGAGTGATATACATATCGACATTTTCACCTGGATTAAGCTCGCCATCATTATTTCCAATAATATTATCGACAATATTCACAGAAGAATATAATGGGAATGGGCCATTCGGAATAATTTCACATGTGCCTTCATAGGGATAGTAGTTTTTAGCAGTAACAGTTACCGACATTGTTCCCAGAATATTGGGTGTGAAGGTAAACTCAGCAACACCAAAGGCATTGGTAGTTTCTCGCATATAGACATCTTCTTCCAATTTGATGCATACCAGCGCGCCAGATACACCGGCATTGACAGAGAAGCTATTGGATTCACCAGCATAGGCTTCCGAAGGATGCGAGACGCTGAGAGATGAAGGTACGCCAGTTCTAATATCGAGTTCAGGGTCGCCAAGTAGGATATGAGATTTATTCTGCACTTCATCTGAAAACATTTCCCAGACTCTTCTTCTACCAGCTTCTGCTGCCCTGCCAATGTCGTTTGTAGTATCGGCATACATCGACCTGGCCATTGCTTCGAATACCTCGCCTCTTTCTTCTGAGCCATCCGAAATAGTCGATGAGGTTCCATAGAATGCTACAGTTCCAGAATTGGTTTTTCGCATGAGTGCTTCGCCTAATTCTGTGCTGGTGCCTGTTCCATCATATATTGTATGGCAGGTTATCGATAGTGTAATAAAGGGCATTCCAGCATTTGTCATATCGCTGGGGCTGATTTGAAATGGAGACCACCAATTTGTAGTGCCCTGTCCGCGATAAGCAAGTACTCCACGGCCTTCATTGACAGCAGCTTCGACATCATTGGCATCGCCCAGTACATCGGTATCGTCATATTCATAGCTGGCAAAATCATCAATTTCGACATATCCGGCATCATCCATGGCAGCTTGGAGCGTATCCATATTGGAAGAATAGTCTGCATCGGAATCATCGCCGTCATATCTTGTTGCGCAGCAGCCTTTTGCCAGCCAGTTGCCGCTGGTCGGTGTTCTTTCATAGGAGAGGGATTTATCGCACATATCTGTGATATCCGCAGCATCAACAGCGGGAAATCGTCCGACCATTATTTCTTGATATAGATCTCCACCGACATCACCATAGCCCCAATCGCTATAGCAAGCACCATAGGAGGTATTACCGGCATATACCATATTGATTTCACTCGTCCTTGCACCAATCAGGACATATCGTGGCGAGGGAACCCAGGTTGAATAGGCATCTTCGATATAGGTATCGATATCACTTGTGGAAGAGCCGGTTTCACTTAGGGGGACAATTCTTGTCAGGATGCCTTTTTTGGTTTTCCATTCTGCAAATTCTTCGAATTCATCGACATATGCATCCGGGCAAATAATTAAATAATCTGCACCGGTTGGCATTTCAGCAAAAATATTAATTATTAAAACAATCAATAAACCAATGAATATCAAAGATTTTTGTTTCATTTGTGTCCCTCTTAATCTTGTAAACTAACTTTCTATGCATTTGTGCATGTTAATCAACCCATTTATATACATTATACAAAAAAAATAAAATTTTCGCTACTACTTAAATTAGTAAAATGTAATAAATATGAATATTTTTTAATATTTCTTCTTTCCAAAGCCTATAAATATAGGCTTTTATAGATTCATCTAAAAAAAATTTCGAATTAAACCAAAATAACTCTTGCATTTTCATATGCTTATGTATATTATAATCTAAGATGCATAAAGAATGCAGATTTTTGTCAAATTGAATCTGCCATTTCGGTAGAATTAAAACAGGCAGGCTGTCATGTTGAAGAAAATAGTAATAATAGTTATTTTTTCAATCAATATTTGTATTGCCAAAACCGGACTAATCCTATGGGATGACCTATATCTACGCAAAGGGCCGGGTACGTCTTACCCGGTTGTAAAAGTATTTCATGAAGGTAAATACTTCAAGATTCTAGAATATACATCATCGACATGGATAAAGGCTAATGCGAATGGCTATACCGGCTATTTTCGAAGGTCTGCTATAAAGGAAGTACCGACACAAAAATATACTATCAAAAATCCTGTAACCTTCAAATGGGGCCCGACTGATGATTATCCCGACCTTGCACATAATTCGGGAAATATCGTTGTCGAGGTCGTTTGGAGCGAAGGCGATGCTCATTTTGGCCAATATAATGGCTCTGGGGTATGGTTCGACAAGGATGCGCTCTCCGGCCCATGGACAGATTCACAATTAGATAGCCTGAATAATAAACCCGATCCTGGCCCTATTCCTGCGAAGCATCCTGTTTATTCCAATGAATATCGCGGGAGAAATCCAATTGGCGGGCATTTAGGGTTTTATTATACTTCAGGAGGTTCAAATGTGCCAGCTATCGAAGTTGCCGATGGATATCAGCAGCTTTATTGGACATTGGGCGGAATGGCGGGACTCAGATGGTCTTTCAATAGATCGAGATCAATAGGTTTGCTATTTAGGCTCAAAGGAGTCTATATTCCTAAGGATTATAAATCCAGATTCTATTATCAGGATTACGATGTAAAACAAAGACAGATTATTCTCGATGCTACTTTGGGAATGGAATTTGATTTCGGATATTATTTCTCCATCGCTGCTGGTGCCGGCTATGCCGGAATGCAGGATTATCTTTCTTATGGTTTGACTTCCGAAGAAGATATGACCAAATTGAATGATGAAATCATATATGGCCCGATAGGCTATTTAGAATTAAACACAGGCCTTCCTCATTTTAGAATTATGGGTGGCGTAGATTATTATTACTGGCAAACAGATAGGGCCAAATTCGATATCAGGCCCGATGGCAGCGCCATGGTCGATGAAAATATTTTTGAGAAGCATTTGATAAGGGGGTATGCAGGTGTCATGGTCCTATTTTAAGATTTTTTGTATATTAACGATAATATTTATCGCAGCATTTTTTGCCTGCGATTTCGATGATGACAGCCCGATTTCCGAGCCGGATGAAAGCGCATACAGCGCATTCTATGATACTACATTTAATGTTTTGAGAGCCTATGATTGTAGAATTGTAAAGGGCATAACAGTTTACTACGATTCGGCCTATATCGAAGATGATGAATATGCTGTCATAATTCCACCGGATACAAATTTTTATTTCTATACACCGATTCAAAGAGATATAACTGGTTTATCCACGCAAAAAAGTCTCCAAGCTTTCATGACCATGCTTCATAATTGGGAATACTTCTATAAGCTTGCTTCCAAAAGCCAAATAGATGTAGAAACAAATGTAGGAATCGATATAACAGGATATCCTGCCAGAGGCAGTGTTACATTCACAAATCGATTGAATAGGTATTCGGCAGTCAAGGTCAAGAGTGAATCAGGAGTCGCACGGGCCAGAAGAATCCTGCCGCCAGAGCGAGATAATTGGCAATCTATCAATCAGGTTCTAGCAGATAATTTCGGTGAATTAATCAGCGATTACAATTATGATCGGCTCACCTATGGGATTTATCCCAGCAGGGATTTTGCACATCTTTTCAGTGGAGTTTCATTGGCATTTCTCCTTCATGGACTTATTCCAGAATACTATGGAGAATACGATACTTTACTCGATGCATATGAAGAAGATCCGGAGCTTTATTCCAAGCTATTAATCTCGGATGTTTCTCATCTTTGTGCCATAGCAACGGCAGAGATTGCAGGAGATTTTCATGATGATACAACAGTGGGCATAACTATGCAATCGTTAAAAGATAATATCGCAATTTTGCATAACAACTTAACCAGTGATTTTACCGATGTTACAGGAGGCCATGATATTTTGTCCAGAGCTTTGAGGACAGATGTGAATAATCTCTATTTGAAGCCGGCAGTAATTAGACAACGTTTATTCAAAACAACTGCCGAAAAATCAATCGAGGATATGAATCTTACTTCATGGGCATCTATTGGAGCTATTTCACAGATTTTGAATGAAGTCGATTCTTTATCGCCACAGGTTTTCTATTATGAACAACCGCCATATTATATCTGGCGAGATCAGGATACGCCTTTGGAATATGCAAATATCCTACAACCAGACGGCCTTCAATCTTACATGGTCGATACGCCGGTTAGGTTACTTGGCGAGGCCTATGATAGCGCAGGTCAATATATTCCTCATGCCGACTATATCTGGACATACAAAAAGGCCGGTTCTGCTACATATACCGATTCCCTGGTTGGCAGGAATGATTTCACAATCGAGTTTAGCGATACGGGACAATATATGCTGAAATTGGTCGTTCCGGTAACAGATACAAGAGTTATAGAGGCTGCGATTAGTTTCGAGATCAAAGATACAATAGGAATGCCTCCACAGGATGTCCGGATTATCAGGCCATTGGATGATGCCAGCTTCACCGCAGGACAGGTTATATATTTCCATGGAACGGCATGGGATGCTCCGGATACTCTTGTGGAAGAGGATTTCGAATGGATTTCCAGTCGTGATGGTATTATCGGATATGGTTGGGAGTTTTATGATATATTAAATACAGGTTCTCATATAATTACTCTTAATGTTACAGATTCTGACGGCAATATGGTTTCCGATACTGTCAATATTCTTGTCCGCTCCGGTCCGGGTAATTCTCCGAATGTAAGTATCGTCTCGCCTGAGAATGATGCAATTTACGAAATCGATCCATCGGCACCGGGATTTTCTTATCCGATACATTTTGAGGGAATTGCCGAGGATATTGAAGATGGTATTATTCATGATAGCCTCTTTGTTTGGGAAACAGTCGCTGGTTATCCGCTGCCGAATGGTAATAATTTCGATGAAGTACTTCCAATCGGCCGCCACAATATTCTTCTAACGGTAGTAGATTCAGATGGCCTGATCGGCCGTGATGAAGTTAATATTGTTGTAAGTACACCACCGGTTGTCCGGATACTTGCTCCATCGGATGGTTCGGTATTTGCAGACACAATTATTACTTTCCAGGCCTTTGCCGAAGACGAGGAAGACGGAGTACTTACCGGTACTTCGATTGAATGGCGCTCTAACTTGATAACAGAAGAATCTGGCTATTTTGGTAATGGTTCAGTAGTATTTAATAGACTGCCGGTTGGCGAACAGATTATTAGCTGTCGTGCAACAGACAGCCACGGTATAGTTCGCGCTGATTCGATTTCAATAACTGTTGGTGGCTCGCTGAGAAGAAATAATAAGAAATAGAGCATATTATATATATTTATATAGATAGCCTGCCTTCAAGAGGCAGGTTTTCTTTATAATATCTCATATTTAGCCTTTTCTAATCAAATTTAGTTATTATATTTGTGCCTGAAATGAAATACTATGGAGGCAAAATGTCATCTAATCCAAATAAATCGATCGAAAAATATATCCAGCAAGGTTCATTGATTCTTCATGCTGATGAGAAAGCAAGAAAAAATGGCGATAACTGGACTTTAGTTACGACAATTCGCGGAGTATTGCATACAAGATTGGGCCAGCTTCGTACCAAGACCATAAAGCTCGAAGAGCTGAATAATGACCTGGCCAAAAAGATCGATGAAAAAAATAAGCTGCTCGAGAAAATGCGCTCTGATGTCAAAGAATTGGCAGTTTATGTAGAGAATGCCTTCTTTTTCGATGATGCTGATATAATGGCTGCTCTTCTATTAGATAAAAAGCTTCCGGACGATGAAAAGGGATTTTATCGAAGGATCGACAATATAATGGAAAAAATCAAAGAGCACGATAATAGAAAATTTCCATTGCCAGAGAATATTTTGGAGAACCTGAAGAATAAACACCAGCCACTCCGTCTTTTGATAAAAGACTGCGACAAGCTTCGAAAAGTTCGTAAGATGCTCGTGGAGCAGAGAAGCCAAAGCCTCGATGAATTCCGGCAAGTACTAAAACCAATCCGCAAATGGCTCTGGAAAATGCTTCCAGAAGGCCGTTCGGACAAAAGGCTACACGACTATGGTTTTAAACCCTATGGAAAATAAAGGATATCAGTATTTTAGATATTAAATACAAATTTTTATGGCTATTTTTGCTATTGCCTATCTTGGCATTTGCAGATGACATTCTTCGAGATGAGAATTACTCTAAAAGGCTCGTAAAAGCAATAGAATGCTCCTATCGCGAGAATTTTGATAGAGCTGATTCCCTTCTTGATATCCTCAGCCAGGAGGCTGATGATAGTATATCGATAGACTTCTTCAAGGCCACTGTCTGGTATAGCAAGATGAAAGATGCCGAGAATTTCGATGAAAAAGACCAATTGCTCGATGATATGGATAGGCTGCAAAATGCAATAGGCCGAATAGATAGCCCTGATTTGAAATATCGATTTATCGAGGGCATGATAAGCTTTTATCGCGCTCTTATTTACGTAGACACCGATGGAAGTATGATTTCTGCTGCCATGAATCTCCGACATGCTGCCTCCGAGCTTGCAAAGGCCAGCGAAGATGATATATTGCGGCCCGATGCTTATCTTGGCCTTGGCACATATAAATTCTTCAAAAGCTCGAAAGCCGGTTTCTTGCGAAGTGTCATGATCATTAGCGATGAGCGTGATGAGGGTATCAATATGCTAAGGATTGCTGCAAAAGAGTCGAGATTCGGGAAATGGCCGGCTATGCACGCTTTGGCATTGGCATATGCCGATTTGGAGCAATTCGAAAAAACTGACAGTATCGTAAATGTTATGCGAAGATTGAATCCAGAAGGCAAAACGCCACTTTGGGATGCTATCTATGTCGCAGAAGCAAAAGAAGATTACGAGGCTGTGGATACATTGGCACAAGAGCTTCTCAACTTAATAGAAGAAGAAAATGGTTTTAATAGGATAGATGTTTATTATAAAATGTTTATTGCTAGCAAAAACAATCAAGAAAATAGTAAAGCAGAGAAATATGCTCGAGCAGCGCTGGACATAAAAGCGAGCAGTGATGCCCAAAAGAGGCAAAAAAATAAAATCCATGAAATGGAAAAATTCATCGCCTCGAGACATTGACATTTAATCATTATTTCTTATTTTTAAACAAATTGACACGTGGAGCTATAAGTGCAAAAAAAATTTTCAATAATAGGCGCTGGAGCATGGGGAACTGCGATGGGGCTTCATCTTGCTTTAAAAGATAATAAGGTGCTTCTCTGGGCCTTTGAAAAGCATATTAAAGAAATGATAGAGTCCCAAAGGCAAAATTATTTTTTACAAGGCTATACTTTAGAATCAAATATTGATGCGACCAATGAAATCGAAGAGGCTTTGGAGTTTTCAGATTATGTATTTTGGGCTGTTCCGGTTCAATATATTGCCGGCATAGTAGAGAAAATCGATTCATCGAGATATTCAGGGAAATGTTTTATCAATCTGAGCAAAGGGCTTGAGATTTCCAGGAAGCGATTTCCACTTGAGATATTGCGCGAGAATTTTGGAGAAAATTCAGAATATATTGCCCTTGCAGGACCGAGCTTTGCATCAGAATTTGCAGCAGGTAAACCCACGATACTCGTAGCAGCTTCGGATAAGTTAAATACGGCAAAGGATATTCAAGATATCATACAGCAAAGAGCCGTTAGAGTTTACACATCCGATGATGCCTATGGAATTCAATTAGCTGGGGCATTCAAGAATATCTATGCTATTGCAGCTGGTATAGCCGATGGCATGGAATTGGGAGGCAATGCCCGGGCAGCTCTTATCACAAGAGCATTGGTCGAGCTGACGAGGCTGGCAACACAATTAAATGCCTCACCGGAAACTATTGCAGGCGCCGCAGGTATCGGGGACCTCATACTGACATGCACATCAGAAAAGAGCCGTAATTATAGCTTTGGCCTTCAAATTGGCAAAGGTTCCAGCCCGGATGAGATTATAGCCAGAACCGATAAAGCTGTCGAGGGCTACTATAGCACAAAAGCAGCCTTCGAATTCTCAAAGGTAAAAATGGTTGAATTGCCGATTGCAAATATATTATATGAAGTATTATACGAAAATTTATCTCCCGGCAAAGCACTAAAAGCACTTTTGGAACGTTCACCAAAGCCGGAGTGGTACTAGCTCAGAGAAATCGATGCATATTAGTTTATTTTCGCACGCGAATAATAGAATAGAAAAGCTGGCAAAATAGTTAAAACTAAATATTTCCACTCTTTTTTGAAGAATTTTGAATTTTACCTG
>JBKHBT010000078.1:0-15692 GCA_046542255.1 Candidatus Zixiibacteriota bacterium | reverse complement strand
GTATGACAATGCGGAACAGCGCATTGTCTGTAAAATTATTATTGTGTATTATGCATTTGCTAAGAAATTGGCAATATTATTTCTTGACTTTGCCGTAGATAAGGACACAATGGCCAAGCCCGGGAAAAAGCGCAGAATTGAGCCTTTCGAATGGTTTCAAGATTCTCCAGAGTACTGAGAAAATCCCCGGCAGAATCTGGAAACTGCCTCTTCCGATTGGCGGATAATACCAAAAGCCCCTGCTTTTTTCGATTTCGAAATGGGAGCCGAATTCGCTCTTTAGAGAACCCAAGGTTATCCATTTGTCGAGTGGCTGGTCATCGGCGTGGATATCTCGCCTGGATATTAGCTCGACCAGTTTACGTGCCAGGCCATAGCAGCTTATCCAATTCGGCGTTGTGATTATGACATGGCCACCAGGCTTCAAAACACGGGCATATTCCGAAATCATATCGGCGCGATTGGGCACATGTTCTAATACTTCGCTGCAAAGGATATAGTCGAAGGTATCATCATCGAATGGCAGCTTTGTGCCATCGCCCTGAAGAATGGCTACATTTTCATCTTCGAGATTATTTTTGATCATGGGAAGATATGTGAAAGGTAGGTCGAGCCCTACGGTGAAGGCTTCTTCGACTCTGGCTTCAAGCTCCAACCCCTTTCCGATTCCAACAAAAAGCCCTTTCTCCACTTCCGGAAGCCAGGATGTGGCTCTTTGCAGAAGCTCGACCCGCCAGAGTTGTTTGAGCTTTTCTTCGGCCGAAATCTCCAGCTCGACAAAATATTTTTCATAAAAATTTCTTGAACCGCCCATAATATGTATTTCCTTTCAAAATTTTATAAAGCAATACGATAGAGAAAAAATCTCCGATTAAAAATTTTAACTAATTTAATAAAAATATGCCTTTGAAGCAATTAAGATTAGTAAAAAAAGTTCTTAATATAGAACAATTTTGAATTATTGTAATTCGTAATTAACAGACAATGCGCTGTTCCGCATTGTCATACTTTTCAGGCTAAAACATCAGTAAAGCCTTTTGCTATATGTATTAAGTATTATATATATGCTATATATATGGCTTTAAAAGAGACAATGCGCTGCTCCGCATTGTCATACTTTTCAGGCTAAAACATCAAGTAAAGCTTTTTGCTATATTTATTAAATATTATATATATGTTACCAATATGGCTTTAAAAGAGAAAATTAACAAAAAGGGCAAAATATCAAAAAAGTACTATGCAAAATGGCTTAAATTTATTATTTTTGGCGATTAAATTTGAAAACTCATAACAACCGGGGGGTTTATGGCTAAACAAATTATTGAATGTGTACCAAATTTTTCAGAAGGCAGGGACCTTGAGAAAATCAAGCAGATCACCGATGAGATCGAAAAAGTATCCGGCGTAAAGCTTCTGGATGTCGATCCCGGTGCAGATACCAATCGCACAGTAGTAACAATCGTTGGCCCAGTGGAACCAGTAATGGAAGCAGCATTTCAGGCTGTCAAGAAGGCGGCTGAGCTTATCGATATGAGCAAACATTCGGGCGCACATGCCAGAATGGGCGCTACCGATGTCGTTCCATTTGTGCCAGTCAGCAATATCACGATGGAAGAGACGGCCAAAATCGCACATAAAGTCGGAAAAAGAATCGGCGAAGAGCTGGATATTCCTATATATATGTACGAAGAAGCCGCTACGAAACCGGAATGGAAGAATCTTGCTGTGGTCAGAAGTGGCGAATATGAGGCGCTCGAAGAAAAGCTCAAAGAAGACTACTGGAAACCCGATTACGGCCCGGCCGAATTCAAACCGAAGGTTGGCGCAACCGCTGTTTCGGCAAGAGAATTTCTTATCGCTTATAATATTAACCTCAATAGCCGGGATAAAAGACATGCATTCGATATAGCTTTCAATCTCCGTTATAAAGGCCGAAGCAAAAGAAAAGGCAATACCGACCCTTATTATTTCAAAGGGAGGATTGTCCGATACAGAAAAGGCCATTTCCCATGTGGTTACTGCGAGTATGTGGGCAAGAACCTGGAAGCATTGGCCGATCATTATAAGAAATCCCATGGCCTCGACCTAAAAGAAGAAATCGAATTCTGGGGCCGTGAATACGATGAAAAAGAGCTGGAAGGAAAAGCGGTACGTTTCCATGGCAAATATCGTGATGCAAAGGCCGTTGGTTGGTATATTGATGAATATAAAAGAACACAGATCACAATCAATTTCACAAATTATAAGAAAACACCGATTCACGAAGTAGTAGAATATGCTCGCGAAGAAGCATATAAGCGCGGCGTTATTATCACAGGCTCTGAGCTTGTTGGCCTTATACCTTACGAGGCTATTCTGCAGGCCGGCTTGTACTACCTGCAAAAACAGGATCGCTCGATTGCTATACCATGGCGCGATATTGTCGAGACTGCTGTCCAGTCGCTTGGCCTTCGCGATGTTTCTGAATTTGCACTCGAAAAGGATGTCCTCGGAATGCCGGATGACTGGGGCGAGCTTGCCAAAATGTCTCTGGCCGATTTCGCCGATGAAGTATCACGCGAATCTGTCGCTCCGGGCGGTGGCTCTATTGCTGCTTATGCCGGCGCATTGGGGGCAGCGCTTGGGAATATGGTCGGAAATATTACTCTTACCAAAAATAGCTACTATAAAGTATATGATGAAATTCATGGATATGCCAAAGAAGCTCAAAAGATCAAGGATGAGCTTGTCTATGCTGTCGATCGAGATACAGATGCATTCAATGATGTGATGCAAGCGATGAGAATGCCGAATTCTACTAAGAAAGAAGAAGCCGCTAGGGATGAAGCAATCCAGGAAGGCTATAAGAATGCTACCAGAGTACCGCTTCGCACTGCCGAGCTTTGTTTCCGTGCTGTCGAGCTTTGCCATAAGATTGCCCAAATCGGCAATAAAAATTCGATATCCGATGCCGGCGTTGGCGCATTGACTGCCGAAGCTGGCGTTGTTGGCGCTGCGATGAATGTGCTTATTAATCTTCCGAATATCAAAGATGATAAATTCAGAGAAGAGATGACCGAGAAACTCGACTATATGAGAAAACAGTCCAGAAAAATTCGCGATGCGACAGAAAAACTCGTCGAAGAAAAGATAAAGGAAATGTAAAAAAATGAATATTATAGACTATAATCTTCAAGAATTTATCGATAAGCTTTCATCTAATGACCATACGCCCGGTGGCGGAAGTGTCGCGGCACTATCTGGCGCACTTTCTGCTGCTTTGGTTTCTATGGTTGCCAATCTTTCAAAAGGCAAGAAATCGGCGGAGAAATACAATGGCAAAATCGATGAGATTTTGAAAGTTTCCGAAGTGCAGCGCGAAGAACTTATGCATCTTATATTCCACGATATCGAGGCATTTAATGATGTTATGGATGCCTATACTCTACCAAAGAATAATGATGATGAAAAAGCAGTTCGCCATGAAGCGATACAAAGAGCATTGGTAAAAGCCACATGTGCACCGCTCCGCACAATGGAACATGCTCATCAGGTGATGGAGCTTACGCATGTAATTGCCGAGATCGGTAATAAACATGCTATTTCGGATGCCGGAGTTGCTGCTTCTCTGGCAAAAAGCACTGCGGATTCAGCCTATCTTAATGTTCTTATCAATATTGAGTCTTTGGAAGACAGGGCATTTGTGGATGATGTCAAGAAGCGTTCCGAGAAAGCACTCGCCGATTTGGATGATTTGCATAATAAGACTATGACTATCGTGAAGCGACGAATTACGGAATGATATGAAATATATCGATCTCCATATTCATACTACTTATTCCGATGGCACCCTTTCGCCCGCCGATATTGTTACGAATGCTCATCACGCCGGCCTCTCTGCCATAGCTATAACCGACCACGACACATGGGGTGGTCTTCCAGAGGCCAGAAAAGCAAGTAGAAAATACAATATGGAGATCATTCGCGGCATCGAGTGCTCGACAAATGCCTGTAAAGGCAAGCTTCATATTTTGGGATATTATGTAAATCCTATGAATACCGAGCTTCGCGATGTGCTCCGCAAGGTTCGCAAAGCAAGATTTGAGCGGCTTCTCAAGATATGCGACAAACTCAGTGAAATGGGGCTGGATGTCGATTGTAAATCTGAATTTAGCAAAAATGCAATTCATAGCCTCGGCCGCCCGCATATTGCGATGTATCTCAAGGAAAAAGGCTATGTGAAATCGCTTGGCGAGGCCTTTGGGAGATACCTTGGCGATGATAAGCCAGCTTTTATAGAAAAATGGGCACCCGACCCAAGAGAGATTATCGAGATTATCCATAATGCCGGCGGGCTTGCTGTCCTGGCTCATCCAGGAGCGACCGGCAAAGGAGTGGATAATTGGATGCGCTGGATGCTCGATGCTGGCCTCGATGGTATAGAGGCTTTGTATCCCACTCATAGCCCTTCTCAACAGGATAAATATCGCAATTTTGCCAATCAAAATGGACTTGTCATCACTGGAGGCTCAGATTTTCACGGCGAGCATTCCGATAAGAATTTGCTGGGGATTTTCAAGGTGAAATATCCTCATCTAGAGGCTCTGAAGAAACGTCATAGAGAGAATTTCGGAGAATCTGCAAAAACTTTCGCTGAAAAATAGATACATTTAATTTTAGATGTGAAATGAGTTCATTATGAAAAAGAGAAGACTTTATACCGACTTTCTCGTAATAGGTAGCGGATTAGCTGGATTAACTTTTGCAAGAAAAGCTGCAAAACTCGGCGATGTCGTCATAATCACAAAGGATAAGGCAGATATCGGATGTACGACTCTCGCCCAGGGCGGAATTGCTGCTGTCCTCGAGGGTAAGACTTCGATTCAATCGCATATTCAGGATACTATCAAAGCCAGCGGTGGATTGGCAAAAGAAGAGATAGTTGAAAAAGTCGTCAAAGCTGGGCCAAAAGCAGCCGAGGAGATGATCGAGCTTGGCGTACATTTCGACCGGGACGAGGATGACCCAACAACACTCTATTTAACTCGCGAAGGCGGCCATTCCGAAAACAGGGTGCTTCATGTGGCAGATACCACTGGCAAATCTCTCGAAAATATGGGCTTAAAACAAATCGATAAGAAAAGTACCATAAAGCTTTTCGAACACAATGTAGCTATCGATATTCTCACTCAACATCATATAAATGGCAAAAAAATTGCTTCTGAAGAGCCAATAAAGAGCTATGGCGCTTATGTTTACGATGAGCGAGCAGAAGAAGTCTATACGATATTTTCAAATTTTACTGTCATTGCAACGGGTGGAGCAGGCAATATATATAAACATACGACAAATCCCGAAGTTTCAACTGGCGATGGTATAGCTATGGGATATCGAGCCGGCGCTATTGTGGCGAATATGGAATTTATACAATTCCACCCAACAACGCTTTATGACCTAACCGAGACCGAGAAAGAAAGCTTTCTAATTTCCGAGGCGGTTCGCGGCGAAGGTGGGCTTCTTCGGCTGGAAAATGGATATCGATTTATGAAGGACTATGAGCCAGAGCAAATGGAGCTTGCGCCCCGCGATGTTGTTGCGAGGGCGATCGATAGCGTTCTTAAGAAAACTGGCCAGGAATGTGTATATCTCGATATTACTCACAAAGACTCAGATTTTATTAAAAGACGATTTCCCAATATCTACAAGACTTGCCTGCGAAAAGGCATCGATATCACAAAAGACCGAATTCCGGTGGTGCCAGCGGCACACTATAGCTGCGGCGGGATTCTTGTCGATGAACATGGCAGGACGAATATCGAAGACTTATATGCTATCGGAGAGGTTGCGTATTCCGGGCTTCATGGTGCAAATCGTTTGGCATCCAATTCACTCCTGGAAGCCGCTGTTTTTGCGCATTTTGCTTATAAAGATGTAAAGAAGAAGATTAAAGAAGGCGATTATTATCCCGCTGTCAAATCAAAGCAATTGTTCCCTTCCATTGCAGATTGGGATGAAGGCGAGGTATTCGACCAGGAGGAATGGGTGATTATTTCGCATAATCAGAAATCGCTTCGCGAACTGATGTGGAATTATGTCGGCATAGTCCGCAGTGACCTTCGCCTGAGCCGTGCCCTGGAAAGGATTTCGCTAATCGTAAGCGAGGTTAATGATTTTTATCAAAGCAATCCCGTCAAAAGGAATGTATTGGAGCTTCGCAATATGGCATATGTCGGCTGGCTGGTGATTCGTAGTGCATTGTCGCGCACCGAGAGCCGCGGCCTTCATTTCAATAGCGACCACCCATCGTCATTGCCCGGAAAGCCGGTTGATACATTATTCAGATCCAGCAGATTCGGAGAGGATGAACATGTACGATGAAAAAATAACGATTCTTGACTTTGGTTCCCAATATACTCAATTAATAGCACGCCGAATGCGCGAAATGTCAGTTTTCGCAGAGATATTGCCTTATAATACTCCAATTTCCGATTTTTATGATGAAACCCTGAACGGCATTGTGCTTTCTGGTGGCCCAAGCTCTGTTATGGACGAAGATGCCCCAAGGCTCGATAGCGAAGTATTTGAGCTGGGTGTCCCGGTGCTTGGTATTTGCTATGGAATGCAGCTTATGGCTCTCGAATTTGGCGGCGAGCTTTCACGCGCCAGGGTCAGGGAATATGGGCGGCGTGATATGCATGTCGAGAAAGCAAATCCGCTTTTCGATGGAATTGCGAAAGATTCCGTTGTTTGGATGAGCCATGGCGATAATGTCGATAGCTTGCCGGATGGATTTATGCCTATTGCATCGACAAATAATCTGCCGATTGCTGCAATGGCTGATACAGAGCATCATTATTATGCATTGCAATTTCATCCCGAGGTACATCATAGCGAGATGGGCCCGGTAATTATCGATAATTTCCTTGGCATCTGCAATGCAGGCCGCAAATGGAAGGCGGAGGATATCGCCGAAGCTTCGGTTCGCGAGATACGCGAGCAGGTCGGCGATGCAAAGGTTATAGTAGCATATTCCGGCGGCGTGGATTCCACTGTTATGACGGCGCTTTTGTATAAAGCCATAGGCAAGAATGTCATCCCGATTTTTGTGGACAATGGCTTACTTAGGCTAAATGAAGCCGAGCAGGTCCAGCAGCAATTTCTTGACACTTTCGGTTGGGAATTGGTTTTCGAGGACGCATCCTTTATTTTTCTCGACCGTTTGAAGGGCGTTATCGATCCTGAAAAGAAGCGGAAAATAATTGGGCATACATTTATCGAAGTATTCGAGTCCGTTGCGAAACGCTACAATGGCGCATCATTTCTTGCCCAGGGCACATTATACCCCGATGTGATCGAATCGATTTCTGTAAAGGGCCCTTCGGCATCGATAAAAAGCCATCACAATGTTGGCGGTTTGCCGGAGCGTTTGAATTTTGGCCTAATCGAGCCTTTGCGCGAGCTATTCAAAGATGAGGTTCGCCGTTTGGGCAAGGCTCTCGAATTACCGGATAAGGCTCTTGGCAGGCATCCTTTCCCCGGCCCGGGCTTGGCTGTTCGGATTCTTGGCGCAATTACAGATGAGAGAATCGAGATACTTCAAAAAGCAGATGATATCTTCATAAGAAAGCTCCATGAATATAATATTTACGATGAGATCTGGCAGGCTTTCGCTGTGCTACTTCCTGTCCAGACTGTCGGGGTGATGGGCGATGAACGCACTTATGACAATGCCTGCGTGCTTCGTGCCGTTGCCAGCGTAGATGGCATGACCGCGGATTTCAGCCAAATCCCTTTCGAGATACTTGGCGAATGTGCGTCAGAGATAATCAACAATGTACCCGGCATTAATCGCGTCGCATACGATGTTTCTTCAAAACCACCTGCTACTATCGAATGGGAATGATTCAAATCTTATTAGTTTAAAAAATGCTTTTGCGCGAGCGTTTAAATTGGAAAGCAGGAATAATATACAATATTAGCATTTCCGTCAATTGTTAAGCGATTTTTAAGCTACTCTATTCTTGACATTGTTAACAAAGTTTATTATATTTATAAAGTTATGGATAAGAAGGCAAGAAAACATAATTTGATGTATGTGCCATCCTGTGGCGAGATAAAACAGGTCGGTTTCGATAGCAAAGGAATACGCATATTGCTGATTTCTATCGGCATTTTTCTGTTTATCAATCTTGGATTTTTTGTCTATAATATTGTTTCAATTCCGCGGTTTGCTCGTATGGAGAAGGTTCGCATGGAGAATAATCGACTTCGTGCCGAATTGGATAATATCGGCGAGAAACTGGATTCTTCTCGTGTAAAGCTGGAAGCTCTTGCTCGTCTCGAGGGAAATTTCCGGCTTATGGAAGGCCTCGAGCCGGTTTCGGATACTTCCGGCGTGATAGGTTTCGGTGGCCCGCAGCTTCGTCTTTCTGATGATGACTATAAGACAAAGAGCATAGTGGAATTGAAGGGCAAAAAGCTATCATATACTCTCGATAGCCTTCTCATGCAGGCCGAATTTCATCTTTCATCGTATTCCGAGATATGTAGTAGCGCAGCCAAATCCAAGAGCATTCTCGACCGTACGCCATCTATAAAGCCTATGGAAGGCTATATATCATCAGTATTTGGATATAGAACAGATCCATTCACCGGCCAAAGGAAGCTTCACGAGGGCATCGATATCGTAGCGCCGCGCGGAACGCCGATATATGCCACCGCAGATGGTGTGGTTACTTTCACCGGCTGGTATCATGGCTATGGCAAACTCGTTCGAATCAACCACAAATACTATGAAACACGCTATGGACATATGGACAGAATCGATGTCCGCCGTGGGCAGAGAGTCAAGCGCGGCGAGCAAATCGGTACCTGCGGAAAAACAGGAAGAGCGACAGCATTGCATGTCCATTACGAAGTTAGAATAAATGGCAACCCAACCAATCCCGAGAAATACATCCTTCCTGAACACGCAATTGTCGATTGATTAACTATCAGACAATGCGCTGTTCCGCATTGTCATACTTTTCAGGCTAAAACATCAGTAAAGCCTTTTGCTATATATATTAAGCATTATATATATGTTATATATTTGGCTTTAAAAGAGTCGAGAACTTGACTAATTAGAAATCTTATTTAATTGCAATTAGCCTTTCTACTGCTTTATCAATGTCCCGGTCTTTCAGAGTCATGGAAAATCGGACAAAGCCCTCACCATGCTCGCCGAGATAGCTTCCCGGAAGGCAGACTATGCCGTGTTTGGTAAGCAGCTTCTTTGCAAATGATTCCGAGCTGTCTTCATCTTTGAGCTGCGCCCAGATGTAGAAAGTCGCATCAGAAGGGTATATCCTTTTGAAAAGATGGGTCTTCTCGAGAGCTGAAATTACTTTATTGCGTCTTTCAAAGTATATCCTGCAGACATCACGGGACATTTTATAATTTTCGAGAGCATATGTGGCAGCCTTTTGTATAGGCATAAATACGCCGGAATCGATTTGCTTTTTAAGTGCGCCAAGATATTTGATAGCGGTTTTGCTGCCAACTGCGAATGCTATTCGCCAGCCAGTCATAGCAAAGCCTTTGGAAAGGGAATGTATCTCGAGAATATTCTCGTAATTCTCATCGGTATATTGAAGAATCGATGGCTGTGGAGTTTTTTCATAGATATCGATATAAGCTGCATCATTTACCAGCAAATAATTTTTCTTTCTTGCATCTTTGATAGCGTCTTTGAAAAATTGTGGTTCAGCAGTCGCTGTTGTGGGATTATTGGGGTAATTGATGAAAGTGATTTTTGTATCTTCAGGAATCATATCCAAATCCGGGATGAAATCATTTTCAATTCGAAGCGGTAGGCTCATTGGCTTGCCGCCAGCCAAAGCTATTCCAGAACGATATACCGGATATCCCGGTTCTGTATATGCGCCTGTTTCGCCTGGATTCATAATAGCTCTTGGCAGATTGAAAATTCCAGATTTAGACCCCATCAGGACAATAATTTCGCTGTCTTTGTCCACCTCGACACAGAATCTTTTGCGCATATATTCTGCGGCGGCTTCTCGCATATAATCCTCGCCCATATATGATGGATATCGGAAAATGCCATCTTCATCGAGTGAATCTATCATTGCTTTTTGTATGGTTTTGTCTGTAGCCATTTCCGGATCGCCAATGCCCATATCGATTATTTCGAAATCTTTAGCAGCTTTATCACGAGCTTCGTTAAGTTTGGCAAATGCATATTGCATGAATTGTTCTAACTTCTTTGAGCCTTCTATCATAATACCTCCATCTTCGCTTTCCCCTATAATTTACCTTTGTATAGTTTATTTGTAAAGGAAAGTTTATGCCCTGGCAGGAGGAATATCTTTGCTATAGATTATTTTTCTTATGCGCTCGACAGAAAGCTCGCCTCGCAATTCCTGTTGTATGAGAAGCATGGCATATCTTGCTGTATTTCCGGCTTTGCGGAGGTTTTTATATAGCCTTCTTATCATACTATTCCTTTTCATAAGGTATTGATTGTTTCTTCTTGGCATTTTTACCTCCTTAATCCCAAAAAGAACGCCAGTTTCTAAGCTGGAATGCTTCGCCTTTTTCAATGCCTTCTGTTAACATAAGGTCCATATCGGAATTCGTGATTGCATCGAGTTTTTCTTGCGAGCTGAAAATTGCATCTTCATGTGAAGCAATGCATCTTCGGCAGAAATTGAAAAAATCGAGCCCTCTTGCGAAAATCGATACGAACGTTATCGAACCGTCGAAGGCTTTACGCACCGTTGCCTCGAATTTTTCTACGGTGAGATTTTGCAATTTGAGAGTGCTTATATATTGCATAATTTCTCCTTAATGTGAAATTTATTGACATAGTTAAATAAGGACAGTATCTTTATATTGTTTTGATTTTGATGGAAATAAAGAAAGGTGTATTATGAATCTAAAGAAAATGGTCGGATCGAGAGTCATACTCACAATCCGCAATAAAGACCTTCAGGACAAGGAAATCATCCCCAGGCTCAAGCTAATCAAGCAAAGAAATTCCTTTTCTATTATTGCCAAAGTGGTCGATTACGATACGCTGGGCATCTGGATTGAAAGACCAAATTATCCAGTGTATGATGAGAAGGCCAAAGAAAGGAAAAAGCTTCTGGCACATTTACTTATTAAATACGAATATATCGTTTCTGTTGCCGCATTTCCGGAACTTGCGCAGGATGGACTCAAGGAAGAGCATAGCATCGGTTTCGATATGGGCGAGGATAATTAGCGATCAGATTTCAAAGAACTGATACTAATATAGTACATGTGTCCAATATGTCAAATAAAAATTCACATTGATGTGAAATTTAATATTAGGGCGACACACCTCGGAAAACTTTGCGTAGATTGTATTATTGGAATAAATTATGGCAAATAGGCTGGCCTCAAATATTAGATATCTAAGGCAAATTATTGGCCTTATCGAAGATGGGAAATTCCTGTCTCAGAGCCAGTTTGCAGGCCTGCTCGGCATATCTCGAAGGACCCTGATCAACTGGGAAAGCGGCGAGATGCCCAATCAATCCCATCGCAAAGCAATTCTGGAATTGATCGATGAGAAACTTGATATCAAGGTGGCTGAGAAGGTCCTTGTCGAAAAGGATATTGCCAAAGCTATTGGACCTATGTCCATTTATCTCTTCCCTGAAATGCTCTCCGGACTTAATTCTCATCAGAGACAGCTTCTCCAGCATCTTTTTTTAAAAATCGAAAGCCTTTCTGAAGAAACCCTAAAAACTATAATTGATTTTGTCGATGAAGCTATTAAGCATGAATCCTTATCCGATGGTGAGGAGTCGAGTTAGTAAATATAATAGTATCGTGTTGAATTAACCTTTGCGCTTTTTATCTGTTTTGGTTAATTTAATGCAGGAGCGCAAATTAATTTATTAAGGAGTTTCAATGAAAAAGGCTATATTACTTATCCTGTTGCTATCTCTATTTGTATCTGCGGCAGAACGGACTACATTGGTCGAGTTATTCACAAATACTGGCTGCGGGCCATGCTTATCACATAATATCTATCTTGACAATAATGAACCGATTTATCGGCCGCTTTTTACGCTTATTCGGACTCATGTTAGCTGGCCGAGTGCAAGTGATCCATATTATCTGAGAAATACTTCGCAGGCATTCGAAATATATGATACAAGATATGGCGTAAGTTCTGTTCCGCATACCAGAGTCGATGGAAATGACCAGGCGCCTTCTGTGGTAAATATTATGGATGCTCAGGCATTGTCGACACCTGTCATAATCGATTTGTCATATTCTGGAGGGACTGCAACGGCCGATATAATAGTCGAATCTTCATTGGCTGGTAGCAATTATCGATTATTTTTTGTATTGATCGAGGATGACCTTTCATATTCTGCCCCAAATGGCCAGACGATTTTCCATCAGACGATGCGGGAGTATTTCCCATCAACCGATGGTACTCCTATCAGCCTTTCTTCAATTGGAACCGAGAGTTTTGTGCAGGCTATCGATTTTGGACTTGCGGATGTGGTGAATAATTGCCGCATAGTTTGCTATATTCAGGATATTAGTACTTTGGATGTAGTGCAATCGGCGCAGGTCTTTATGGAGGACTATGGCTATACGCTCTATCCTTCGGCAGGAAAATATAGCAGCTCTATGGGATCCGGTGCATCTGGTAGTGAATATATTACAATATATAATGACCATCCCGGCGATGATTCCTATACTGTCGATGTAACAGTTGATGCGCCTCCAGAATGGACGGTTACTACTTTGGCCGATGGCACTCCTTTCACAGGTTCTACGACAATCAGCGTCGATGGCCAATCGCAAAAAAATCTATCGGTCGATTATAATACGAATTACGTTCGAGGGTATGCTACGATAGAATTCGAGACCATCAGCTCGCATGTATCCGGCGATAGAGCTACTCAAACAGGCTCGATTAATATTTCGGCTGGCTGTAATGTGCTTGTTGTCGATGATGACCAGCTTGCATCTTTCCAGGGCTATTTTATGGATGCTGTCTTTGCTGCCGGTAGATATCCATATCATCATGACCGTGAACTCGAAGGAGTTCCGCTCGCTTCATTTATGGACGATTTCGAGGCCGTAGTCTGGCTCACTGGTACTGGATACTCAGATGTTATTAATTCCAATGACATAACCCAGCTTTCCGATTATCTCGATGGTGGTGGACGGCTATTTATCACTGGACAGGAAATTGGCTATGATATCGGCGGCGGCGATGGCGATCCGAGCAGTGAAGACCCATTCTACCTAAACTATCTTCATGCTAATTTCGAAGGCGATGATGCAAGCTCATCCAATGTCTATGGTTTGACCGGCGATGTAATTGCCGATGGCATCGATTTTAGCATCTCCGGCGGCGATGGCGCCGATAATCAGGATTATCCAGATTATATCTCTGGAAGGGATGCCGCTACCGAGATATTTGCCTATGGCTCTGAAGCAGGCTCGCAAAAAGCCATGATCCGATGGACTGACGGCTCGACATATATGGTATATAGCGGTTTCGGCTTCGAGGGCATCGATAATCAAGCCGATAGGAATCTGCTTATGCAAAGAATTCTCGACTGGTTCGATGTATCTTTGGATATAAAGGAAAATGCTGAATATACCTCGCCGGAGAAATTGACGATCGATGCATATCCGAATCCATTCAATTCGTCGGTAGCATTAGAACTGCCAGATGATTTGAACATTGCAATTTATGATTTGGATGGCAGATTAGTCGATATTTTGCCAAAGGGCAGCATTAATTGGCAGCCTAAATCTGCGATAGAGAGCGGAGTTTATATGATCCTTGCTATCGATGATAATGATGCGATTGTTGCAAATAGCAGGGTATTTTATATCAAATAAATTTTGTGGTTTTGTGAGAGACTGTGCCCTCGACTCCGTAAATTCAAAACAACAAGGCTACTACCATCTATGCAAAGCTCTACGCATGAAAATCACCTATTTAATGTAGATGATCCTTCGATCTCTCAGAAGCCCGAGTTTTTCGCGGCTTGTGTGGATAATATAGATTCCGCTTCCAATATCATCTTCTGGATGCCATTTTTCTTCGCCTAATGCAAGCTCATCTACGAGATTGCCTTTTATATCTAAGATTTGGATCTGGCGATTTTCTGGACGGTCGATTGTGATTGCGCTATTGAAAGGATTAGGATAGGCTTTTATAGCGACCTCTTCCGGCATAGTGCTTTTTTCTTCGCCAATGGATACGGGATAGCCTTCACCATAGGCGCGAAGCACTCTCGCCATAACTGTATCCTGGAATTCTGCCAATTCTTCTGTTGCTGGTGGTGAATCGAGCCAAATATCGATAGCTGTTTCGACAGTATCATAGGCCCATCGATTTATTGGCCTTGAATATTCCCAAATACCGCCGCCATCGGGATCTACCAGGACATGTGTGTCGAACAGCGTTTCATCACCGCTGTGGAAAGCATCATCATATCTATCAAAACAAAGCGGGCGAAGTGCGCCGCCATAGCCTCTGCCATCTTCCGGCTGAGTCTCCGATGCCGGGAATATCACAAATGGCACCGAAACCGCAGGACATGCAAAATAGCAATACATATGCGATAGATCGGGATTCTCGCCCGGCGCAACTCCCTGAATCACGCCGCTGCACAGGGTCTGTTCATTATTTATCGTCTCGATATTTGATGAATCGCAATCGACCCAGCCAGCCGGGCATCCGGGGAAAGAGCCGGTAAATGGCAATGGATAAGGGTCATTGCCTGTTCGCTCCAAATCGGCTACTACGTGCATCCCGATAAACTTTGGATCGAGAGAATCGTCTTCGAAGGCCGCCGTCATAAGCTCATGTGCACGATTCATCCTTTCTAAGCCTCTTCTTGCCGAGCTTCCGATATAAGAAAAATTGCCACGTGTAATTATTCCATTCTCATCTGGTTCATATCTTGCATATTCCCAATTAGCACATTCGAACATTGCGCCATTGCCATAGGCATCGAAAACGGCATAGTTGGCTGCTGTGGAACGGCCAGTGGCATTTGTCGAATCGAGTATTGCCTGAAATTCGGCGACTGTTTCGCATCTTCGAAGCACATAATTAATCAGATTGCCATTGCCGAGGCCACTTCCGCCCTCGCTACTTATATTATAAGCCGCACTTTGGACACAGCCAAAACCCGCCTCATTTACGCCCATCCATGCAGTCGAGTTGGAGATATAGGAATTGTACGCATAATGATAGCCATCGGATGGATTATATGTCTCAAATTCCAGCGATTGGCTGGTGATATCGCGGTTTTTGTATATTATTGGACGGCCATTTGCTGTGGCTTCGGGCATTGCGATGCCAATTGTACATGCGTCCAATGATATAATCAATAATATAAATGATAGTAACAAAGATAATTTCTTATTCATCGATTTCCTCTCGGTGTATTTTATACCAATCATTATCAAGATAATAGATAGTTTGCCGGCATACAATGGAAAAATCGAGATAGAAATTCGTAAACATAATTCTTGATGATGCATATAACAGATTTTTCGCTTTAACCATGTCATGATAACCCCAATCGGCTCGCCAAATCCAGGCTTTCTGCTATAATCTAAAAGCGAGTAGGCAGAAGCTAAAAATCTGCCCCTCAGGCCAGAAAATTGCAAAAATAAAAACAGGAGGCCTAATG
>JBKHBT010000077.1:0-15719 GCA_046542255.1 Candidatus Zixiibacteriota bacterium | reverse complement strand
CTAAGTGCCATTAATTAAAGAAGTTAGAAATTGCGTTGTGGAAGTTGGGCTTAATCTTTCCAGAAGCTCCGCTTCCACAGGCATGTAAAACAGACAATGCGCTGTTCCGCATTGTCATACTTTTCAGGCTAAAACATCAGTAAAGCCTTTTGGGTATATATATAAAGTATTATATATGTGTTATATATATGGCTGTAAAACAGACAATGCGCTGTTCCGCATTGTCACACTTTTCAGGCTAAAACATCAGTAAAGCCTTTTGCTTTATATATAGTATCTATTGTTATTTATATATGGCTTTAGAGAAGATGAAAAAGCATAGCTTCTTATTACAAATAAACAGAAAAGCCGCATTATTCTATCGCGGCTCTTCTTAGTTGCATTCGCTTTTTAGCATTAGTCTAAATGAAGCCTTACATAAGCCTGTATAGTAATTGTATGCGTAGCCGAATAGTCATCAACGCTTTCAGGTGCCTGGAATTGGAACCATAGCGATAAATTTTCCCTTGGGGCAACATCATCGCCTTCTGGGCCAAAAACATCTTCGGAGGACCAGGACATCGTGTTTTTGACACGATCGTAGAAAGGATCGAAGACGGCTGGAGGCGTATGAGAACTATTGAAAATCGCTCGAAGCGCAAATCTTTCATCGCCGGCAGAAAGACCGGGTTCCAGGCTTCCGCTTTCGCGTATCGCAAGGCCTATATCATAATTCGACTCGCCACAGTTTTCGATATTTATCCTTTGCGCCGGCAAGCTAGTAAATATCTCCAGAATATTCAGTGTGTCGAAATCGAGATGACATGGGTCTGGTGTCATGCAGATAGCGAGATTCACATAATATCTGTCATAGAGAGCCGTTAAGTCCTTTGGTTCTCCAAGGTGTTCTTCTCGCTTGACCGGGTTTGGATCGCCATCACGCCATTCATCGAATATATATAATGTATCAAGGCCAGTATTCCAGTCTCTGTCGGATACTTCGATGCGTACTGAATCATCATGAGCAACCCAAACGCCGAGTGTGCCGCTATCTTCTTCGATAAAGCCATTTATCGATATCATGCCATAGGGCTGTGATGGGCTTTTCTGCACGCGTACAAGGTAGTCTGCTTCATAATTTGCGATTCTTTCCATAGGGGCAAAGATCGGATCGGTAACTATCGAAGAGAAATATTCACCGGAATCCCAGTCGAGGAAGGAATAATTATGCCATGCGCTGGCATCTCTTTCGGATACTGACACATTCGAAGTGGTGCCTTCGTTCTTATATATCATTACAGAGTCCTCGTGGTCAAAATCTACACCATCGATTCTTATCCAACCGATTGTGTCCGGTACATTCTTCTTGACCACCATGCGCCATTGTTTGTCGTAATTGGCAGTGATTGTAGCATCGGAACTAAATGGCCCGACCGCTCTTCTTGGGTCGGTGCTGCCATCTTCCCATTCCCGGAAAGACCATTGATAAGTATCCATATTATGAATCTCATCGACAGATACATCATGGACTGTTCCAACCGCAACCGGTATTTCCAGGCGAGTCGAATCATAGACAACTGAATTTAGTATAATTTCGCCAAATGGCTGCTCTGGTGCCATCTCTATTGTCAACATTATGCTGTTTATGTAATTGGCAATAGCAGTAAATGTATCGGTAACTGCAAGAGCAGTAGTGCGAGATTCTGTATCGCGAACCGGCGCATCCGACCAATGGTCGAACATAAATAGCTCTGAACCATCATCGACAATATACTCTGTTTCGATATATGCAGAATCTCCAACGCGATACCAACCCTCGCCAGACATAACCGGACTAATAGCCGGGCCGTCCGAGCCGAGTTCCAGGAAGTATTCCATTGCCCAATTCCATGTAATATCGGAATGCTCATCTATAACAAATTGTATGGAATCTTCAGTTCCACTGGCAGGAACAGAACCGGTACCCGAGAAACCAATCAAAACCTGTCTGATTTTATCGGTAACCATAACAGTCTCTGGCCTGCATTTCACTGTTGCAAGATTTCCTGGCATATAATATGTATTGCCAACAGGTGGCTCGGGCGAGCCAAAGTCGGACTCCACATTGAGCCTGACAAGCGAACCGCTGCCTTCCCAGAGCCATTCTATAACAGAATGCGAATGCATATCAAAATTGATCTCTGTTCCACTGCCATCATGGGGCACTGAACCTACGCCGCGCCATCCGTAGCAGAAGAAAGTATCATCCGGTGATGTAACTGAAGCGGTAACAGTAACACCTTCATCTATCCAATGTTCGCCAACACCTGGATCAGGAGAGTCATGTTCGGATAAAACATCCAACCGCCAGCGATTGACGCCATCCCAAACCCATGTAAGAGTCGAATGCTCTTCAATCGTGAAGTCGATATCATTCGAACCAGCATCCGGAACAGAACCGGTGCCGACACATCCTGTACAAGTCCTGACACCAAATGGCCCGCTTATCGGGCTTGGTACCCATGCATGCACATCTGTGCCAATCGGATAACATGTCGTACCCTCGGGAACCGGGTCGCCAAATGGCGAGTAAACATCGAGACAGACAACTCCACCGGAGCCATCTTCCCAATCCCACTGAATCGATGATTCTTCTTCGATTGTGAATGTTACTTCTGTAGCGCTTCCATCGCTCGGAACGCTTCCACTTCCATCCCAGCCGATACAATACATATCGCCGTCCGGGCTTGATATCGAAACCGTGACATCAGTTCCAGTAGCGTGCCAATATGATCCTTCGGCCGGCGTAGGTGTGCCATATCCTTCAGGATTAAGCACATGTAGTTGATAGTGATATGTCCCGTCCCAGAGCCATGTCAATTCGGAATCTTCGGTAATTGTAAATGTAACGGCATTACTGGTTCCAGTGGTTGGTACGCTTCCTGAACCTTCCCAGCCGGTGCAGTCATGCCACGCTCCTTCATCGAAAACGGTTCCTTCGACCATCGCTGTAACCTCTGCGCCGCTCGGGAAAAGCACAGTACCTTCCGGCATAGGATGTCCAAAGGGAGAATGTACCGTCAGAGTAACAGGCGGCCCTGTGAATTCTTCCCATTGCCATTCTAATGTAGAAACATCTGTAATACTGAACGAATAGCTCGAACCGCTTCCTGTTGATGGAGCGGCGCCAGTACCGATGAAACCGGTACAATACCAGCTTCCATCCGGGCTTGTAACTTCTCCGGTAATTTCAGTACCGCCATCATACCAGTATTCGCCGGGAACGGGCGATGGTGAATCGTGTCCGCCGGGATTCGAAAGTGTAAATCTATATTGTACCTGATAAGTCCAGTTGACCCAGGATGTTTCTTCTATCGCAAAAGTGAATGAATTCGAACTTCCCGAAGCCGGTACCGAACCGCCGCCTTCCCAGCCGGTGCAAATCGCTCGGACACCATCGCTGACATCGACCATAAGCGGCGTAGAGCACTCTACTTCTGTTCCTGGAGAATAGAAAGTAGTGTCATCCGGGTCGGGTATTCCATAGTCTGAAGTTACGGCGAGATACGGCCAATATTGCCAGAACCACTCGACACTCATGGAATCGGTCATCGATGAAACTGTGAAGTATGTTCCTGTTCCGCTACCAATCGGGCCTGTTCCTTCGTAACCGGTGCAATATGCAGGGCCTTCTGGATCAGGCGAATCGACTGAACCCATGACAAAATCAGTTGAATCGATCCAATTATCGCCTACTGGTGGGATTGGTGTTCCCAATCCTGTGGGATTTATCACTGTAAACCTGAATTCGATTTCCCATGTTGCTGTCTGTGTAACCGGGCCTTCCATGGTAATTGTTGCAGGGTTGTCCTCGCCATCATAAGAGCCGGGTCCGGTTCCTATCCAGCCATCGAAACCATATCTTCGCCTTCCATCAGAGCTAACCGATGTATCGCAAAGGAATGTAACAGTCGAATCTTCTTTATACCAGCCTTCACCATAGACAGTACCACGGCCGCCATTTTCAAGCTCGAGCCAGTACTCGCGCAGATAGGTAGCTACGATTACAGTGTCTCTATCGGGCGAAATTGTCCTGACGCGATCGGGTGAATCATTCCAATATTCGAAATTTATCCGCTCGACTGTGCTAATATCACGTCTCTCGATCGCTTCAATTGTGTGAACTGTTCCAATATCCCAGAGTGCGGTATATGGCGCTCTGTATCTTATTCCATCGACAAAAATCGAATCCAGTGGGCCTTCTGCTGTTATAATGACATTCACCGCTGCGAGTTCGTAAACTGCTATGGCTGTATATGCATCATCCATTGTGATTGTGGTGCTGCTGGAAGTTTCATCACCGAAAACAGCGCCGGGTGGCTCGCTCCGCCAATTGACAAAATCATATCGTCGGCTGCCATCCCAGATAACATCTTCAGTAGTAATAGATGCAGATGCTCCAGAATCATACCAGCCCTCGCCGGACAATGTTGGTACTGCGGATTCAGTACCCTCGAAATCTAAAGTCAGATAATGCTGCGTATTCCAATTTGCTATTGCTTCGGAATATTCGGTCATCGTTATATGAATCGACTCGGAGCTTCTTGTGCCGGTAACATCGCCAGACCAATCCATGAAAACATAGCGAGTATCGCCGTCTAAGACTACGCTATCAAGAATACAGGCATAGGCTTCTTCGCCGTAGATATACCAGGCTTCTGCGGTTGGGCATTCTGTGGAATGGCCACCATGGTCGATTTCGAAGAAGCATTGTTCTTCGTATTCGCCAGTTATTGTGCCAGGCGCTGTGATATCGCCTGCTGGCGGAGCATCTGAATGCCATCTATGGCCGAAATCTGAGTCGGAGGAATTCATTTCATAGTCATAATGATGCGAGCTGCCATCCGAAAACCACACAGTATGAGAATGACCGTCCCAAAGATGAATATCCGAGCCATCCAATTCCATAATCGCATAATTTGTAGAGCTTAAATCTGTGCCAGATGTTATCGTATTCGCCTCGAATGTAACCTGAAATTCACCATTCCATGTAGCAACTGCCGTTTTGGCTGAATTCATTGTGATAGGATTCGATGATGCATAGTCAGAACCGGAAGCATCGCCAGACCAGCCTGCAAATGTATATCGATATCCGCTCGATGTAACAATTTCGTCATCGATGCAGGCATTAGCCGATGAGCCATGATTATACCATCCCTCTGCGCCAGTACATGGCGAAGAATGGCCGGCTTCATCGATATCGAGCCACCACTGTTCATCGTAATTGCCAGTTATTGTGCCCGGCCCTGTAACAGTGCCAGATGGTGGTGAGCTACTATGCCATCTATGCGTTGAACCGGAAGAGCTGGAATTTGTTGAATAGCTATAAGAATGCGAAGTGCCGACCGACCATGTAACGGTATATGAATGGCCGTCCCAGATATCATGATCTATGCCATCGACGGTAACAGTGGCATAGTTAGAAGATGAAAGGTCTGTTCCGCTTGTCGATGTATTTGCTGCAAAAGTAACTGTATATTCGCCATCGAAATTTGCCCTGAGAGTTGTCGAGCCGGACGAAATGGCCGTGATATTATGAGTCCTCGAACCGCCATCTGACCAGTCAGTAAAAGTCCATGTGCCATCAGAATCGGTCTGTGGCGTTGGCGTTGATACTTCGTGTACCGTTCCCGGCACAAAGTAGAAATTTTGATTGGATGTATATGTAACACCATCGACAGAATATTCCAAACCATCGGGATTTGTCCCTATCGATGTAGTCGGGAAATACGCATTATGTATAGAGCCGGTGCAATTTCCATATACAGAAATAGATGCCGAGCTTGAATAATCTGATGTATGGTAAATCTTGATTCTTCCACCGGAGCCACGCGAACCGCTTGCGCCATTACCGCCGCTATATGCGCCAGTATCGCCAGAGCCGCCGCTTCCGCCGGAGCCGCCATATCCGCCATTTGCGCGAATATTTCCGGATAAGTTCATATTATCGCCCATAATGAGGATTCCGCCGCCGGAGCCGCCACCTCCGCCGCCGCCACCACCGCCGGCTGCCATGTATTCGCCGTCATCGCCGAATAATCCGCCTACTCCGCCTGAGCCTCTATCGCTCCAGCCATCGGAACCATCGCCACCTTCGCCGCCGGTTTGGCCATTGGCATATACATTACCAGAAATAGTGACAGAATTAGCGCCAGATAGCACGACTTTACCGCCACCATATCCACCGGAGCCGCCATTGGAAGCGTAGTCATAGAAGCCTCCGCCTCCACCGCCACCGCCACCGGAACCACCGGAGCCGAATTGTACGGAATAACCAGTAGCAGAGCCGTAAGCAGATCCGCCACTGCCACCACCTCCACCGGAGCCGCCGGATGCATAAGCAGAACATTCATAGGCATTAGCGGCGCCGCCATAACCGCCAGAGCCACCAGAGCCAGCAGATGAGCAACCATAGGCGCCACCACCGCCGCCGCCACCACCGCCGCCGCCACCCCAGCAACGTTCGGTTTTCTCGAATATCCAAAAGCCATGAGTACAGTAATCGAAATCACCATCGCCACCGGAGCCGCCGGCAAGGCCATGGCCGGAGCCATCGCCAGGGAAACCGCCCTGGCCACCCTCGGAATCGAGCCAATAGCCTGCATTACCAAATTTACCGCCGGATGTTCCCGAGCCAGTTGCATCGATAGTGCCATAAACCTGAATAGCATCAGCCTCGACATGTAACATGCCGCTATTGGGGCAGTCAGAATTGAAGCTCTTGACCATAAGATTAACACCGCTATTGACGCGGAATGTACCAACATTGACAAAATGCCCACAAATCGTTCTATCAGAGTTAATTATAAGATCGCTGCCACCCATATTATGGGTACCAGAGCAATTGCTAAGCGCATAATCACCAGTTACATAGACATAATCCACATAGAGATTAAAACCATCCACACCATAATAACGGAAAAGGAAACTAGCCTGCGAGAGCCTATCGACGTAAGATGAAGCATCGATATCTTTATGCGACCAGGTGCAGCTCTCATCATATTGATTCATAAGGTAATAAGCTTCATTATCATCGGAATAATAGACATACAACTCATTATAATAATCTCCGCTCGTTGCCGTCATCGTTAGGTAGAAATGCAGATGGATATTGTAGTATGATGTTATATCGATAAGTGGTGTGTACATCGATTCATCCTGTCCATCTTCATTCCACTGCACGCCGGCCGAATAAGATCCACTATAGGCAGTTGATTTTCTGCTCCATGTGTAGCTTCCACTACTTGCGCCCCATTGTCCCCATCCAGAAGGCAAAAATGAGCCTTCAAAGCTCTCCGGGCCCCATATTGTAACAGCTTCTTCGAGTATCTCGCCTGGGTCATCTGGAGTATGCGAAGATGGCTCAGCGCCACGCATAAGAGAAGGGCTTTCCTCGGCATCTTCGGGTTTTCTTATTACCATTCTAAGAGGCGGTCTTTCCATTACAGGGATATCTTCCCAGCCTTCGGGAATCTCATAGCCTTCGGGAGCATTTTTGATATTATTGTCTTCTATCAAAACATCGTCCCGACCGGCGCTTTTCAGCCCAGCTTTCCTGGATTTATCCTTAATCGGCATTTCCCGATCTCTTGCCCGGGCTTTTGCAAAATCGTATTTCGAGCCGTCTTCGAGCGAGCTGTAATAGAATTCATCTTTTGGGGAAGGTGGCTCTATGCCGTATTCTGAAAGTGAATCAAGTATTTCATCGGCGATTTGTGTGCTTTCCGCCGGTGATTTGGCATTCTGGCTCTGCCAAACGAGTTCATTAAGATAATCTATCGTATTTTCCGGAATATTCGATATGCCGGGTGGGTAATCCTCCATTGCGAATACATTAATTGTTAAAAGAAATACAGAAATAAACCATACCAAACTGGTCATCTTTTTATTCATCTCTTCCCCCTTGAGGAATATGTACAAAATCTTCACTTACTTTACTTATTTTCAATATAATATATGAAGTTATATAGTCAAGTCTTATAAACACAATTACAATAATTCCAAAGAGATCTGAAATATCATAAAATTTTGTTGAACAAAGTAATAATATGCAATAAATAATTTTTTTTAATCATTATTTTATGTAATATATTGATTATTTTTTCTAAAGAAGATTGCTTTTTTGTAGGAAAAATTTTTTTGAGATAATTGTTGTTATATATGATTTTTTTTGTTTTTTTGTTTTCTGAATTCGAATCTTTAATATGAAAGTTGAATATGTCAGTTGATTATTACGAAATACTTGGAGTTGAGAGAGATGCCAGCCAGGATGATATCAAAAGAGCCTATCGCAAGCTGGCTATGAAATTCCATCCCGACCGTAATCCAGACGACCCTACCGCAGAGGATAAATTCAAAGAAATCGCAGTAGCTTATGAAATTCTATCTGATCCACAGAAAAGGCAGAGATATGATATGGGCGGCAGTTTCGACTTTGGCGCTGGTGGTGGAGCTGGATTCGGCTTCGATATTTCCGATGCACTCCGGATGTTTATGGAGAATCTCGGTGGCTTCGGCGGGTTCGGTGGCTTTTCCGATTTTGGGCAATCGCGTTCTCGGAAAAGAAGAGGCCAGGACCTCAAGCTCCAGATACCAATAACACTCGAAGAAATCGATGAAGGCGTCAAAAAGAAAGTAAAGGTCAATCATAAAGTCGCCTGCGATCGTTGCGATGGCAACGGAGTAGAACCCGGCACCGACATCAATACCTGCCAGACATGTCACGGTAGAGGCCAGGTGAAGAGAATATCAAATACATTTTTCGGCCAACAGGTTTCGATTATTACATGCCCGGATTGCAAAGGCAAAGGCCAGATACCCACCCAAAAATGCGTAAGCTGCAATGGCACAGGCCTAAAAAAAGAAAAAGAAACTGTCGAAGTGGAAGTGCCTGCTGGTGTTAATGATGGCCATTATATGAGAATACGCGGCAAAGGCGATGCCGGGCCAAATGGCGGCCCTGCCGGAGACCTTATAATATACTTCAAAGAAATCGAACATGATATATTCAAAAGAGCCGGAGATAATCTGATTCTTATCAAGCCAATTACTTTCTCACAGGCAGCACTGGGCGCAAAGATAGAAATACCAACGCTAAACGATGACGAAGAGATAGAAGTGCCGGCAGGTACACAGTTTGGCAAGATACTGAAGCTTCCCAAAAAGGGCCTAAGTGTCCTAAACTCAAGCAGAAAAGGCGACCTTCTTATTCATATTGTGATTGTTACTCCCAAAAAGCTCAATAAACAACAGAAAGAGCTTTTTAAGAAGATTTCTGAGATCGAGGAAGAACCGGTATTTGAAAAAGAAGATAAGAATTTCTTTGAAAGATTAGGTGACTTCTTCGGAATAAGTTAAAATCAACCATGTTTATTTAATATTGTCCAATAAAATGGTCTAAATATTGATTGGAGCGAAATTGAAAAACATCACAAATATCTTTTATGCTCCTGATGAAAATTTCTTCAAAGATAAGGTACATATCCCACAAGATGAATCGCATCACATGATCCGTGTCCTTAGAATGGACAAAGGCGATCAGTTCGTTGTTACAAATGGCAATGGAAGGGCCGAAAATGCCATAATATTAAAAGCCGACCCCAAAAAGACATTGGCAGAGATAATAGATAATGAAGAAGAACTCCCCCCACTTTCGGATGAACTACCTGTTAAGGTAGCCATCGGAATTGGAACGATAAGGCCGAAAAGGTTCGAGAGATTGCTTTCGCCGATTTCTCAATTGGGCATTAATGAAATTATACCGCTTATTTGCCGATATTCCGAGCCTTCGCATACTAAACGCCTCGCAAGTGACCAGTACCATAAAAGGCTGGACAAAATGGTGCGCAATGCTACCAAAGGAAGCCTTCGTATAAATTTCCCAACTCTATACAAACCGGTCAATTTCCTCGATGCCCTCGAAGACTGGGCAGACAGGCGAATCTTTTTCGCCGATCCTGAAGGTATCCCGACCTTGCCAGTTTTCAAAAATGAGAAGAAAAAGGATATACTCATGATTATCGGCCCTGAAGGCGGATTTTCGCATAGAGAAGTCGAAACAATGCGCGATATGAATGCAATCCCGATATCATTGGGAAGGACAAGGCTAAGAACTGAGAATGCCGCTATCGCCATGATGGTCAAGACATTAAATGGACTCGGCATGATCTGATGATTCTTTTTTATCTGATACTGGGAATTATCCCTGCCGGGCTATGGCTCTACTATTTCCGCAAAAAAGATAAATACAGGCCAGAAGCCTGGAAACATCTGATAGTTATTCTTATTGTCGGGGGTTTTTCTGTGTTTTTCGCTGCACTTGTCGAAGAGTTTCTCCATGGAATGCTTGGATTTGGCGATTCCGAATTCTTTTTGGCTATTCTATTTGAGCATACATTTCTCGTTGGATTTGTCGAAGAAGCGATCAAATTTCTCGTGGTATGGATTTTTGCATATCATTCCGCAGATTTCGATGAACCGGTCGATGGCCTGATATATAGCGCCGCAGCAGCAATCGGTTTTGCTACTGTGGAAAATGCCTTCTATGCCATGAAATTCGGCTTTGCCAATTTCTTAATACGTTCTTTCCTATCGACTCTGGCACATATCATGTTTGCTGCTGTCTGGGGCTATGAACTGGGCCGCTATAAATACGAGCCATCGCATCATCATAAATGGATTATTCTCGTCGCCCTTTTGATTTCTTCTGTGAGCCACGGGCTGTTCAATACTCTGCTTACGAAATCCTATCTCTGGCCGCTTGCAATTATCTTGATAGCCATCGTAATGTGGAGAATAGTGAAGGAGTTCTATCGCAAAATGTTGATTATAACCAAAATTAAGATAAAAAGGGAGAAAATCTATATTGCTAAAGAAGAGGATCTTTGATGCCGGCCTTTTCGAATGCCTTTTGGCGAAGGTGGCAGGATGGGCATCTTCCGCAGGGCTTTTCGCTACCTTGATAGCAGCTCCATGTCAAATCAAATGGAACGCCGAGCTTTATGCCTTCTAAGATTATTTCATCCTTTTGCATATGAATGACAGGATAGTGCAATGTCAATGAAAAATCATCGCTTGTGCCGTTATTTACAGCATTTTGCATGGCCTTTAGAAATTTCTCGCGGCAGTCGGGATATCCGGATGAGTCTTCCCAGACGGCGCCGATGAAGATATTGCCATAATCATGCGCTTCGGCCCATGCGGCTGCGATTGAGAGCATAACGCCATTCCTAAAAGGCACATATGTATTTGGGATTACTCCAGCGATGTCCATTGCAGGTATTTCCAGCGATGTATCTGTCAGGGCATTTTTGCCGATTTTTTTATAGAATGGAAGCAGGAAAATTTCCTTATGGCTTGCGCCTAATCTTTCCGAAAGAGCCAGGAAACTTTCAATCTCGCGGTTTTCCGTCCTCTGGCCGTACCTGAAAAACAAAGTCGCCAGCTCATCGTATTTTTCCTTTGCCATAAAGGCGCAGGTCGCGCTGTCCATGCCACCCGACAGCAAAACCAAAGCACGTTCTTTCGAAGATTGTTTCATTTCATCCCAATCATCTTGTGGATTTGAAGATTCAGCCGGATTGGCAGCCGGGTTTTGAGTATTGCCTGGCCGAGTTCGCTTTCGCCGATACTTCCATAGACCGGCGAAAAGCTTATGCAACACCTTTCGAGCAGATTATGTTCATCGATTTTCTTTAAGGCATATTCGAAATCATCGTCATCGGCGATCAGGAATTTTACTTCATCATTTTCGGTCAAATAGTCGCAGTTTTGGAAATTCATCTTTTTATGCATTCCTGATGATGGAGTTTTGAGATCCATAATTTTATAGACATCATCGGGAATATCCGATATATCGATGGAGCCATTTGTTTCCAGGACTATCTTCTTATTGCGATTTATCAAGATATCCATAAGCGAATATGCACTCTTTTGCAGAAGCGGTTCTCCGCCTGTCAGGAGCACCCATTCATCTTTTATTTTATGTGCTGTATCGAAGATATGCTCTTCGAAGGCGTGACTTTTCTGTGCATATTCAGTATCGCAATATTTGCAGCTTAGATTGCATCCGCCGAGTCTTACCAATGTACATGGATAACCGCTATATCGGCTCTCACCGATAATTGTCCTTAAGACTTCGACAATATTAAGGGTATCGGCAATTGTGATAGATTCATCAGACAAATTTACTCGAACCTCTCGTATCTTATGGCAGAATTCGGCCCTTCATAGATATCGATATACAGTATTCTTGCGGAGCCAAACTTATCAGCGAGCTGGTCATAGATGAATGATGCAATATTCTCGGCAGTAGGTGGAACATTATTCAAAAAGGGATTATCATTGAGATTTGTGTGGTCGAGTAGCTTTAGCGTCTTGCGAAGATGGTCTTTTGCAATTCTAAGATCGACCGAAAGGCCGAGCTGGTCCAGCTCTTCTTTGGATATTGCTGCTATGACTTTCCAATTGTGGCCATGCAGATTGCAGCAATTGCCTTTATAATCGGGAATAAAATGAGCTGCCGAAAACTCGCCTGATACGATAGCTGTATATCTTTCGCGCATAATCTCCTATCTCGAAAACTTCTTTTTGAGTTTAGCGGCAAATATATCGTATATTCCTTTATCTATGAGAACGATATGCACTTCTTTTAGGTTTTTGGCTTCGATCAGGCTATCTATTGCCTTATCGAGTATCGCATCGGCAGCATCCGCAGCATGGAAATGTCCGACACCTGTTCCGAAGGCTGGCAATGATACTGTTTCGAGTTTCATATCATCGGCTTTTTTCAATGTATTTTCCGTAGCCTTTTGTATTGCTTCGGAACTTGTAACAAGGTCCTGCCCCATAACTGCGGCATGGATAACATGTTTGGCCTGCAAAGCTCCCGGCTCGGTAACAACGACATCGCCGATCTCTATTGGGCCTTGCCGCATGGCTTCCATTTCGATTTCTTCGCCACCCTTCGACTTGATTGCGCCAGCAACGCCGCTACCCATCCAGAGACGGTCATTGGCGGCATTAGTTATTGCATCTACTTTCTCATCGGTAATATCACCTTGAATGAGTTTCAAAACGGCGTTTCCAATTCGAACCTGCATAAGATACCTCCCGCAGAATTTGGCATAAAGCTATTGCATTATGCCTTTTGCGTAATTTTTAATCATATAAATTACTTCAATAACTCGAATATGTCAACTTTTTAATTTAGATTGAAAAATCAATCCTGGCATTCGCTTGTTGCTGGTTCCAATTCGGGAAGAATATTTTCTTCCATAAGCAATGAATTATCATCGAGTACTTTAATAACATCATCGATCGACCAGTCGCCTTCATGCCGTCCGATGCCTTCCATGAATTTTGGAAAATGCACAAAATGTACGATTTTGTCATCGATCTTCGCACGGAATTTGCCATTTATCACAACAGCCACGGGAAAGTGAGTAGTCGGAAGGCCGTATTCTTTTATGATTTCGGCATTCTTCTCATCGGTTATGAGATGATATTTCACTTCGTATTTCTCCTGATACTTTTCCATAATCGGCTTGAGTTTTCCCATTACTTTTTGCGAAGGGGGGCGATTTTTGAAAAATATATCTATAATATTCTCGTCTTTAGCAATACTTTGGCCTGATAGAGCAAATAGCATCATTATCAAAATCCCTTTGGCTAGCATTTTCATCTTATTCTCCTTTTTCTATTTGATATTTCCGTCATCATCAATTTCCATGAATGGATTATATGCGATTTCCCAGAGATAACTATCCGGGTCGGCAATATAGCCGCTATATCCGCCCCAGAAGACCTTTTCCGGAAGTTTTACTATTTTGACGTCTTTGTTTTTCAGTTCTGCAAATATTTCATCGGCTTCTTTTTCGGAGCGGGTATTATATGCCATTGTAAATCCGGGGAATTGGTGATTATTTTCATTATTATGGCAATCGCAATTATCTTCGCAATCGCAGGTATTTTTTGGGGATTTTGCATCTTCTGCGAGTTTATCTTTTGGATAGAGTGCCAGCCTGATACCATTTAGGTCGTAGAAGATTATATCATCGCTACTGTCATCGGATTTTCGCCAGCCGAGTTTCCGGGAATAGAATTCTTCGGATTTGGCGAGGTTTTTTACTCCGAGGGTTATTATTGTTAGTCTTTGTTGCATTTTTTTGGTACTCCTTTTTTGGCTGGTATAAAATTTGTGGCTTTTTTGTTTGGAAAGCAAGGTTTAAAAGTCTTATAAGATTAGTTAATCTTGGTCATTGAACAGGTAAAAAATCGTATAGTAAATAGAGCTCTAATTTATCAGTCATTTTTACCACTTAGTTTCATCCAAACTTTCTTATAATCTTCTCCTGAAAGCTTTGATTCTTCGGGTCTAATTCGGTTCCAAGTTTCAGTTCCTTGTTGACTTATCCATTTAGAAACTGAATTTGAAGATTTATCATAGATCTGTCCATTAACAGATGCGCTATATAATTCACCTAATCGATTAGCAATACTTCTTGGCACATTGTTTTTTCTCATCAAAACCCCTTCATCAGTATTTACACCATAATGTAAATAAGCAGGAAGGTTAGTCATTTTCCTTTTATCAACATCTGTTAAATTGTCCCAATCAACGCCACTCGTTGGCATTTGTTGCAAAGCAGCAAGACCCCAAGTAGCCGCATTAGCTACTACTTTGTAAAGAGATTTGGTAGCTTTCTGAATTGCTTTATTATTATCTTCATTTGGATAAAATTTTGAAGCGATGCTACCAATATCCTTTCCATTAACCCAATCTATTATCAAGCGAGCAATTGATGAAGGATCAATTGTTTGGCCTTTAGTGTTCAATTCATTCATAGAATTCCTAATCTCATAGGTATCGAGCATTATCCCAACAAGCTTTTGCATACTTTGATTATTTTCAGAAAACAATTGTCCTTTATCCCAGTCCTGAGGTTTTAACCCTACATTATTGAGTTTGTATAACATTTGATTAACTGAAACTGTTGAAAAACCGGTATTATCTGATCTTTCAGCATCATTTAAGGACAGTTTTTCTGCATATTCACGAATATGATCTCTTAAAAAAATTTTCTTATTATCTGAAAGCTTATTGTAACCAAATGTATCCTGAAGTTTTTGATCGAGTTGTGCTAAAAAGACATCTTGTTGTTCAGTTTGTCTTCTTAAATGAGAAATATACTGAAGAATAGCCGACCAGCGTTCATCATTAAAAAGCCATTTTTCTAAATTATCATTTGCATTGTTCATGGCATTTTCAATAACTTCGACCAATTGTGAATGCAGCTTATTAGAAGCTTCACTAACAAATTTACCTGCTTTCAATAAATCTTCATCATTTCTCACTGCTATACCAACCCAACCCATCGTCTCTTGGTCAGTCCGACCAACTCTACCAGCTAAATTCCAAAAGTCTCGGATTGGCATTGTCTTAGTGTAGGGATAATTATAAGCCCCCATAATTACTGCAGAAACGGGAAAGTTAATTCCTTGAGCAATAGTTGTAGTAGCGACTAGAGCTTGAAGCTTCTCATTGGCCATCAAGTCTTCAATTAAAAACCGGATCTCATCGGGGAGTGCAGAGCTGTGAACGGCAATTCTTCTTTTTAAAAAACGTGCTAACGGGAAATTTACACCTAATTCACTTTGGACAAGTCTTATCAAAAGTTCGACATCTTCATCTTTATCATATC
>JBKHBT010000166.1:0-2929 GCA_046542255.1 Candidatus Zixiibacteriota bacterium | reverse complement strand
AAATTTGCTTCATCGTGTCTTTCAGATACTGTCAAAAGTTCAATCTTTTTGACTAAGCCTTGTTTGTAACTATCATATGGTGTCAGCCGATATACAAGATTGTAAATTTCCTTATGTGTTGCTGAGTATCTAAGATTGATCATAGGATTTAATGATTGTAGTTTTTCTTGAAAATTATCAGTTGACATTGAAACTTGAGGCTCGTCCATTATAATAATTGGATTTGTTTTTCCTATGGCTTCAATATATGCAATATTAGCAAAAAGATCTTCACGATTTGCTCTATGTAAAACTTTGTCATCGGAATTGAAAGACTGTACAGTTAGTACCAAAATCTGTGGATGCTGTTCCTCAATAAAACCAATAAGTTTTGTGATATGTTTGCTGTCGTATTCAATCATTTTGGGTTCTATATTAAACATTTCGTTTAGCTGTTCTTTGAACATCTTAAAAGCAGATATTACACCTTCTTTTATAGCTACTGAAGGTACAAGGATGATAAATTTAGTAAATCCATACCTATTGAAAAGCTCATAAATAGTCTTAAGATAAACTAAAGTTTTACCAGTTCCTGTTTCCATTTCTATGCAAACATCTTGAATATCAGAGAGTTTTGCTGTCTCTTCTGGTATACCATTTTCTTTGATAACATTCTTTATATTTTGCTTTATTTCTTCTTCTGATAAGCTAAGGTAATTCGTCCTAATTCCTTCTTTGGTCGAATTTTGGTAATTATTCCTTATTTGACCATTAAAAACATTCACAATAGACTTTATTGCTTTTTCTTGATATTCTAATTGTTCTAACTTGAATGCCATTTTACTTCCATCTATTTAGTGTTTGGAATCTATTTATCGAATCAATCGAGTTTTGATGTTTAATTTAATTCCGTTACATAACGATAAAAATATACATATCTTATATTTAAATCAACCCAAATCATTATTTACATCATCAACCTTCAAAAATCATCAGGTTACACGAATTATTCAAGAACCATTCTACATCGGACATCAAAAAGAAAATATATAATAAAGTCTTAGACTATGTCAATTTATTCAAAATATTGAATGACTCTCGCGATAAGCTCGATTAATGGGCTAAATGGTATAATAAAATGCATCCACATTTAGTGACTAAATATAAATCGGCATAGCAAGATGAAATGCTTATGTCAATAAAAAGCTTTAACTAAATTGTGCTTGACTTTTGAGGGGCAGTAGGATTTCTTTAACAATGTATCGCTTCAGAGTCCATTGGTGTAATGAAAATGAAAGCATTAAATTATAAAGGAGAAACATATGTCGGAAGATATCAAAAAATCCGGAAAAGATAAATTCGAAATGAGTAAAAAGAAAAGCCAGGTAGCTGGCGGTGGTACTTCAATCGAAGACTGGTGGCCAAATCGCCTGAATCTTGAGATTCTCCACCAGCATTCTTCCAAGTCGAATCCAATGGGTGAGGATTTCGATTATGCGGCAGAATTCCAAAAACTCGATCTTGATGCTGTCAAAAAAGATTTAGTTGCTCTTATGAAAAATTCACAGGATTGGTGGCCTGCAGATTGGGGCCATTATGGCGGTTTAATCATTCGTATGGCCTGGCATAGCGCAGGTACATATCGCTTGGGCGATGGCCGTGGTGGTGCAGGTACTGGCAATCAGCGTCTTGCGCCTATCAATAGCTGGCCAGATAATGTGAATCTCGATAAAGCTCGACGATTGCTATGGCCGATAAAAAAGAAATATGGAAGAAAGCTATCATGGGCAGATTTGATGATACTTGCAGGAAACTGTGCTCTCGAATCCATGGGTGTTAAAACATTTGGTTTTGCAGGAGGACGTGAGGATATTTGGGAACCTGAAAAAGACATCTATTGGGGTTCAGAAAAGGAATGGCTTGCTACAAGCGATAAGTCCAATAGCCGCTATAGCGGCGACCGAGATCTTGAGAATCCTCTGGCAGCCGTTCAGATGGGCCTTATTTATGTCAATCCTGAAGGCCCGGATGGCGAACCTGACCCGATAGCTTCCGGCCACGATGTTCGTGAGACTTTTGCACGAATGGCTATGAATGATGAAGAAACTGTTGCTCTTGTAGCAGGTGGCCATACTTTCGGAAAATGCCATGGTGCCGGGCCAGCATCACATGTCGGGCCCGATCCTGAGGCAGCGCCAATTGAAGAGCAGGGCCTTGGATGGAAAAGCAGCTACGGTAAAGGCAAAGGCGGTGATACGATATCTAGCGGTATCGAAGGTGCATGGAGTCCAAATCCAACACAATGGAATACAGGCTATTTGAAGGTGCTGCTGAAATATGAATATGAATTAGTCAAAAGCCCGGCTGGCGCTTATCAGTGGCTGGCCAAAGATGTTGATGAAGAAGATATGATAAGAGACGCTCATGACCCATCTAAAAAACATAGGCCGATGATGACAACTGCAGACCTTTCTCTCAAAATGGATCCGAAGTATAGGAAAATTGCTGAGTATTATCTTGCTCATCCAGATGCGTTCCAGGATGCTTTTGCAAGGGCATGGTTTAAGCTGACTCATCGTGATATGGGGCCTCGCTCGAGATATCTTGGGCCAGAAGTACCCGAAGAAGACCTAATTTGGCAGGACCCTATTCCAGAAGTAGATTTCAAGCTCATCGATAAAAATGACATTGCAGAACTCAAATCGAAAATACTCGATACCGAATTAACAATTCCACAACTTGTATCGACTGCATGGGCTTCGGCATCCACATTTAGAGGCTCGGATAATAGAGGCGGTGCTAATGGCGCTCGAATACGACTTGCCCCGCAAAAAGATTGGGAAGTGAACCAGCCAGAGCAGTTAAAATTCGTATTAAAGACACTCGAAAAAATAAAAAAAGAATTCAATGATTCGCAGACCGGGGAGAAAAAGATTTCTCTTGCAGATTT
>JBKHBT010000165.1:0-2935 GCA_046542255.1 Candidatus Zixiibacteriota bacterium | reverse complement strand
ATGTTTTGGTCTTATTAGAAAATAGGGTGAATTTTAGTTTTTTGCAAGGGGTTTGACCACTTTAAGGCGTTTTACACATTTTGCATTTGGCTGTATAAATTTATTTGAGCCGATAAGAATCGAGCAAATAATATTTTTCAGGAAATATTTGACAAAATCTATTATATAAATATATTGTTAAATAAGCGATAGATAATGGGAGGAATTGTGGGTAAATGGATATTATTTTATTTATTACTGTTTTTTGTTATTTTTGTATCATGTAGCGATGAAGAAGCTGCTAATGATTATAGTATAACTGTCAAAGGCCATATCGAAGGGGTTTTCACATCGTTTGATGGGCAATATGCCAGAATGCAGGATAGCCTTATCTGGGATAACTATGATGTCGAATCAGACAGCACTGTTCTGGATATCCCTAAGACTGGAACATATCTTTTAAAAGCATCAAAAGCCGGATACCGGAGCTTTCCCGTGATAGATACTGTAACAATTAGCGATATGGCGACAAGCAAAAGGTCGATTTTTACATTTTACGAATCAGCCGGCGGAGACTCTTCCTATACAATCGAAGTCAATGGTTTCTATGAAGGCAATCCGGTTTCATTTCAATGCCGATACCAGAGCGATTCGATATGGCATTCATTGCCAATCGGCAGTGCAGGTAGTGCGATAATAAGTTTCGAGAATCCATGCACAGTATTATTAGCAGCAATAAAAGAAGGGTATAGCGTTTATCCTGAAATCGATACTGTTGAATTATCGATTATCCAAAGGCATCAAATATCCAATTTCGAGTTTTCACGTGAAGATTCATCGAGTCGATTTCGGATTCATATTATCGGGCAAAGTGAGGGCCGAAGGTTGCCTTTTTCGGCCAGTTATCGTCACGATTCTCTTTGGAATGATATCGAAGTGGGCGAATCTGGAAGCATGGCACTTGAAGTCGAAGATACTGGCTCATATTATATTGTAGCTTCTAAAGAAGGCTATATAACATCTCCCGAAGTGGATACGGTAGTTATCAGCGAAACTGTCCCGGAGCATTATGCTGTTTTTGAATTCATCGATACGATCGGACCTCCTATTATCGATATTATAGGCGAACTTTACGGAACTCCGACAAGTTTCGATGCCCAATACTGCCATGAATCTGGAATCTGTGATTCTGCATCTATCGGAAGCAGCGGAATGATTTCTATCGAGGTGGATAGCTTTGGCGAATACGTGATTTCTGCAAGAAAGCCAGGTTTCGCTGCTGAGCCAGAATACGATACAGTTCTGCTCTCAATGGAAAGCCCATCAGCAACTGCAAGCTTTTCATTCTCTGATTCCAGTAGTTCTGGGCCGTACTATCTTACATTTATTGGCCAATCGGATGGAGGCGGTATCGCTTTCACGGGCCTTTATAAGATGCCGCACGAAGCCGATTGGTCAGAACTTTCGGTTGGTACATCGGGGAACAGGACAGTCGAGATCCCATATGGAAGCAAATACTATGCAAAGGTAGAAAGAACAGGATATCTTTCATGGCCAGTTATTGATTCAGTAATTTTCTCAGCGGAAAATGTATCTGAGACAGTCCATTTCGAATTAATCGACACAGCCGCAACTGAACCGGAATATACGATAAGCTGCATTGGCGAAATCGATGGCTCAAGGACCAACTTTACTGCATATTACTGCCTTGATGGAATGCCCTGGGAATTTTCCAATATCGAAACCGGAAGCCGGGATTTGCATTTCTATCTGCCTGGCGATTATCTAGTATATGCCAGAAAGGCAGGTCATAGAAGCATCCCTGAAATGGATACCATAACTTTATCCGAAGAGATGTCTTATGGATACGCCAGCTTTGAATTCGTTGATACAATGGAAATTCCAACTTATGTTCTGCTTATTTCCGGTACCCATCTTCGTGAACCTATGGCTTTTACTGCCGAATATCGTTCAGTAAGCCCAGGTGCGCCCTGGCACAGTGTTGAAATCGGCGATCTTGGCGAGACTGCAATTCACCTTGAAACGCCCGGCGATTACCAAATTCGGCCGATAATAGACCCTCCTTATGAATCGACTATCGATATGGCAACTGTAACTTTTGAGCCTACCGATACTGAGAAAAGAGTAAATTTCCGATTCATCGATACGACACGTTTTTATGAACCGACTAAGATTCTTATTGCTGATTGGGATAATAATAGAATAATTCAAATGGACGACATATCTGGTACTGGCTGGGAAGTTCTGGAAGGTTTCAATCGCCCGGTCGGAATTGCTGTTGATCGTTTGCACCGAATTTATATTTGCGATGAGTATCATCACAGAATCGTTCGCGTTGATGATATCACTGGCGCTAATCCAGTATATTTCGGCAGCTCTGGTAGCGGAGTTGGTGAATTTGATGCTCCAGTTTTCATAAGGGTAGATGAAATTGGTAGAATTTATATCAGCGATCATGGCAATAGGCGAGTTGTTCGCATCGATGATATGTCTGGCGCGGGTTGGATAGAACTGTCTGGAGATGGCGCTGGTGATAATTTTGTTGGCCAATATGGCATAGACATTGATAGGACGGAGAGAGTTTATATCGCCGATTGGGCAGCCGACAGGATAATACGCGTAGATGATATGACTGGCGCAGGATGGACAAGTTTCGGAACCACAGGATCCGGAGTTGGTGAATTTAATGACCCACATAATGTCAGAATTAATCTTGATGGAGAAATCTTGATATGTGATGAGGACAATTCTCGAATTGTCCAGATTTCTGACATTGACGGCTCGAGCTGGGCTGAATACGATCTTACCACAAGTCCTCCAAGAGCATTAAATGTTGACGGCTACAAAAGAATTTATATCGGCCGAGAAACCGGCTATACAAGAATCGATGATATCTCAGGAAGAAACAGAGTCGACTATGGCGTTAGTGGCAGTG
>JBKHBT010000076.1:0-16279 GCA_046542255.1 Candidatus Zixiibacteriota bacterium | reverse complement strand
TCGCTGCCGCCAATGCTGAGTGCATTGTCGCTTGTTCCATCAGAAATGGCAGAATTCTTGATTTCGATACCGTTTGTGCCTGTGCTTGTAACATCGAGTGCAACGCCGGTACCTGGATTTACAATGTCGATATTTTCCCATACGACTCCACTTGCTGAGAAATTAACAGCAGCAGAAGCATCGGTTCTGGAGACATCTGTCTTTCCAGCGACACCGGATATGGTAATAGCTTTATTGACATCGAGCGCACTTGAAAGCGGATAGCTTCCAGAAAGCACCATGATATGGTCGCCTGCGGTTGCTGCGGTAAGTGCAGCGCCAATTGTAAGGTATGGAGCAGCAATCGAGCCGTTTCCAGTACCATCATCACCAGTTGTTGATACATACCATGTATTATCGGTTTGTGTGGAAGTTTCGGAAAGGCCATCGACATAGCTCTTTGTAGTAAGTGTACTATCGCTATCGCCGCCTGCTGTGAGATCGCTCTGGGCTTTGCCAGTTATCTTCTGGTCGCCAGTAATATGGCCAGTAATATTGACATCGCCGCCAAGCTCGATTGTTCCATCGACACTATTTGATATAGTTTCATCATTTTCGAGCGTGATTGTGCCATTGGCTTCGAGGCCAGCGAATACAGGGCTGTCGGTTGTGCCGAGTCCCAGGCTGGTCCTTGCGGTAGCATCGCTTTCGGCTACCCAATCTGTACCATCGCCGACCAGGATATTGCCATCTAATGGCGTAAGGGCTGAGATGTCATCGAGATCATCATCCCATGCCTGAACATCGGTACCAATGACATATCCTGGAATTGTAGATGTTCCAGTAACTTCGAAATCGCCGGAAACAGTAACATCTCCGCCGAGTGCAATTGTGCCATCGACTGAATTGCTGATTGTTTCGTCATTCTGAAGTATGATATTTCCGCCGACATCGAGCGTGCTATTTGCAGTAACTGCACCTGTAATATTGGCAGTACCATCAGCATAGAGCGCCCATCCGCCGGATGGATTATAGGCATATAGGCCAACGCCATTGGCGCCGCCGGAAAGTGCCTGAATCTGATTTGATGTAGCATTAGAAACAGCAAGCACACCAATATTGGAGTTATCTGCATTTGCTGCATAACCAAGTACACCATAGTTATTACCGATTTGAGCATCAGAAGAAGCACCATAGACACCCATCGAACGGGCTGAAAGAGTACCATTATCGATGCTTCCATAACCAACTAAACCAGCAGCTTCTGGCATATCTGTTGGGTCTGTGCTTGTATTTGCTCCCTGATAGATGCCGGTTGCTGAAACGCCCATTTGATAGTCGCCATCGCCATAAGCTTCAGAAAGAATACCACGCACATTATCGCTGCTAACCCCGACTGTCTGATAATAATGCGCTGCTATGTCGTCTGTTGTGGTAATGTTTGTACTTGTTTGATTTACGTAATAATCAGAACCAGTAACCGTCGGACTTAAGGTTGTGTTCTGTGTATAATGTCCGGTAAGGTTAACACTTGAACCACTAAGAGTATCGACATTCTCGATATCATAGCCGGCCATATCGAGAGTCATTGTGGCAGTATGGTCGCCCATATCATCTGCGCCACCGGAAGTGATAGCTGCATCGACATAGCTCTTTGTGACTACGACATTGTCATTGTCTGTATTCTCAGTCGTATCACAGATTATATTACCAGCTACATAGACATTATCATCCATATATATGGTATCTGCTATTGCCTGTATAGAATCAGCAATAAGCTCGCCATAGATTTGTGTCTGAGCATAGACGACTAATGTTTCGGCTGGGTCATTAGATGGCGTAAGAAGTGTATCGAATGTAATATCGAGGCTATCTGCACTAAGGTCTCCGAAAATTGTACCAGTAACGATAAGATTACCATCGATAAGCGAATTATCAAGAATGTCTGCTCCGCCTGTTACAGTAATGTCATTCCCAAAAATCGATGCGCCTGAAACACTTAGATTAGCGCCAACATCGGCATCACCGCCGAGAATAGACTTTCCGCCTTCTACATATATGGCATAATTCGAACTCGAGCCAACACCTGCATGGTTTTCGATATAAAGGCCATAGTTATTGGTAAGTGTGCCATCATTGATAGGAGTTGCAATATATGTGCCATAGGAATTTGCAAGCGTACCTGAACTGCTCATATTTTTCATATGGATATAAGAACCATAGCCATTATCAACTGAGCCATTGTCCATATTACCTGCTTCTACTTTGATGCCAAAGGCACGTGTTGCCTGGCCGAGTGAATCATTGCAGGCTTTTGTTTGGATACCGATAAGATCATCGGTTCTTGCAAGGCCTTCATTGAGGGCCGCAAAATTACCACCAATAACTTCGCCGGTCGATGCGGCATTGGTAATAACACTCATCACGCCATTATAGCCAGCGGCAATAGCAGGGCCATCTCCCGATGGATGGTTCAGGTTTGTTCTATTATAGATGCCCTGAGTAGTTTCTGTTCCCGCCCATGCAGTATCGATTTCTACTTCGGCATCGATAGCAGCAAAAAGGTTTGCCGGTGATGCATCCATATGACTACCGATTATCAGATTGTGATGGTCGGTGGAACCTGCGATATTGATCATATTTGCATTAACAGAATCGGCATTATCGATGCTGTTTGCAGCCATATCCAGGTCCATTGTCGCTGTGTGGTTGCCAAGGTTGTCGGCACCACCAGCAAGGATTTGCGCATCGACATAGCTCTTTGTAGTAAGTGTCGAATCGCCATCGCCAATAAGAGTCAGGTCAGATTTAGCCTTCTCGGTGACCTTGATTTTGCCATCGAAATAACCAGCATAGTCTGTTGCGCCGGAGCCATTCTGCATACCGAGAACAGCAATATCAGCTGCTGGAGCAGCAGCCATCGCTACATTGAAATCGGCATAATTGGAAGCACCTGCAACTCCAAAATCTTTGGCGCCTGCATTAGCAAAACCGGAAACACCGACATTAATACCCGTATTTGCCTGATTTGCAATACCCATTGCACCAAGAGCATTGGCGCCGCTTCCCGGAGCCGTTTCACCGACCAAAGCGGCAATAGACTGGGTAAGATCTTCAACGCCAGTCCATCTTGCCCAACCGTAGACACCGGTTGCCGAGTTAACTCCGCCACCTGCTACATCTGTGGCTGCAGAACCAACAATACCAGTTGCACGCTCAGTACCACCTGTTGTGGACTGACGGGCAAAGAGATGACCCTTGACTGCCATATTATCATAAATAATGACTGTATCTGTCATGTCGACTTTTGTATCTGCGTAAATTGTGTCGAATTCTGTAACTGTTACAGCATTTAGGCTGTCGGTATAGCTCTTTGTTACGAGAGTGCTGTCATTATCGCCAACTACCGTAAGATCGCTTTTGGCTTTGCCCATAAATTTAGCATTATCATTGACATAGAGCATTCCAAATGGATTAAGCAATAAATCACCAGAAGATGTTGCTATTTCGACCGGGCTTGTATTTGCAGTGGCCGATGATGTTTCATCTTCCATGTCGATCATTAGATAGTTTCCTGTATTCTGTTCGGCAAGAGTTCTTGGGTGAATTACCAGGTCTGTCCTGGATGCCATTCTGATCTGGCCGTCTGGTTGAGTATCATCGACAGCAGTAATTCTGACCTGTCTTGGGCCCTGTAATGATAAGTCCATTTCGACATTGGCACCGTATACCGCACGAGTTTTCAAGCCAGAAGAGCTGGTGCTACTATAGGCATCATGATAGAAGATACCAGCATAAGATTGTACTGTATCGGTACCTTCGGTAGAATGCTGTGGGCCACGTAGCCTGAATGATGTAGAATTATCATTCTGAGCAACCATTTCACCCAGTGAATGTATTTCGAATTCGGCTTCCTCGAGTCCAACTGCGATATTGTTTGCATGGATTGTGTCGCCAATAATTTTATTATCAATCTTTAGATGATCATCGACAAATACAGTATCACCAACCGCCTGAATAGAATCAGCAATAAGCTCGCCATGGACTTTGAAATTATCATAGGCTACTACAGTATCGGTTGCATCTGCCTTTAAGCCTGCAAAAAGCGTATCAAATGCAAGGCTATTATCGATATTATCCAGAGCTTCTTTGACAGTTGCGCCCGGAACTGTTGATGTATTTGCAATCTGCGCATCGAACTGTTCATAATTGACTGTTCCTGTGGATGCATCTGCAATTCCGCCCTGAACCTGTGAATTCCTAAGGTTGAGCGTACCATCGACTGTCCATTCGCCTCTTAAGAATGAATTATAAGAGTAAACAGTTGCGCCAGCAGGCAAAGTAACATCAGTTGATGCTATACGACAGCCCTGTGGCACCAGAGTAAATGTTCCTCCATTGGAAACATTGAATGTAGGTGCACCGGAGAAATAAATGCCATTCCAAATCTGAGCAGCATCGGTACCCCAATCGGGAGCTATTGCTGAACCATCATAATTGAATGCAATATCGCCCTGAATCTGAGAACTTTCGAAATATGACCAATTCAAATTATTGAATGTCATTGTTTCTGTGATATATGCATTCTTGACGGTGAAATTATTAACTGCGGTAAGGTCGATTGTTCCATGGCGGCCGCCATTTCCGACTACCCAGTTACAATTATTGAATATAACATCGCCAAATGCAGTCGAACCGCTTGAACCTGCAATCACAAATGGTGCACCGAATGAGATATTCTCGACCTTGAGTTTAGCAAGATTATCATTATTGGCAGTTGACTGGAAAGCATTTCCAGCAGAAGGCTCGATATTGACTGTACCGATACCTTTGATCCAGACTCTTTCGAGAGCAGCATCTTCAAGAATGATACCTTCTTGATATTCACCAGTATGGATAATAATGGTCACGAAGGTATGAGTCGGATGAATTGTAGCGGCCTCTGCAACAGCAGCAGCAATAGTAAGGAATGGCTTTTCGATAGAGCCATCGCCTGTTGCATCATCGCCGTTTTTGGCGACATGTATTTCGGCATCGATATCGGTTGATGTAACACCCATCTGAGCATCGACATAGCTCTTTGTTGTGAGTGTGCTGTCATTGTCGCCACCAAGAGTGAGGTCTGATTTGGCTTTTCCGCCGATAGCGGCATCGCCACCGATATTATTATCGCCGGTAATATCGACTTTGCCATCGAAATAGCCAGCCCAGTCGGTATCGCTTGTACCATTTTGCAAACCAAGCACAGCTACATCACCGGCAGGAGCTGCAGCCATAGCGACAGCAAAATCAGCATAATTTGAGACACCGGTCGCACCGATATCCATTGCACCGTCATTTGCAAAACCTGTGATACCGGCATTTATTCCGGTATTTGTATGATTAGCAATACCCATTGCACCGAGTGCATTGGCACCGCTTCCTGGAGCGGTCTCACCAACAACGCCGGCAATCGATTGTGTCAAATCTTCTGCGCCGGTCCATCTTGCCCAGCCATAAAGGCCAGTTGCCGAGTTGACTCCACCACCATCAACATCTGTTGCTGCACTACCGATAACACCAGTGGCTCTCTCGGTTCCACCAGATGTGGATTCGCGGGCATATAGGCGGCCTGCGATATTTGTATTGCCATTGATATCTGTAATATCATCAAGGAATATCGTATCCCCAGCAGCTTGAATCGAATCGGCGATAAGTTCGCCCAATACTTTCATCTGGTTTGCAACAACCAATGTATCAGTAATTGTCGAGTCTCTTGTTTGAAGTGTATCAAATGCTATGCCACCAGCAACAGCACCATATATTGTTCCGCCGACCATAAGGTCATTTCCTACAGTTGTATTTCCCGTTATCGAAAGGCGGTCTCGAATAACAGCTCTTTCGCTGATATCGAGATTCTGTCCATAGATATTGCCATTTACATCCAATGTATCATCGATTGTAAGAGTTGGGCCTACTGCCTGGATTGAATCGGCAATAAGCTCGCCCATAATTTTGAAATCTCTATCGACAACGATTGTATCATGCCTTGTTCCAGACAATGTATCGCCAGTACCAAGAATATTCGAAAGGTCATACCAGCTTGTGATGGTTGTATCATTTAATGTGAAGCTATGTGGATAGATGTCGCCATCGGCCATGATATTGCCATCGTCCATATTAACTTCGCCAATTTCCCATGTAGCGTCAGTAAAATTGAATTTAAAATCTGGGCGAGAGGTAACATTCATTAATGTCGTGGGCAAAGAAGTAGCATCGCTTGCATAAGCCATATAATCGCCAGTTCCCATATCGCTATTAGAAAATGCCGGGCCATCGGCAGTATATGTTGCAAGAGTAGTGATACCTTCGAAGTAAATAATTAGATTCGATGTTCCATCATAGGTCCATGGTACATCGAGTGTAATTTCATGCCATCCCAGCTCTTTCGGAAGCACGAGTGTTGCTGGGGCTATTACTTCATCCGCTCCAGAAACATCCCATGTAGATGGTGCAGCAGGAACTGAAGTTGCTGCGGTAGGCTCGATCCATACACGGAAATCCGACCAGGTAAAATTCGGTGATGTAGATGTAACATCAGCTAGTTTGATAAAGAATGAAGTCAGGTCGCCGCCATCTGTGGCAAGTTCTTCGGCAGTTATCAATGCAGTCGAACGCCAATACTGGGCTTCGCCATGGAATGGATATTCGACAGATGAATCATCGCCTTCAGCCATTGCAACTTCGCGAGGACCTGTCTTTGTAGCGCCGCCGACAATTCCCGGGCCATCGACCCAGAAACCTGCGACCTGAGATAGGCTGTCCTGTGCATAGATATAATTAGAATCGGCAGCAAAACCAATCTCAAGGCTATCACCGGATAAATTTAGGCTAACTCTTTCGCCTTCGATAAATGTAAGCGAATCATTATTCCACGGGAATGAGCCAACGCGCAGCCTTGTGAATGACTTATCATCCACATAGCTTTTTGTTGTCAATGTCGAATCATTGTCGTCAACTGTGGTTAGGCCACTTTGTGCTTTCTGTGGGAATCTGTGGATACCGCCATGCTTCATACCCATAAGAGCGGAGCCATAAACATTGCCACCTTCATAGCTATTAGCAATTGTAACAGAAGAATTACAATTCACATTACCGGCCAAAAGGACATTATTTAATGTATTTGGCGTAGTTGCATCTCCATCATTATTAAGATTAGCAGCAAGTCCACCAGCTACATTCATGATATAACTATTGGTTGCAACAAAATTGCCGCCAGATGAATTGATAATGGCTGTGGATGGCAATCCACCCAATATCTGTGTGGTATTGAGAACTATTTGCCCACCATATTGCCTGATAACAACATGGCCACCGCCAGCATCGTCTTTGATTGTACCTGAATTAATGCTGACAATACCGCTATTAACTTTAAGAGCGGGAGCAGTACCGGTTCTTTCCCATATGGTTAAATTAAATGCCTGTAAATCCCCATCGACTTCTACATTTCCATAGGTGAAAATATTTACGGCACTGGTTGTGGTATTTAAAGTTATAGTCCATGGATCCAGGACGCTGAAATCCTGGAGTGCACAAGTACCGGAGGTTGTTGTGATATGTCCATCGATAATTGTCTTGCCCTGTCCATAGCCATAGAAATTGCAATTCGCAGGGAGAGTAACATTTTCGGAATATGTGCCCGGAGCGACAACAATCGCTTCGCCACCGCTGGCATCTGCGGTTGCTGCGCCGATTGTGAGATATGGCAATTGATGAGAACCGTCTGCAATTGCATCATCGCCATTTTTAGCGACGAAAATTACATCCTGAAGGTCCATGCCTGCCATAAGGACATCCGGCATTCCCTGAATATCGTCCCAATTGACTGCGCCGGCAGTATCTGAATAATTTGCTGTTGCTGCGATTCGAGAAGAATCTGCATATTCTGCCCAATGAGAAATTCCAGCGACTCTGGAAGTGTCAGCCTGATCGGCTATATAGGCTTCATAAGCAATTCTGGCAGAATCCGCTTCTTCGGCAAAATAAGAACTCGCCGAGATTCTCGATGAATCAGCATATTCTGTAAAATAGGCAGTCCCTGCTATTCGCGATGAGTCTGCCGAGATAGCATATCCTGCATTTTCGGAATAAACCGCTTTGATTTCCGATGTGATGAGTTGTCTTGGAATCATCCTTTCGCCATCGAATTCAATATCCAGCCAAAGGTCTGAAGACAATTGTTCGGGTGTTAAATCTACCATAAAATACACGGTGAATAAACCCTTATCAACAGGAACATCCGAGACTGTGGTCATATCCAGCCTGGTTCCATAAATTCCATCATCGTAAATACGGAATGTTATATCATAAGTGCCTGAAACACCTACATTATAAGCATTCGTAATTTTTCCTTGATAGCTTACCCGGTGGGGCTCGGCTACCATTAAAGCAATGCAAAGCAAGAGTCCTAGTATGACTAGTCTTTTCACTTTTCCTCCTTTTTGTTCATATTATTTACTTTTCCCATTCAATTTGAAAAATTTATCGGCATATAGCCTTGGGTATTTAATTTAAATATTAGATTTTTAGATTCATATAACCATCTGTAATTCGATAATTTAGTTGATTTACTATCATTCAATACAATTTTTTTGATTATAGATTGCCGAAAACTGACAACGTATTTTAAGAATATTCTCTCCCATTCTACCCTTATATCTATCTAAGCCAATGTTGTTTTGGTAAAACAATAAACCAAATAACAAAAGATACATCAGCATAGCCTAAAAAAATGTAAAATGTGCCCCATTTACACATTTAGTTGAATGAAAATATATAGAAAAAAATCATAAAAGTCAATCTCTATATATATAAACCATAGTGCCTTATTATTTTTGAAAAATAGAAAAACTAGCAATATCAAAATCTCTTCTAAAACCAGGTTTAGATACAATATAGTTATGTAAGAGTAATTTGACATAATCTCTTTAGAACTCACCCGTGAGCCTGTCGAAGTAATCGAAAAATGCTTTTACGGATGTTTTAGCTATTATGAAGCATGGTCTGGATAAAATCTTAGCATTGACAAAATGAATAAATAGCTGTAAATTGACTTTTGGAAAGGTTTGGAAATAGACAAGAATATGGGAAGAATCAGAGAGACTTTTGAAAAAAATAAATTAAGAGCATCGAGAATTGCCAATATAATCACTCCTACAAGAAATGGGCTGATTTGCGTGAAGTTTAATGGCCTTTGTGAAGATTATTACAATATCGACATGGTGACTGACCCGGGGCGGTTTTGTTTGATCAAAGAATTCGATGAATTTATAAGGCATACAAAATCAGAAAATTTTCAAATTGTCTCTCCACAGGATATTTTGGATAATAAACTATCGGGACGCGATGTGCTTATCTTTTTCGAAGGTGGATACTACAATAATTACCTCGCTGTCGATGTTCTAAAGAAACATAATGCAAAGGCTACATTTTTTCCGATTCCGTATAACATAAAAACAGGCTTTGCTTTCTGGGAAGATATCATATATAGAAATGAAATAAATCGAATGAAGCCAGAAAGAATAAGAGAAAGAATAAAGATTTTTTCCACAAGAGATAACCAGGATATTATCCGTTTCATAAATGAAAAGTATTCTGAGTACGCAGTTTGGCCAAAGTCAGACTTTGATAGGCCTATGAATATCGAAGAGCTTGCAATTTTCAAAGAATTCGACGAGGTTATAATAGGTAATACATCGCTGGAAAGTACGCCTCTGAAAAGACACAAAGATGAAGTCATCAAAAATATTTCGATGGCTAATGATTTCTTTGGAGCAATTTGCAATGATTTCCCTAATACTCTCTATTATCCAGAAGGTTTCTACGATGATGAAATCGCTGATGAAATCCGTAATTCACAGAATGAAATTAAAATAGCGCTTTGTGGGATAGATGGCTGCAATTCCGAAGAATATCTCTCCGATGAAAATAATCTGCTCCGCCTCAAAACAAAAACTTTCCCCGGCTTCAAGTCTTCTCACCGAGAAAAAAGAATCGAGCAAATCCTGGATATTGGATTTTTCGAATAATATAAAAACGGCCCTTTCGAGCCGTTTTTTCATCTATGTATATGATTTAAATATTTTTCTAATAGAGTATCTATTTGAACTCGAGCAATATTTCAGTTGTAGTCTTGCTTTCTATCTCTTCATCAATGCTTAGATTTTCAAAATAATTTTCCAGGCATTTTATCGCTCTTGTAGATAGTGATTTGCCACTTATCTTCTCGAGCAATATATCACCATTACTATCTATGACTAATCGAATTTTTACACTTCCCTTTTCACCGCTTATGCAGCTTAATATGGCATCTTCATTAGATTCAATGAAATCTGAAATTTCGGATTTGGTGAGAAATCCTGCGAGGGAGACCTTGCTGATACTCATCTGAATTTTGCCTTTGAGATCTACTGGCTTGAGTGTTGGCGTTTTTTCATGCGTTGTAGCATCATATTGTGGAGATGAAGGTGCAGGTGTTTTATATCTTTTCATGCTCATCGCATTGCTACCACCAACGGCATAGTCGGACACGCCCTGTGGCAGCGGAAGCGGCTGTTTGACTGTAGTCTGCTCGCCATCTTGATTGCGAATTTCAGAATCGATTGCCACAAAAGATGTAAACTGTGTCAAGAGATTATATTTCAATCCCAGCTCGATTACTTCTTCTTTTCGATCTGGATCACCGAGTCTATGATAATCGGATAGGATTTGTATTTTATGTCTCGCCCAGAGATAACGGATCGCCGAATTTTCTTCCAATGGACGATACTCATCCACATCGATAGTTTTTTTATAATGGCCTTCTCCAGTATAACCGCTAATTTCGATTGTGCCTTTGGCCTTGCCTCTGTATTTGCCAAATACAATAATCGGCCTTTCTGCGAGTACATCCGGTATCGAAAGTGGTTCTATATCATAGGCATCGAAATTCATATATTGGGCCTCTATCTGTGTTAGAACCGGCGATTGAATATACTGGCGAAACTTATCAGCGCGCTTTTTTGCCTGCTCGGGTTTTGTGATTATCAAAGGTTCGCCCATTCCGGCATTTGCCATTCCTTCGATAAGAAATCGATTTACGCTGGAACCGATGCCGAAAGCAAAGAAATTTGCACGGTTTAGGTTATTTCGTATGATATCGAAAGCTTCCCGCTCGACAGAAACATAGCCATCTGTCGCAATAACTATCGTCCTGGATAGGGCTTCTTCGCGTGGCAAATCTAAAGCTCTTTTCAATGCAGGTAATAGTTCTGTGCCACCGCCGCCTCTTTGATTATCTATGGTATTTATGGCTTTTTCGATATTGCTTTCTGTCGCCGGAAGCGATCTTTCGGACATCACACTAGAGGAGCCGGCAAAGAGCAATACATTGAAATAGTCGCCGGGGCGAAGATTGCCGATCAAATCGCGAAGCAATTGTTTGGAAATATCCAGAGGAAAACCATGCATAGAACCGGAGATATCGACTATGAAGATATATTCTCTTGGAGGTATCTGCTGCGTTTTGATGCGGTCGGGCGGCTGAACCATCATCAAAAAGAAATTCTCATCTTTGCCTTCATGAAGCAAAAGCCCTTCCTGAATCTGCCTTCCTGAAAGTTTATATCGCAAAATAAAATCGCGATTTCCACCGGATTTTTCTTTAGTTGCAAGTTTTACAGTGGCATTTGATTTGCCATCGTAGGCGATATCGGTTTCATGTGTCTCGCATTTTATGTCCTGAATAGGCAGGCCTATCGAAAGATCGACATTGATATCGAAATCATATGTCGGCTCTTTATTCTGGTGAAGGTAAGGATTTTTGACCCATGATTCATCGCCGGTTGCATCCTCTTCTTTTGTATTGGAATATCTCGGGCCAACGACAGTTGGAAAAGCAAATTCATAGATTCCGTCTTCTGGCACCAGAAGCTCCGTATATGACAGGACGACTTCGATTCTATCGCCGGGCATAATATTGGCAACATTCATTTGAAAGACATTGGGCCTCTTTTGTTCGAGAAGTGATGCGCTTTTGCCCTCCTGTTTTGCCTGCTCATAATTCTTTCTTGCCTGCTCTTTTTCCTGAATTTCGGCTTCTATTGTCCTATCGCCGATTGTCATTTTCATGGCATAGACGGCGGCTCTTGTGGAAGCCGGGAAAATATAGACCGCCTCTATTGGTCTATCCCCGTCATTTTTGTATATTTGTGTGATTTCGACATCTGCAATTACCCCTGCGATATCGACATCGGCTGTTGTAGAGAGAAGTGGCAGGCTTTCTAAGGCATCTTCACCTTCGATATGGAAATATGGCGCAAGTGTTTTGTCGTCATCTGTTTTGCCGCCCGAGAATCTTCCATCGAAGGCAAGGGCAAAAGTGATAAGATTTAATATCAACAGAATTTGTAGTGCCCGGCTTTTCATTTTATCTCCTTCCGGATTAATTTTGTTTCACTAATTAGAATGGCATTTAATATGCCAACTTATGTAAGTATAAATAAATTAACAACTTATGTAAAACTAAATCTCAAAAAAGGCATATCGGCTCAAGCTTCTGCACACTTTTTGTGCAAAAGATTATTCTACAATCCGAATTAAAATCCACAATATCAATCGTTTGCTTAATCGAATATAACAAAATATTAAACAATGGGAACGACAATAAAATAAAAAAGGGTTCGCTAACTCAAAAAGATTAATACAGAAGAAATATTAGTTGTAAAGCAAATATTTATGAGTTATCATAATTTTTCTATTGCGAAAAATAAATAAATAACTATATTATTCAAGATAAGGTCTTGAAAAGTTAGTAACATGCCGATACTAAAACGCAAGAGCAATTGATTTTATCACAATAAGGAAGCAGGCTTTCAAGTAATTATTGCCTTGCCTTATTAATTTGTTTTTTATGGCAATATTTATTAATTCCTGCTAAAAATGATTATCGAATGTTCAATAATGTTAACAAAGACGAAAAGTCGCAAAATTTAGAATGGAGGCTAGATGCCTGCTATCACAATTCAGAGCACAAAGATGACAGAGGCACAGAAAGGGATTATCGCCGAAAAGGTTACCAGAATTTTTTCTCAGGTTACCAATGTACCCGAGGATAGGATTCAGGTATATTTCGATAGCTATCCTCTAGAATCTGTAGCAAGATCTGGAAGGCTTTATTCCAAAAATACTCCAAAGTATTTGGAAAAGTAAGCTTTTATAGTTTTTCTTGTTTCTCAGAAATCTTATAAGTCAGGCAGAGTTGGTATTTAATATATCTTAAATATTGACTCTGTTTTTTTTTTTGCCTAAATTATGCTTGATATAAACCTAAGGAGGAATATGCCCGACCGTCATGTTTATCTCGACCATAGTGCTACGACACCAGTACATCATGATGTTGTTAAGGTCATGGAGAAGTATTTCCATGATATCTATGCAAATCCTTCATCATTGCATGAAATTGGCAGACAATCGCGGGAGATTATTGAAAGCTCTCGCGAGAAGATAGCAGAGCTTTTGGATGTAAAACCGAATGAAATATATTTTACCAGCGGTGGCTCCGAAGCTGACAATATTGCAATAAAGGGAAGTTGCTTCAAGCGAATTCAAGAAAAAGGCCATATAATCACCACACAAATCGAGCATAAAGCTGTATTGGAGACATTCCGCTTTCTCGAGGACATCGGTTTTGAAACAACTTATCTTCCTGTCGATAGATTTGGCATGACCGATCCTAAAGAATTTGAGAAAGCTATACGCGATGATACGATAGTCGCATCGATAATGTATGCCAATAATGAAGTCGGCACAGTCGAGCCGATTTCTCAGCTTGGCTCTATTGCTCATGATAAGGGCATCCTTTTCCATACGGATGCTGTGCAGGCAGTGGGCAAAATTCCATTAGATATTGAAAATGTCGATATGTTATCGGCATCGGCACATAAATTTTATGGCCCCAAAGGCACGGGTTTTCTTTATATGAATAATAGAACTCGCCCTAAAGTCAAGCCATTGATCCATGGCGGCGCACAGGAGCGCAAGAAGCGCGCAGGCACAGAAAATATCGCCGGTATAATCGGAATGACAAAAGCGCTCGAAATTGCTATGGAAAATATGCAGGAAAACAAAAAGAGACTAAACCGCCTCGAGAAATTACTTCGAGAAGGCCTGAAGGAAAAAATAGAAGGCGTACATTTCAATGGCCATCCAGAGATCAAGTTGCCGGGCTTTTTAAATGTTTCTTTCGATAAAATAGAAGGCGAATCGATTCTGCTTTCTATGGATTTAGCTGGTATCTATGCATCGAGTGGCTCCGCTTGCTCATCGAAATCCTTAGAACCATCGCATGTGCTCAAAGCCATGGATATCGATATTCTTCTTTGCCATAGCAGCATAAGATTCACATTTGGCATCGATAATACCGAAGAAGAAGTGCAATATGTCCTGGAGCAATTGCCATCGATAATAGATAGATTAAGAGAAATCTCTGTTCTATGACAAATTGCAGATACATTCCAGCGATATTGATATGTAATATTGCTTTTTTAGCAATATATTTAATCAGCGGATGCGCCAGCCAGGCTGCTCCGGGCGGAGGGCCAAAAGATACAAAACCACCCGAAATCATAACCACTTTCCCAGAAAATAAATCAGTTAATATTGCTAATGATATAGTTTTCGAGGCTGAATTTTCTGAAAGAATAAAACTCGAGAAAAATGATATTTTCATATCACCGCCAGTGCCGGAATTTCGCTTTAAGGAAAAAGGCAAGGGATTTATTCTCGAGCCAGAGGCTCCATTACTCGATAATACTACATACATTGTTACCATTTCTACTGAAGTAACCGACTTAAGAAACAATAAACTCGAGTCGGGCAAACAGATCGCCTTTTCAACCGGCGGATATATCGATTCCCTTAGCGTATCTGGAAAATTATTCAATGAAGAGATCATGCCGGCCAAATTCAAGCCTATTACAATGTGGCAAATTCCCTATGATTCTCTTAGAAAACCGGATTATATCTCATGGACAGACTCGATGGGCTTTTTCGAAATAGATTATCTTCCCGATGACAGATTCATTCTGGCTGGATTTGAAAAACTGGATGGAAAAAATATTCCGAATATTGTTGGCCAATATTGCATTTTCCACGACAGCGTATCCACATTCGGCGCAGATTCTTTGGACTTTTTCATGATTATGACCAGTCATGATACACTCGGCCTTTATGTCAGGATGATTTCTCAGAAGGATGATTATTCGATCGAGGTAAAGCTTTCGCAGGAGGCGGGAATATCCGAAAAAACGGCGATAGAAGCCAAACCAGAGCTTGGTGATTTTAGGATATTGCCCGGCTATGGAAGGTATAAAGATATAGTCTTTTTCTTCGATGAGCCAATCGATGCGGGAGAGTATGAAATCAAAATCACAAATCTCCTGTCAAAAGATGGCAATCGCATAGATATCGATTCACTGCAATTAGAGATCGATGGGCAAAAGGATACATTAAGTCCATATATCACAGAAAGATTCCCCCGTGTAAATATATCGCCGGATGAAGAAAATATCTATATGACCAAATTCAAACATCCTATAAAGCGAGGTGCCATTTCTGCACAGGCATATAAATTCGATACACTGGACACTTCCGAAGATACTGCCCGAATCGATACGAGTTTTATCCCGATTCCCGGCAAATCAGAAATTGTGAATCCCTATACATTGGCTTTTTATCCTGATTTTTCCAGTATCGATTTTGCTGTCTGGAAGGCCAGGTGGAAAGTTTCGGATGCACTTGGCTATAATGGCAAGAGCTATTCTGACACTTTATGGGAGAATTTCCAATATAAGAAGTCTGGAAGCACCGGAAGCCTTGTGCTGGAGCTTTCTGATTCGCCCTGCCAGAATTTTATCATGATGCTTCGTCGCAAGAGCCTCTACGAAAAAGCCCTTCAACCAACCGACAGCGGATATATAGCTGCCGGCCTTTCTGAGGGTACTTATAAACTCTGGGCATATTGCGATTCGGATGGTGATTCCACCTATACATCCGGTGATATAATTGATATGATTCATGCCGAAAGAAGTTTCTTCTATGGCGATTCAATCAATATCAAAGGCAAATGGATTACCGAAATTCGCTGGTAAAAGTCAGACAATGTGTATTATGACACATTGTCATACTTCATAAAATCTCAACATTCTTAGGTATTTTGCTATCATATTTAAGGCAAATGGATTACCGAAATTCGCTGGTAAAAGTCAGACAATGTGTATTATGA
>JBKHBT010000075.1:0-16400 GCA_046542255.1 Candidatus Zixiibacteriota bacterium | reverse complement strand
AAATTTTTTCTGTATTCGTGTCTTGGAATTTTCTCTTTTTGAACTCTTTATAAACACAACTATTGCTAATTTTAAAAACTCTCATATTTAAAACATATTTTCCTTCATTAAAATATTTCTATTTCTATTTAGTTCTAAAAAACGGTTAATTAAGAAAACCTTCATTATTTTTACCTTAATATTATAGTTAAGGATAAGCTTGTGAGTCAAGTATTATTTAATAATTTCCAAAAATTACTCAGAAAAATTTCCACAAAGCCAATATTATTTAAAATACCATAGCTTAACAAATATTTATTTGACTTTTTCGAAGAATTTTGCAATATTTAATAAATAATGTACTACAAATTTCATTTCATCAATAGAAATGGGTAATAGGAGGGTTGCTGTGAAAAATTCTCTATGCATATAAATGCCATCTCCCCTAAAACACGTCACCTAAATTGATGAACTAAAAGCTATATATACATTATCCATTTACAATTTATGTGCTTATTTGCTATTTTTTTAAAAGGCTGAATTATGCTTAAAATGATCATTTCCAATCCTAAAAATTCTTTAATCAAGAAAATCAAGATTCGGACAATAAAAAACCCCCGCCTTCAAAAGACGAGGGTTTGTGAATGATTCTTTCCAAATCCCATCCTCAAAAATGAGGGGATTTAGTTATTGTCAAAACATAATATACATCAACTTATCATCTACTTTGCGCTTTTTCTGCTCCATCATGCTTCTGTAAAGCTCAATGTCCGCCATGTCGAGGCAGGCGAGAGCTTCCAGTGGTTCGGAGCTTGCTCTTAGTAGCTCGCTTTCTTGTGGCATGAAAATTTCTTTTCTCATTATTGAATCCCTTGTTTTTATCATTATCGATTATTTTAGCAACGTCATCGAATATCGTTTCGAATCTGTCAGTTTTATTTTGTTCTCTTATGGATAATTTTCCAAATTTTGATAGCAAATTAGCCGCCTCTTTTGAGTTTTCCGTGAATTTTTGCATAGTGTTCTCCTATCGAAAAGGTTACATATCCAAGCGGAATCAGGACTGCGCCGATTGCAATCAGGAGGAGAATCTGTGGCAATAGTTCTGCACATGATGCGCCATCCATAAGCGCTGCTCTCATGGCGCGAAGCGTATATGTCGCCGGCGAAATCTTCGAAAGCGGCTGAAGCCAGCCGGGAAGCACCGACACATCATAATAAACTCCACTGACCAAAAGCAGTAGCGCCTGGAATATATGAGTCGCCTGAGCGCCACGCTCGAGACTGATAAGCGGCAAAATTGCTGCTACAAGGCCAAGGCCAATGAAGCTAAGGCTCGATGCGAATAGCACCAGCGCAGCTCCCAGGAAATTCGCCTGCTCGATCTCGAGTTGGAAGATAAATATTACCACGATTAGCAAAATAATGCTTCGTGCGAGTCCATACATCGCAGCGAAAAGGCTATTTCCAAATAGATATGTCAATCTTCTAATCGGCGCTGCGAATGTGAACTCTATGGTATCTTCCCATCTTTCATAAGCCACCGCCTCGGCGACTTCGTGGAATAGAACGCTCAAAAAACCCCATAAAAGAGCGCCAACGACCAAATACAGAACCTGCTCTTTGCCCTCTGTAACACCAATAAACGCAATGGTCAAAGCATTTACGATGGAATAGGACATAAATACAACCTCCCATGCGAAGTAACGACGCACAAGGTTTACATTTCTTTCGACGAATGCGAAAGTTTTCGGAATCTCGGAAATTATTGTTTTTAACATTTCTTTCTCCTTTTCCAATCGCCGGGTGAGTTTGGGAGGTATTATCTCATAAGTTGCCCGAAATTTACTTATGCTACTTCCTCAAATTTCTCACCGGTGAGCGATAGGAATACATTTTCAAGACTGTTTGTTTTCACTCTTTGTTTCAAATCGTCTGCCGAACCTTCGCCCCAGATCTTTCCGTCTTTTATGAAGGCTATTCGCTCGCAGAGTTTTTCGACTTCGTCCATATCGTGTGAAGTCAGGATTATGGTTGTTCTTTCATTTTTTGATACTTTGCTGATGAATTTCTGCACCTTTCTTTTGCTCTGTGGATCCAGGCCGGTAGTAGGCTCATCCAGAAGCAGAAGTTTTGGCTTCGACATCAGGCTTCTCGCTATAGACACCATCTGCTGCTGCCCACGAGATAAATCCTGAACCGAAGAATCGAACTTGCTTTCATCCAATCCGAAATCGATAAGCGTTTCTTCGGCTTCTGCAAGCGATTTTCGTTTGGGTACTCCATAAATCCTCGCAGCATAGCCCAGATTTTCTCTAACCGAGAGCTTCTTGAAGAATGATGCATCCACCGAAACACGGTTTATCATTCTCTGGACTTCCAGCGTATTTTTGGTAACATCTTTGTCAAAGATCATAATCTCGCCTTCATCGGGCAGAAGAAGGGTCGAGAGCATTCTTATGAGCGTACTTTTGCCGCTTCCATTCGGCCCAATTATCCCGAAAATCTCGCCTTCTTTGACCTCGAATGAAACATCATCGATGGCCTGAAGATATTCGAATTCAAATAGATTGCGAAATCCACGTCCATTTTTCTTTTTGGTACGAAATCTCTTCATCGCACCATCGCATCTTACTGCAGTTGAATGTTTAATATTAAACATTTCTCCTCCTTTTGGTTGTTCGGGCAACCATTTATATGAGATTTAAGTTTTCAAAAAAAATCCCGGAAGCTTTTTAGGCCGTCCGGGGAGTTTAAAACAAAAAAACGAGCATCATCTTTAGGGTGCTCGTCCTTCAATTAAATATTAGTATGTCGCTCATTATTTAATCAAAGAGACTCCCCTTTCTAACGTTTCCATCACCGGAGAAGGTGCGGATTCTGGTTCTTATTGTCATCAAAAAGCCTCCTTTTGCTTTTTGGACTGCATTATTGCAGACTCGTTCAGTAAAAACTCGAAGAAAATATATCGACAGAAAAAATCCTGTCAATAGAAAAAGTAAAATAAATCTTACTTTTAACAGAAAATTAACAATTCTCTTTTTTTATCGCAAATAATCATGGTAAATCAGACAATGAGCTGTTCCGCATTGTTATACTTTTCAGGCTAAAACATCCGTAAAGCCTTTTTGATATATATATTAAGTATTATATCTATGTTATTTAAATGGCTTTAAAAGAGGACTTCTCTTGCAACTATCTTGTAAAACTAAAAAAAAATACTTGAAATTATCAAAATAATCTCTATAATACTTATAGACATAACTATATCATGGGGTAATTCGGGAGGGAAATAGCCGATATCATCCTGCAAACTTGGTTTTAGTGTATTTTATAAATTCTTTGATGGGAGGTTTTTATGTTCAACCGGTCTTTTATCTGTTTGGTTGTTCTATCAATACTGCTTCTCTCGACAGCAGTATTTAGCGATGTAATTGTCCGCGAGGTAAGTTTAACCCAGAGCGATAGGATGCATGCCCTATCACCGCAGGACATTCTCGATGGTGTATTTGAAATGAATATGGGTTGTGGTGTCTTTGGCGCATTTGATATTGTTTTTGCTATTGACTCAACTGGCTCAATGGGCGGTGAGCTAACCGATGTTAAATCGACAATAAATGCATTCGCAGATGCAATGGTCGCAGAAGGTTATGACTATGCTTTTGGTGGCGTGACTTTTGGCGATGGTTGCAATGTCTGGGATTTCGATGAATCCACACCGGATGTTAATGATTTGACGACATCTGTAACCGAATTTCGCACTTTACTGGATCCTTGCAATGCATCTGGTGGTGCCGATGGCCCGGAAACTTCTCTGGATGCCATTTACCAGGCTATTAATGATTATAATTGGCGACCTTTTGCAGTTCATATAGTCATAATGTTTACTGATATTGGAACCTGCGCTTTCGATCATCCAGATTATCCAACTTCAAGTTGCTGCTGTGATGAAGAAACCGAAATCACATCAACTGAAGTTCTCGATGCTGTCCTCACTTCAGGAACTTATGTTTACAGCCTTTTCCCTGAAAGAGTCCGCACATCTTATACCTGGTCCTATAATCGCTATGTCGGGCTTGCCTCGGCAACTGGTGGTGAAACTTATGACCTCGATGAAGGTTTTGCGACTATTTTTGATGATGTTATCACTCACTTCGCCGACTTTGCCAATATCACTATAGAACTTACTAATACTTCCGGCGAAACGATCGATTCTGTCTATGGACAGCTTATCGTCAATGACTCTTCTTGTGTTACACCGCTTGCTTCCATCGACAAAATAGCCCGCAACCTCGAAGATGGCGATAATGTTTCATTCGGCTGGCCAATCAATATCGACTCTACTTGCTTCGGTGGCGATAGATGCTTCAATATTGCTATCGCTTCATCCGATGGCTATGCAGATACGATTTTTGGCTGCACTACTACCGAAGATTGCCACTGCATAGGCCCCGAGGGCCATGTTATGATGCCGACACCGGAGCTACGAATAACCGCCTGCGAAGACCAGACTATTCTCATGAATGTGCGCGGCGCAATAGAGCCGCATACGCTGGATGAAGGCACTGTCGAACTGACTGTCGATGGCGTAGCTTACACCACCGATGACGATGAGCTGACATTGGCGGATTCACTTATATCATTCAATCCTGTCGAGATGTGGGAAGATGGTGATACGATTACATTCTGCCTGACAGATGTCGCCGATATCAATGGCTGTCCTATGGAAGAGCCGATTTGCAGCGAATTTATTGTCGATCTCGACCATCCACATGCCGAAGGCCCAAGGCCTTTGCCAGATTCATCTTTCTTCACAGACGACTTCGAAGTCGAATTCGGAATCACCGACAATATCGCTGGCATCGATACCGATGCTTCTTTCATTACTATTAATGGCGATACATTCGGCCTCGACAGCGAATATATTACATATGACGGCGGCGCAGAAGGCGGCGCACTCAATATCGCAGGAAGTGCTACTTCCGACTTTGGTTTCGAGACGCTCGACACCGCAGAAGTCTGTTTCCACGGTGCCGACCTTATCGATGGCGCATGGTGTGGGCCAAATGAAGGGATTGAATGCTTCCGCTGGCCGATTATGCTCCTTACTCGTACCGTATGGTTCGAAGAACATCAGACTTCGCCATGCGACACAATCTTGATTCCGCTCTGGATGGACACCACAGAAGTCCGCCAGATCAATGCGGCAAATTTTGAGCTACAATTCAACCCGGATATTCTCGTACCGATTAACCTGGTTTACGATTCTTCGCTAACTGACGGATGGACAGGCACATACGACATCGACCCGGAAGCGGCAACTTTCAGCGCAGACATCTCTGGCGAGACCATCGATGCTGGAATGGGTGGCGTTTTTATTTGGGTCAAGTGCTATGTTCCTTGTCATGCTTCTGGCGGCGATTTCTGCAATCTCGATATTGTCGATTTTGAATTCAATGAAGGCTTCCCGATGGTAGATTACTATGATGGAATCTTTATCGCCACATGGAATGTCCAGACCTGGATAATGAATCTGAAGATAAACCGTGTCGAGCCAAGACTCAGGGACCTCGACCTTGCTATCGGCGCAAGTGCACATACCACAGATGGTTATGAACCCGGTTCCGACCTTGTGATTGTACCACCAACACCAGATTATGTCAACTCATGGCTTCAGATAGATGACCCACGCTATCCGCACATCACCGGCCTAAGACGCGATATGCGCGCAATGGAACCACCGGTTCGATGGGTTATTCACACTACTGGCGTAGAATCTGAAGGCGAGATTCGCTGGAATCCTACAAGATTGCCAGAAGGCAATTTCACATTGAATGATATAGTCGATATGAAGGAAGACACTATAGCCTATTTCACAATCGGCGAAACAGACAGCATAGTCATCGAATGGACGACACCGGACTTCGCAACCAGTAATGCCGCAATGTGTGCCGGCTGGAATCTGGTATCTCTGTCAACTGTACCGCCTTCGATGGAACCTTCTCAAGTATTCCCATTCTCGCCGGTTGGCGCTTATGGTTACAATACTCAGCGAAGGCTCTATGAAGAGATCGACCGATTCTCCAATGGCGTTGGATATTGGGTATTTGCTTCTTCCGATACTGTCGCAAGAGTTGCCGGAATACCGCTCGAGAGCTATAATCTCAATCTCCATCGCGGATGGAACATCATTGGCTCGCTCAGTGAACCTGTCGCAGTCGATGATATCTGCACGACCTTGGACGATGTCATAATCGGCGATATCTACGGCTATGATTGCGAGACCTATACCGCCGCCGACACATTATTCCCGGGACATGGATACTGGGTTATGGTGACCGATAATACTATACTTTCGGTACCATCCGGTGGAATGTATTGCAAGTCTTATGCACGTCCTTCGTCACCTGAGTGGGACTTTGGCGTCAATATCGATGATGAGCGAATTATGCTCGGCTATTCTGCCGATGCAGACATCAGCCTCGACCATTTGGACATTGTAATGCCGCCTGCTCTTCCGAATGAATCGGCTGGTGAAGCTTTCGCAAGCCGCTCAGACTTCAGGCTCCGCCGCGATGTTAGCTCGGTAAAGAGCTGGACTATCAATGTTCCGCATGACGCTGATTTGACTTTCGATATTCCAGAAAGCATCGGCAATCTTATGATCGAGCTGCCTTCAGGAGATAAGGCAATCACCAATGATACAAGGATTAGCAATCTCGAAGGCGGGCTATATCGCATCTTTGTCGATAATGCTCCTATGAACTTCGAGCTTATTGGCGCATATCCGAATCCTTTCAATTCGCAGGTTGCGATTAGCTGGATCATGCCGGAAGAAGGCAGAGCCACAGTCGATATCTACGATGTAATGGGCCACAAAGTCGAGACCATTCTCGATGAGAATGCCGCTCATGGCAAAAACACTGTTGAATGGAATGCCGATGGACTCCAGTCTGGTGTCTATTTCTACCGCATTACAACTGGTAGCCATTCGATCGATGGCTCGATATCATTCATAAAATAGAAGCTACACATAAAATTCATAAAGCCCATGCTGGTTGGTGTGGGCTTTTTTTATAGAGCTTGAAATTTCTCGAATTATCCATTGCAAAAAATATTAAAATATTGCGTAAAATTTTAATTTTCTTTCGTTCGAAAAGGAAATAATAATTGACAAGCACCGGGCTTAGTCATTATATTTATAAAAATTTCTAACCTTGGGAGGCCTATATGTATAGCCGATTCCGAATTTGTTTGATTATGATAGCAATACTGCTTCTTTCAACCGCAGTATTTGGCGAGCTGATAGTTCGCGAGGTAAGTTTAACCCAGAGCGATAGGATGCATGCCCTATCACCGCAGGACATTCTCGATGGTGTATTTGAAATGAATATGGGTTGTGGTGTCTTTGGCGCATTTGATATTGTTTTTGCTATTGACTCAACTGGCTCAATGGGCGGTGAGCTAACCGATGTTAAATCGACAATAAATGCATTCGCAGATGCAATGGTCGCAGAAGGTTATGACTATGCTTTTGGTGGCGTGACTTTTGGCGATGGTTGCAATGTCTGGGATTTCGATGAATCCACACCGGATGTTAATGATTTGACGACATCTGTAACCGAATTTCGCACTTTACTGGATCCTTGCAATGCATCTGGTGGTGCCGATGGCCCGGAAACTTCTCTGGATGCCATTTACCAGGCTATTAATGATTATAATTGGCGACCTTTTGCAGTTCATATAGTCATAATGTTTACTGATATTGGAACCTGCGCTTTCGATCATCCAGATTATCCAACTTCAAGTTGCTGCTGTGATGAAGAAACCGAAATCACATCAACTGAAGTTCTCGATGCTGTCCTCACTTCAGGAACTTATGTTTACAGCCTTTTCCCTGAAAGAGTCCGCACATCTTATACCTGGTCCTATAATCGCTATGTCGGGCTTGCCTCGGCAACTGGTGGTGAAACTTATGACCTCGATGAAGGTTTTGCGACTATTTTTGATGATGTTATCACTCACTTCGCCGACTTTGCCAATATCACTATAGAACTTACTAATACTTCCGGCGAAACGATCGATTCTGTCTATGGACAGCTTATCGTCAATGACTCTTCTTGTGTTACACCGCTTGCTTCCATCGACAAAATAGCCCGCAACCTCGAAGATGGCGATAATGTTTCATTCGGCTGGCCAATCAATATCGACTCTACTTGCTTCGGTGGCGATAGATGCTTCAATATTGCTATCGCTTCATCCGATGGCTATGCAGATACGATTTTTGGCTGCACTACTACCGAAGATTGCCACTGCATAGGCCCCGAGGGCCATGTTATGATGCCGACACCGGAGCTACGAATAACCGCCTGCGAAGACCAGACTATTCTCATGAATGTGCGCGGCGCAATAGAGCCGCATACGCTGGATGAAGGCACTGTCGAACTGACTGTCGATGGCGTAGCTTACACCACCGATGACGATGAGCTGACATTGGCGGATTCACTTATATCATTCAATCCTGTCGAGATGTGGGAAGATGGTGATACGATTACATTCTGCCTGACAGATGTCGCCGATATCAATGGCTGTCCTATGGAAGAGCCGATTTGCAGCGAATTTATTGTCGATCTCGACCATCCACATGCCGAAGGCCCAAGGCCTTTGCCAGATTCATCTTTCTTCACAGACGACTTCGAAGTCGAATTCGGAATCACCGACAATATCGCTGGCATCGATACCGATGCTTCTTTCATTACTATTAATGGCGATACATTCGGCCTCGACAGCGAATATATTACATATGACGGCGGCGCAGAAGGCGGCGCACTCAATATCGCAGGAAGTGCTACTTCCGACTTTGGTTTCGAGACGCTCGACACCGCAGAAGTCTGTTTCCACGGTGCCGACCTTATCGATGGCGCATGGTGTGGGCCAAATGAAGGGATTGAATGCTTCCGCTGGCCGATTATGCTCCTTACTCGTACCGTATGGTTCGAAGAACATCAGACTTCGCCATGCGACACAATCTTGATTCCGCTCTGGATGGACACCACAGAAGTCCGCCAGATCAATGCGGCAAATTTTGAGCTACAATTCAACCCGGATATTCTCGTACCGATTAACCTGGTTTACGATTCTTCGCTAACTGACGGATGGACAGGCACATACGACATCGACCCGGAAGCGGCAACTTTCAGCGCAGACATCTCTGGCGAGACCATCGATGCTGGAATGGGTGGCGTTTTTATTTGGGTCAAGTGCTATGTTCCTTGTCATGCTTCTGGCGGCGATTTCTGCAATCTCGATATTGTCGATTTTGAATTCAATGAAGGCTTCCCGATGGTAGATTACTATGATGGAATCTTTATCGCCACATGGAATGTCCAGACCTGGATAATGAATCTGAAGATAAACCGTGTCGAGCCAAGACTCAGGGACCTCGACCTTGCTATCGGCGCAAGTGCACATACCACAGATGGTTATGAACCCGGTTCCGACCTTGTGATTGTACCACCAACACCAGATTATGTCAACTCATGGCTTCAGATAGATGACCCACGCTATCCGCACATCACCGGCCTAAGACGCGATATGCGCGCAATGGAACCACCGGTTCGATGGGTTATTCACACTACTGGCGTAGAATCTGAAGGCGAGATTCGCTGGAATCCTACAAGATTGCCAGAAGGCAATTTCACATTGAATGATATAGTCGATATGAAGGAAGACACTATAGCCTATTTCACAATCGGCGAAACAGACAGCATAGTCATCGAATGGACGACACCGGACTTCGCAACCAGTAATGCCGCAATGTGTGCCGGCTGGAATCTGGTATCTCTGTCAACTGTACCGCCTTCGATGGAACCTTCTCAAGTATTCCCATTCTCGCCGGTTGGCGCTTATGGTTACAATACTCAGCGAAGGCTCTATGAAGAGATCGACCGATTCTCCAATGGCGTTGGATATTGGGTATTTGCTTCTTCCGATACTGTCGCAAGAGTTGCCGGAATACCGCTCGAGAGCTATAATCTCAATCTCCATCGCGGATGGAACATCATTGGCTCGCTCAGTGAACCTGTCGCAGTCGATGATATCTGCACGACCTTGGACGATGTCATAATCGGCGATATCTACGGCTATGATTGCGAGACCTATACCGCCGCCGACACATTATTCCCGGGACATGGATACTGGGTTATGGTGACCGATAATACTATACTTTCGGTACCATCCGGTGGAATGTATTGCAAGTCTTATGCACGTCCTTCGTCACCTGAGTGGGACTTTGGCGTCAATATCGATGATGAGCGAATTATGCTCGGCTATTCTGCCGATGCAGACATCAGCCTCGACCATTTGGACATTGTAATGCCGCCTGCTCTTCCGAATGAATCGGCTGGTGAAGCTTTCGCAAGCCGCTCAGACTTCAGGCTCCGCCGCGATGTTAGCTCGGTAAAGAGCTGGACTATCAATGTTCCGCATGACGCTGATTTGACTTTCGATATTCCAGAAAGCATCGGCAATCTTATGATCGAGCTGCCTTCAGGAGATAAGGCAATCACCAATGATACAAGGATTAGCAATCTCGAAGGCGGGCTATATCGCATCTTTGTCGATAATGCTCCTATGAACTTCGAGCTTATTGGCGCATATCCGAATCCTTTCAATTCGCAGGTTGCGATTAGCTGGATCATGCCGGAAGAAGGCAGAGCCACAGTCGATATCTACGATGTAATGGGCCACAAAGTCGAGACCATTCTCGATGAGAATGCCGCTCATGGCAAAAACACTGTTGAATGGAATGCCGATGGACTCCAGTCTGGTGTCTATTTCTACCGCATTACAACTGGTAGCCATTCGATCGATGGCTCGATATCATTCATAAAATAGAAGCTACACATAAAATTCATAAAGCCCATGCTGGTTGGTGTGGGCTTTTTTTATAGAAAGGAAATTATGTTCGATCCAATCAAATGGGAAAATAGTCAGCTAATTTTGCTCGACCAGACGAAACTCCCGAATGAAGAAAAATGGCTAAGGATCAATAAACTCAAAGAAGTAGAAAAGGCAATCAAGATTTTATCCATCCGTGGTGCACCAAATCTGGGAGTAGCTGCCTTGTATGGTGCATATATAGGTATTATGAATTTCAATGGCAACTACGAAGAGCTTGGCGATGAATTAGATATTGTATGCTCGAGCATATCAAAAACAAGGCCGACTGCGCATGATCTATTCGCAGCACTGGAAATAGCTCAAGAAACATGGAAAAATGCAGAAAATGCCGATGATGCAAAGAGTAAAATTCTTCAGAAAGCTCATTCTCTAAAAGAACAATTACAAGAAAGATCCAAAATAATTGGTGAATATGGCGCAGAAGTAGTTCCCGAAGGTGCAAATATCCTCACCCATTGCAATACCGGCACTCTGGCTGCACCCGGCGATGGTACTGCATTTTCTGTTATTGCGGAAGCACATAGGCAAGAAAAAGTCGAGATGGTTTATGCCGATGAAACAAGGCCGCTTCTACAGGGCGCAAGGCTAACTATTTGGGAACTTCAAAAACGAAATATCCCATGCAAACTCAATGTCGACAGTGCGGCTGGATATCTTATGGCAACTGGTAAAATCGACTTTATCGTTACAGGGGCCGATCGAATTGCCCTAAATGGTGATGCAGCGAATAAAATCGGTACATATATGCTTGCTGTCCTTGCAAAACATAATAATATACCTTTCTATATCGCAGCGCCAACGAATACTTTCGATAAAAATCTAAAGACAGGCAAAGAAATTGAAATAGAGCTCCGAGAAAACAAGGAACTCAATAGCTTTGGCAGATGCCAAACAGCACCAGATGGCACCGATGGCATCAATCCAGCTTTTGATGTAACGCCAATTGAATTGATCGATGGAATAATCACAGAAGAGGGAATCTTGTTTCGCAAAGACTGATTAATGAGCATATGCCCATATCTATTTAAAAAGTGAAAAAAATAACGAAAAAGACTTGACCACAAACTCTAAAATATTATATTCATTTAGGACAGGTTAAATTTATATTTATGGAGGAGATTCTATGAGCAAGGATTGGATATTATCCGAAAGAGCGCAACAGATGAAAAGTTCTGTTATTCGCGAATTACTAAAATTAACTCAGAATCCAGAGGTCATTTCCTTTGCAGGTGGCCTTCCTGCGGAAGATTTCTTCCCGGTCGAAGATATCAAAGAGGCTGCTATTAAGGCAATTAAGGAAAATGGCAAGAAAGCACTACAATATGGCTCGACAGAAGGTTATCCAGCTTTGCGAGAGTTTCTTTCCGAATTTATGACCAATAAGGGCGTTAAGACAGAATCTAATGAAATTCTCATTACTACTGGTTCACAGCAGGGGCTTGATCTATGCGGCAAGGTATTTTTGAATGATCATGACCATGTGATAACATCCAAGCCGACATATCTTGGTGCAATTCAGGCATTCAATGCCTATTTCCCGGAATACCATACGCTGGCATCTGATGAAGGTGGCATGATTGTCGATGGATTAGAGGATCTTGTCAAAGAGCATAAACCCAAGTTCATCTATCTGGTACCGACATTCCAAAATCCAGATGGGAGGACACTATCAAAAGAAAGACGCCAAAGAATTCTGGATATTTCCATAAGATATGGTGTCCCGGTAATCGAAGATGATCCATATTCACTTTTGACATATACAGAGCCAACTCCACCTCCTGCCATGGTAACGATGGCTAAAGAGCATGTAGTCTATATGAGCACCTTCTCGAAGATGGTTTGTCCGGGATTTAGGCTTGCATGGGTTGTTGCCCCTACACAAATTCTCGACAAATTCATTAAAATGAAACAGGGTTCTGATCTTCATTCCAGCACACTTGCTCAGTATATCCTTCTTGAATACCTAAAAACCGGCAAGTACAAAGACCATATCGAGAATATCAAGAATGTATATGGCGAACGTATGCAGGTAATGAAAGAATGTATCGCCAAATATTTTCCACCAGAAGTCAAAACTTCACATCCAACAGGTGGAATGTTCTTCTGGGTAGAGCTTCCAAAGGGTATGGATACCACAAAGATGTTCGAAAAGGCTGTTGAGAAAAATGTGGCCTATGTACCAGGCAGTGCTTTCCATCCAGATGGAACAGGTCAAAACACAATGAGGCTCAATTTCTCAAAATCTGATCCCGACAAAATCGAAGATGGTATGAAGAGACTCAGCGAGGTCATAAAAGAAGAATTGGCTAATCTCCAGTAATAAATACTGATAAGAAGAGAGGCTTTCGAGCCTCTCTTTTCTATTTTAAGGAGTTTTATGAAAGGTGAAAGAGAGTTTTGGGGTAGTAGAACATCGTTTCTCCTTGCTGCTATTGGTTCTGCAATCGGATTGGGAAACCTTTGGAGGTTTCCTTATGTATGCTATGCCAATGGCGGCGGCGCATTTTTGGTCGCATATTTTTTATGCCTTTTTATTGCAGGTATTCCGCTTTTGATGCTTGAATTTGGAATTGGACACTATCATCAAAAGGCATCACCGGGTAGTTTCAGGAAAATCCACCCTACTCTTGAATGGTTTGGGTGGTTTGCAGTTGGAGTCGGTTTTATTATTGTTACTTACTATGCGGTGATTATGACTTATTGCGCAAACTACACGGTTCATTCATTGACATTAGCATGGGGAGATGACCCTGCCGGATTTTTCAATAATACATTTCTTGGTATAACAGACAGTTCAGATCCTGCTAATACATGGAAAGTCGGTGGTTTCAGAGCGCCGCTTCTAATAGGCTTTATTATTAGCTGGATATTTGTAGTCGCTGCAATCTGGAAAGGTACAAAGACAGTCGGCAAAGTCGTCTATGTTACTGTGCTTGTCCCATGGGCGCTTTTAATACTTTTTACAATTCGGGGAATGACTTTACCCGGCGCAGGAATCGGCCTATCATATTATTTAAAACCGGTTTGGGGAAAACTTCTCGATCCACAACTCTGGCTGGCAGCGATTACTCAGGTTTTCTTCAGCTTGACTGTTGGATTCGGAGTTATGATTGCGTATGGGTCATTTTTACCGAAAAAATCAGATATTGTACAAAACGCATTTATTATTGGCATAGCCGATGTTCTTACTGCATTTGTCGGTGGCCTTGCTGTTTTCGGTGCACTCGGGCACAAAGCATATATCGATGGTGTTAGTATAGATAAAGTCGTCCAGGCTGGGCCTGGTTTGACTTTTGTTACATATCCCGAAATTATTAGCAATCTGCCATTCCCGAGATTATTTGGAGTATTATTTTTTATTATGCTTCTTACTCTGGCAGTAGATAGCGCATTCTCTTTACTTGAAGCCGTCACATCGTCATTCAAGGACAAATTCGGATGGTCACATAAGCGCGCTAATCTTACACTTGGAGCATTGGCATTTCTTATGGGATTACCACTATTGACCGGCGCAGGCCTTCACTGGCTGGACATCACAGACAGGTTTATGAATCAATTTGGCTTGACTTTGGTGGTTTTGGGAGAATGTCTCATTGCAGCACTTGTATTCGGCCTTCCTAAATTGCGCGACTTTCTAGATAGAATTTCATATTGGAAAACCAGCAAAATCGGAATAATTACATTTTGTGTTTCAGTAATAATGTTTGTTTTTGCCGTTCTGCATATCAATCATGTCCGCACACCTCTTATCGTAACTGGTGTCCTGGCGGTTGTTTTTATCGAAGTTTTCACAATGCTCATATACTATAAAAGCTGCAAAATCCGTGATTATTTCCATAGCAAATTATGGTATCTTTTTTCATATTTCTGGGATATATGCGTATTAGTGATGACACCGATTGGTATTGTTTTGATGCTAATCTTTGAAATAAGCGCCAGAATCAAACAGCCCTATGGCGATTTTGCCAATCGCGGCCAGGAATTTGTCTTCGGATGGTTAGTGCTTATTCTTATTATTTTTGCTGGTATAGTACTCAGTTTCATTAGAAATAAAAATTCTCAAGATGTAGAGATTTGCGAATAAAAAGAGCTTCGAAGATAGATTTTTGCGACAAACGCAAGTTTTTAGAATCAACCAGAGTCTTCATTTTGAAGTAATGATTAATAAATAGGCAAAAAAATTAATTATTTGGTATTTAATTCTTGATTAAATAGATTTTATATCTTAAGTTTGTGTGCATATAGGAGTTATACAAATGATGCAAAGATCAAATATAAAACTCAGGAGGAAAACATGAAGAAATGGGCTTTACTAATGCTCATCATGTTGTTTGGAATCGCATTCGGAATTTCAGATTTTAGCGATGTCCAGGCAGAGAACGGTTTCAAAACGGTTCCAGCTCAAGATCAGCTCAAACCAATTACTAATGACCCGATGCTTCTCAAAGCAGCAGAAGCTTTGGAAGACACAACAGCTCCAATATTCAGCCACTTCTTAGGCGGCGATACAATGACTGTTGGCTCGACATATTATGATATGCAGCATAATACCACACTCGGTAGAAATGTCGCTCTCGATGATTTCGGTGGGGCGCATGTAGCATGGATGCATTCGCCGAATCCACTCCTTTCATCAAGGAATATCAAATATAACTATATCCCCGCAGAAGGCACTCCAGAGTGGTCTGGCGAGGGAATTAGAGCCGATGCTGCAATCTATAAATCTGGTTATTGTACAATTGATGCTCAGGGATGTACTCCCTATGTAGTCTATCATCAGCAAAACTCTGCAGCAGGGGATTTACATGCACAGATTTCATGGGATGTTGCATCTATCGAGATGGAATGTGCTGTTCACGGTGGTTTTACACCAGCAGATCCTGCTCCACCGACCATTCCTCTACCAGAATGCCCAGAAGACAGACCAGACATTGCTGACATTTGGCCGGTTGTTTCCATTTCTGATGTAGATATGGATGTTCATATACTTACAACAACCAGCAATAATGATACAGTTCTTTGCGATGGCGAAAGAATAGAACCACCAAATTATATGGGTTACTATCACGGAAATGTTGATATCGATGGTACAACTTCCGATATTGTTTTCGATGAAGAAGGACAGGCACTTGCCGAAAGCCGCGGAATATCAGGTGAAATTGCTACAGCAAGAACAAGAGATGAAGTCGCAGTAGCTTACATGTATATGGGCGAATATGAATGTAACTGGCCAGATTCCAATAATATCTTCTTGCTCAGAAGCTCCGATGACGGAGAGTCATGGGACACAACCGCAATAACAGATTACGGCCCAGACTACAGAGACGATCCTCTCGATACAAACTACTACGGTGGATACTATATCCTTGATATAGACTCCAGCTCGACACCATTCGACACTACTACCGGCTGGTATGTCGATACAGTCGTATCGTATTCAAGGCCAAGTGGAGGACTTA
>JBKHBT010000074.1:0-16414 GCA_046542255.1 Candidatus Zixiibacteriota bacterium | reverse complement strand
TTAAGGACACTTTCTCGCCTTATAAAGCGGTGCAATACACCATCAACCTCTAAACAGTCTCCAGTGGATGAGCCATCATCATTATCTTCATTTCTATCACCACAGCTAACATGGAAACACTGATGGGAAAATCAATAGAACAATTGATAATAATCTATGTGGTTTGTTTGATTCTTTGTGCATTATTACTCACTCTAGCTCTAAAGTAAATATAATAAAATTAGCTTGAATGGAAGCAGTGTAAAATCAATAGGCTTCTAACTATACTAAATCAGGCAAATTATTAGCTTGTCTCTTAATATGTTCATTGGATAAATGTGCATATTTCATTGTTGTTGCTATATCTGCATGACCGAGTAGTTTCTGCAATGTTGGAAGATCAGTGCCATTCATTGCGTGAAGAGATGCGAAAGTATGTCTGAATTTATGTACATTACCTTGAATATGTAGATTTTTCAAAATCACTCTTAATTTATCTAGTAAATATTTATCCTTGAGCTTAGAACCATCACCTTTTGAGAAAACATATTTTTCTGATTCAGAAAGCTCTTTACGAATTTCGAATGCCTTTTTAAACTGCGAATTTATAGGTATAACACGCTCTTTGGAAGATTTTGGCTTCCAATCGTCTTTAAAGCGTATGTAAATTTCGTTTTTTTCTAAGTTAACATCATCCCATTCTAAATGCTGAAGCTCACCTGTGCGCATTCCTGTAGAGTAAAGAGCAAGCCAAAAAGGATATAATCTTTCATAAACATGCTTGTGTCTAGTTTTATTTCTAGCCTTCCATTTATGCGGATTTTTGTGATATGAAAGGATTGCTTTGACTTCATCCACAGAATAAAATGTAATCTCCCTATTGTCTTTCTCAGGTATAGATTTTGTTTTATCCATAGGGTTCACATGTAAATAATCATTGTTACCTGCCCATTTGAAAAACTCATTAATTGCTGTTCGATCATTATTCACAGATTTCGGTTTGACTTTTTTCAATCTTTGAGTTTGGAAATCATTGAAATCTCGAGATAATACCTGGTCGATATTAATATTTCCATGCTTATTTTCAACAAACTCAATGAAAAGCCTTACGCTTCCAATATATCTCTTATATGTATTGCGAGAACTACTTCTAGTTAAAAGATACTCGTCAAACTTATTAAAGGCTTCATTAAGTTTGATTTGCTTAATTCGTTGCTTTTCTTCATTATCTTCAGACTTTAAATGGATTAAAAGCTGCTGAAATTTACTATTAGCTTCAGCTTTGTTCTTAGTGCCAAGCGATTTTCTGATTCTTTTGCCATTATAGCGAAAATCTGTATGGTATATTCCATTCCTTTTTTTTATTGAACTCATAGCAGCTCCTATCTCATGCTTAGACACATTTTGGTCACAAACGCTTCTAACGAATATCATAAGATAAGTCACAGTCCCTTGTCAAGTCTATTTTTGCGATGATATTAAAAAGAAAAACACGGAGAGAGGGGGACTCGAACCCCCACATCGCGTTGAACGATAGCGGTTTTCAAGACCGCCGCCTTACCAATTAGGACTATCTCTCCATTCAAGCACAATACCAATGGATGGCATCGCCAAGAGAATAAAATAGAACATAATCGAATTTTGTCAATATAGTTTTTCAACTTGGAAAATTCATATAATATATTATATTCAAAACCTATGAATGTTGCATTAGAAAATAGCAATGCCTTAATTACGGGCGCATCCAGCGGTATCGGAAGATCATTTACCAAAATACTCGCACAAAAAGGCGCAAACCTGATAATTGTCGCAAGACGTGATGAAATTCTCCAAAATATAAAAAAAGAGCTGGAAGAAAAATACGATACCAAAATCATTGTATTTCAATGCGACCTGGCAGATGAGAAGCAAATTGCGAATCTATGCGAATTCATTCGAGAAAATGATATCGATTTGCTAATTAATAATGCCGGATTCGGAACAAGCAAATATTTCTATGAAAAAGATATCGAAGATGAAATCAAGATGATCGATGTGCACGATTCTGCTACAATAAGGCTTATTCATGCAGCATTGCCGAATATGATAGACAAAGATAACGGTATCATAATAAATGTGTCATCGGTAGCAGCTTACACACATGTCGCTGGAAATACAACCTATGGCGCTACTAAAGCATTCCTGAATGCATTCTCGCTGGCTTTGCAGAAAGAGCTGGCAGGAAAGAATATCAAAATACAGGCACTTTGCCCAGGATTCACTTATAGCGGTTTCCACGATACAGAAGAATATGAAAAATTCGATAGGAATGACATCCCGAGCATATTCTGGATGAAAAGCGATAAAGTCGCGGAGATATCATTGAAAAAGCTAAAATATAGAAAGACAGTGATTATTCCAGGATTTATGAACCATCTGGTGCCTCTGGCACGCAGAATGCCGTTTTTCAAATTCTTTGCGAAAATTGTAATAGGTAAGAAAGATGCAAGATAAAAAAGATATCGAGCAAGAAAAACCCAAGCCGGAAATAGAAGAATCTGCAGCGGAAAAAACCGAAAAAGTCCGTCCACGGATCAGGACAAATTTCGGCAAGATAGTGCTCTATGCACTAACATTACTGGCAATAGTTATTGCACTTACCACAGTATTTTCGATAATATTCTCAATATTCTATGGACATGAATTTTTTCAGCAGGATTTCAAGAACTTTTCGCCAAATCCTGATACCATGCTGTTTTTACTTGTACTATATTTTTCTATGGCAGTGGCAGCATTTTTCGCATCGAGGCTTTTTAGAAATAAAATCGATAATAAGTCTTTCAAAGATATAGGTCTTTATAGGCCGAATGTTTTACGAAAATTCGGAATCGGCCTACTTGTAGGATTTTTGGCAATATCGATTGGGTTTATAATTTTGGCTTTGACTGGCCAGATTGAAGTCTATGGTTTTCAATTCGATCCTTATTTTCTTTTTGTATTTCTTATTATAATGATATTTGTCGGTTTCGCTGAAGAGCTTATATTTCGTGGGTATATTCTATCTACACTCATGGATAAAGAAAGCAAGAAAAAAGCTATAATAATTTCCGCTTTGCTTTTCACATTGGTTCATTCAATGAACCCAAACCTTTATATTCCGGGTATCATCATGATTTTTGTTTTCGGCCTCTTTGCAGGAATCTACTATGAAAAAACGCGTGACCTTTGGTTCCTGATAGGAATCCATGCCGCGTGGAATTATTCCATGGGAGCGATTTATGGCTTCGGAGTTAGCGGGACGACACAAAATGGAATTATACAAATCAAAAATATCGGCCCGGATTGGATAACGGGCGGAAGTTTCGGTTTCGAGGGATCGATATTAGCTCCAATAATCATAATAATATTTACAAACTTGATTATTAAAAATAGCGAGGTAATTACTGGATATGAAAATTCATGAAGTAAAACAGTTTGCTACGACTGTCTTTATCGTTGAGCAAAATGATAAATTATTCATCATCGATGCAGGAATGCATGGGCGCGAAAAAGAAATATTCGCTAAAATCGAAGAAATCGGCAAAGAATTAGAAGAGGTATCATTTATCGCAATAACTCACGCACATAGCGACCATACAGGTGGCCTAAAGACATTAGCACAAATGACCCAAGCAAAGATAATTTGCCAGAAAAATGAATCAGAATTTATAAAATCAGGTATAAATGCCAATATTAAAAGCAAAAATCGATTGGTATCATTATTAGTTGATTTTGGAACAAATAGATTTCCATCAGTCGAGCCAGATATTGTCTTCGAAAGCAAATATGATCTAGGGCACTTTGGTATCGATGGCTATATGATCCATACGCCCGGCCATACTCATGGATCAGCCAGCATTATTTTGCAGGATAAAATCGCAATAATCGGCGATGTCGCAATGAAAGTATTAGGCCTTCGGCTAACTCCAATAACACACAATCAAAAAATACTCGAGAAAAGCCTGAAAACCCTCCTTGCTCTGGATCTCGAAGAATATTACATAACACATGGCGGGAAAATCGAAAAATCGAAATTGGAGTCGCTATTAGATTGAAAGCTTGCCCTGCGTAATATAAAAAATCAGGGCAATGTCTTGCAGCCATCTTCCGAGAATAGGCTATCCAGAATAATCGTAACACTGTCGCCATCGAGCCAGCTATTACGAAGGACCAAAAGTGAATCCTCTCCAAAACGGAAATCGATATATGGCGAAGGCAATTCCAGGCCGAAACTATCCACACTACCACTTGAATGATGATTTATAATTGTGAAATATGCCCTTGAGCTATCGATACCGACTCCAGCAGTATCGGTTATACCAAAAGTCATAGATTGATCCTCACAGGACACGAATTCGCCGCATGGAAATGGGCAATCTACCCAGACATCCAGCATCCTGCAGGCAATAGTGGTATAGTACCAGCAGGTATCGAGAATATTGTCATCGCAGTACGATGTAGTGTCGGTTGTTGTGATACAGAGCCATAATGTATCACCGCGTTCCAATGCTGAATCAGGAGCATAATCAAATCGCCAGAGCGAATCTTCCCAAATAACCGATACAGTTTCTAAAATACTGTCAACAAAGAATTCGATACTCGAAATATCAAGGCCGGAGAGAGAATCGTAAATCGCCCATGAGAACTCTGGCAATAATGTATCTCCAGTAGAATCTGGAACAGGTGAGAAATCCCATATCGCAGGCGGAGCAAGGTCAACAAAGAATGTCCTACAAAGTGTGCTGTCGAAAATGCCAGTGCATGTATCGGCGGCATATTCGAGGCAGGCGGTAATCGTATCGCCATTTTCGAATGTATCGGACGGAATTGGTTCAAATATAAGAACACTATCGCCTACCCAATTAAGCTCGGGGTCGGAAGTGCTATAAGGTATGCCGTTTAATGTATAATCTATTGTCGATTCATCGATCTCTCCGCAACATTCGGCACGGCAAATAGTAACGATCTCGAAAATCAGGCCGGCATATCCACTGGCATTCTCACCAATAATCTCGATAGTATCGACTCCGCCATGAAGATATGGCGTAAGGTCGAATTCATATCTTGTCCGCCAGCCATCATAACCGCCGCCGGAATTGCCATGTGTGGTGTCGATATAGCTGCCATTGGCATAAATATGTGCTTTATTATCGCATTGAACATGGATATATGCCGAATCGATTTCATCACAAGCCGTCATAAAAGACCGAAACCACCTGCTTTCATAGCTGGATGCAGGATATTCAAACCATATCCATTCAGCATCGATCCTGCGGAAACTCTCCCAAATCGATGCCGCCGGATAGACGGGGGTTACCCAGCTCATTGTGGTCGAATCGAAATAATCGACTGTATTGGTATCCGATAGCAAATGAATCGTATCGCCGCCGCAGCAGTGGATATATGTATAGATCGCCTGATCGGAACAGGATGTATAGGTGCTTTCGCCAGGTTCTCCAAATTCGGCGCATACATGCGTGCTGTCTATGATATCTTCGGAAATACACATCCTATCGAACATCAGTGAATTGACCGCACTATCCGGGTCGAGCCATGTCCAGACATAGTCGATACATTCGCGGTTAGGACGATTAAATGGCGGAAAATTCGAACCTCTTGCATTTGGATTTATGGCCTGGCTATCATCCTGAAGCAAGGTATCTCGAAAAAAAGTCTCGCCGAAATCGGTCGATATTGCGCAATATATATTCTGCGAATCATGATATAGCACAAAAACATTGCCCAGCTCATCTGCCACAACATCGCCATTGAAACTAGCCCTTGCATCGGAGGATGTATTGCCCCAGATGGCCTGTATCGGTCGCCAGGTCGATGTTAGATCGCGATATTTGCGAAACCTAAGAGTATCGGGTGTCGTAGAAAATGATGATTCCCAGAGCCACAGAGCATAAAGATTGTCACTATTGTCGATAAATATCGATGTAAATTCCACTGTAGATGAACCAGTTACAAATTCATCCAGCGTATCATGATCTGCGCCATTGAAGCCATTCCATGAGCCGCCTGACCTATATCTATGAGCAGCATGGTAATTACCGGAATATTCATTACGATAGACAATATGCGGATTTCCAGCTATATCGATTTCGATAGATGGCCATCTGGATGGTGTCCTGGTTCCTATATCTTCGATTGTGCCCCATGTTCCAAGCGACCTATCGAAAAATGCATATCGCACCTCCCATGATGATGGACAACCTGTCCATGCAGCATACAGATTGCCGCTATTATCGACAGCCAGCGAAGGGCAATATGCGCCTGGATATCCGCTATGGGTGCAAACTGTCATAATAGAAGGTGATGGGTATTTTGTATAGAGCAAATCGGCTTCACCGCTCGAAATATTACCCCGCCAGATCACATGTAGCGTATCAAAAGAATCGATAGCCAAAGACGGGTCATAGTTATCATCGCTGCCCGAAGTGATAGCTGCCCAGCGCGATTCCCATGTAACGCCATCATCGGTAGAGCGAGCGATGTAGATATTGTAGTTACCGCCATCATTGCCAGAATAGGCACAATAGAGATGCCCACCAGAATCCTCGACGATTATCCGGGCATTATTAGTCCCCGAAGCACGAGAATGAACATCACGAGCAATACGAACCGGCGAACCGAATAAACCGATTACTAATATGATTATGGAAAGTAATTTATTCATAAAAACCTGGGCTTTCATATAATAATAAAGAAATTTATGCAAATATCGCAAGCTTAAAATAATCTTTTCAGAGTTTGAACTTATCTCTTGTAAAGCAATATATAAGTATCTATATAATGCAAAGGCTTTACTGATGTTTTAGCCAGGAAGTATGACAATACGGAATAGCACTTGTCTGAGATCAAACCTTCCAAAATTCCCGAATCGCAACGATCTGCTCATCTGTCATTCCAGTAGGCAAAGAGCCGCAGGATTTGGCTTTGATATAAATCTCGGCGCATTTTTCTGTTATATCGAGAAGGTCGAAGCATTCGGTCAGAGTTGGGGATGTTGCAAGTGCGCCATGTTGCGGCCATACGACTATCCTATGGTCTTCGAGAAGCTTTTTGGAAATATCGGCCAATTCCTTGCTTCCCGGAACCGCAAAACCACCAAGGCCAACACCATCATAAAGAAATACAGGGCTTTCGGTATGCATCTTCCATATCGCTCGATTCAGCTCATTCTGCATATGGATTTCCGGAAGATGTGTCATTGCAATGATATTGGTGGGATGAGTATGCAGGATGGCTTTTCTATCGTTATCAATTTCAAGGAAATAGCTCTGCATAGCAAGATGGGAGATAAATTCTGATGATGGCCTGATATCAATATCATCGTGGCTTATGATATAGTATCCGCCTTGCTCGATGGATATGAAAATCACAAGTATGCCGACTGTTGGGTCTTCTGCCATATCACGGAACCTTGCGCCAGTTGCGCTTACGATAAATGCCTGGCCATCGAGATTCTCATAAGGTATTTCCATCTCGACAAAATCGTAAAGCCCGAGTGCATTTTTATTGATATCGATTTCCGATGTTACATTGATAGAAAGATTACCGGCATTTTGCTCTGCCCAGCCCTTTTCCCATAGCCATTTAGAAATGCTCTGAATTTCTGTGAATTTTGTCGAAAGCTTTTTCATATCCATTATTATCTCTTTTCAAATTTTAGAAGTTTCGTTCTTCGAGAATATAAACAGCAAAATTCAGATACTGCCGGAAATACTGGAAATATTCCTTCTGGCTTATTCTTAGATGATCCGATACAGGGTCGGCTTTGGGATCATCAGGATTTTCGCGGAGCCATTCTGCCAGGCTATACCAATTCGAGGCTTCATATTCCGCCCAATCATCATCGGAACTGCGAATAATATAGATCAACTCAAGATTGTGTTCGCCGAATTTATTAAATAGATCAATTTCCTGAAGAGTGCTGGGAATAAGCTTCCTCGCTTCATCTGGAACATCGGCCGCCTTCCAGGATACATCGGCCAGAATTATTCTGCCATTTTCTTTAATAGAATCCTTGAGCGCTTCGATAGCTTCATCGAGATTGTCCCAGATGAAAGTTGCCCCCATGCAGGAAGCGATATCGTATTTTTTGCCTTTTCTATCGTATTTCTTGCCATGTTCGTGATGGATTTTGACATATCTTTGAAGGCTATTTATCTCGATATTCTCATGGGCGCGATTTATCGCATGTTCTCTTAGTTCTATTCCCAGGCATTTTGTCCCAAATACTTCTGCCCACAGGATAAGCGGCATAGCATATCCGCAGCCATAGTCGATAATCTCTGTATCTTCATCCATATCGACTATCTGCCCGATCTGGACGATCTTTTCTTCCGAAATGGGATTTATGATATCCATATGTCTTTCTGAGATATTTACAAGTTCGAAGTAGTTCATTATATCCTTTCAACGTAAATTGGCGATCTCGAAGATGGACTTGCCATTGATAAAGATGGCCTTTTCATTTAATATATGTAATATGTATCTGAATAATAATCCCGTTAAATCAGGAATTATTCTTCTTCCTTTTTCGGTCCAGCTGACACTACGACACGTGCAGGCCTTATCAACTTATCATCTCTTTTATAGCCTTTTTGTAGCACTTCGAGAATCTTTCCGGAGGGATGTTCTTCCGAAGGCACGCTTTGTATCGCCTCGTGGACATTAGGGTCGAATGATTCTTCGGCATTATCGATAGGTGCGATATTTTCCGAATGGAGAAATTCACGTATCTGCTGCGCGATCATCTTGAAACCTTCGAAATGGCCGTCTTTGTCATCTATAGGGCAAACTGCGAGAGCGCGTTCGAAATTATCGAGTACTTCGACAAATTTCACGATAAGCTCATCGCGGAATTGCTCGGTCATGGTATTGAAAAGCTTTTTCTGCCTCTTTTTGAAATTTTCGAATTCTGCGAGTGTACGCAGGTATTTGTCTTCGAATTGATCGCGTTCTTTTTGGAGCTTCTCTATTTTCTCTTCGAGTATTTCTACTTGCGACTTTTCCTTTTTATCGTCTTTCTCTTCCGATGGGAAGTCTTCGACCTTTTTGTCTTCTTTATCCATAATTATTTCCTTTCATTGGTAAAATATCTGGTAAATTTGGTAGATGCATATCTAATAACCGGTACAATTCTTCTATAAGGGAGATTTATCGACCCGATAAATCCAATTATGCCGGGGCCATCATTTGAATAGAAATCAGAACATACGAGATACAGCTCGCTATTTTTGTCCTGTTCGAGTTTGACTTCACCAGGTTTTTCGCCCTGAAGGCTTTCGATTGCATTTTCTATCATTTGGGAATCGTCTATGGCTCTTTCGAGTTTTTCAATATTGGGAAGGAATCCGGCGAAATCCCTCTGGAATTTATCGCCGGGGAAAACTTTTTTGCTGGACTTTGGCTCATCGAATACCTTGAAAGCCGAATCTATGAGAAGATCGATGAATTTATTTTGCATTCCGCGAATATCATCGAGTCTTTTATCGATTGTATTGCGGATTTCCGAAAGGCTGAGTCCATGGAGCCTTTCATTAAGGACCTGCACAAGTGGCAAAATCCTTTTGGTATTTCCGATTTCCGGGCTATTGAAAGTTATGCTCCTTGTGCTTCCATCGGATAATATCACAATGAGCGAAAGCGCCGATGACGAAAGCGGAACGGCATCGAGCCGATGTAATCTTATTTCCTGCGGCTGAATAACGACAATAAGTCCGAGTTGATTAATAAGAAAGGACAGGAATTCGCCCATCTCCATAAGGTATGAATAAGTATCCGTCAGCTCGCTAGATATGATATTATTTATGCCGCATTTGTCCTGATTGGAAGCAGATGCATCAGTTAGAATATTTTCTACATAGTATTTGATCGCTTTTACTGTTGGAATATTTCCGGCATTGCGATGTGGTTTGTCCAGATATTCCAGATCGACGAGTTTCTGGCAGATATTGCGAACAGTCGCCGACGACATCTTTATACGGGACCGCGAAGCAATAAACCTCGAGCTAACAGGATTACCCGTGCTTGTAAAGGCAGCGACAACTATCGCCAGTACAGATTCATCTTTTACATCCAGTCTTACTTCCATAGTAATTACAAGATAAAATACGAGCCAAATCTGTCAAGTGAAAAGGCTAATGATTGGATATGAATTATTTACTTTTCATCCCGAGAAGCAGGTGGAGGTCTTTATCGGTAAAAGGTGATTTTCGTGAGAGCAGTAGCGAATATCCCAGCTTGTAGAATGTGCTTTTCAGAAGGTCGATCTTCTGGAATTCGGAAGGGCCAATAAATAGTATTATCTTCCCGCCTGGTTTGATATAGTCGATGGCTACTTTTGCCATCTTCGCCGGCGCCATAGTGGCTCTGGAAGTTACGATATCGTAATCGGCATTCGGCTTGATATCTTCGATACGTGACCATTCGACTCGATAATTATCAAAACCAAGAAAGCTGGCACATGCCTTGAGAAAAAGCGATTTCTTTCTTTTTGCTTCCACAAGTGTCATATCGATATCCGGGCGAAAGAGCTTTAATGGGATGGCGGGAAATCCTGCGCCACTGCCAATATCCAGTAATTTACAATTTTTTGCTGGCGAAAAATACGCCAGTGGCGATAAAGAATCGAGAATATGCCTTTGACCTACGATATTTAAATCACCAGTCGAAACAAGGTTGAATCTTTTATTCCAGTTCATCAGTTCGGAAATAAATGAAGATAATTTTGTATCTGCTCTTGAGGGGGTCGTGATATTATGCTTTTTGCAATTATCCAAAACATAATCTACTTGATTCCAAATAAATTCAGTTGAATGTTTCATATGAAACAATAACCTCCAAAATGTTTCATGTGAAACAATTTAGAAAAAATAAACATCATTCTTCTACTCCATGTTTCATGATATAATTCCCTAATGCCATTATATGAGCAATAGAAACACCGGGAATACCAGAAAGTTCTCGAAGGCTTCTCGGGGAATATTGTCGTAGCTTCTCAATTGTTTCATTCGATAAATTTCCGATTCTGGAATAATCTATATCTTTCGGGATGGAAATTCCCATCATTTTATTCAATCGGCTTATTTTGGCCTTCTCTTTAGATATATATCCAGAATACTTTGCCTCTATTTCGATCCATCGCTTTATCTGCCGATCTATATCCTCTGGTACATTCTCGAGCTTATCATAGGACGAATCCGGAAGCTTAAAGTATTCGAAAACCGTTTTGGATTTATTCTTCAGCTCTGGAATTACTATTCGGGTTTTCTTGATTCTTGCCAATTCGCTCTTGAAAGCATTTAGCTTATTCTCGAGAATTTCGCGATCTTTATCATCAAGTAAATTATAATAAATGGCGTATTCGTAAAGCCTTCTATGAGCATTGTCCTCCCGAAGAAGCAATCGAAATTCTGCTCGCGAAGTAAATAGTCGATATGGCTCTTTTACGCCTTTTGTGGTCAAATCGCGAAGCATGACTCCGGCATAAGACTCTTCCGGCAATGGTATAAATGACTTCATGTCCAAAATTGAGGCAGCTGCATTAATGCCTGCGACCAGGCCCTGAGAACCAGCCTCTTCATAACCGGATGTACCATTTATCTGGCCAGCAAAATACAGATTAGAAAATTCACGGCTTTCCAATGTCCGTTTTAGCTTCGATGTGTCTATTACATCATACTCGATAGCATAGGCATATTCGGCTATCTTTGCATCCTGAAGGCCGGGCAAAGTCAGAAGAAGCCTGTCCTGAACATCTATTGGCAATGAATTAGAAAAACCATTTAGATACATAAAGTCATGGTCTTTGCCCTCCGGCTCGAGTACAAGCTGATGCTTGGGATGATGCGCAAACCGCACGATCTTATCTTCTACAGATGGGCAGTATCGCGTCGAAACAGCATCGATCTTGCCGCCATATAATGCCGAATTTTCAAGGTTCTCGCGAATTATGCGATGCGTTTCTTCATTGGTGTATAATAACCAGCACGGAATATCTTCGATTTCCTTTTTCTTTTTGAATAGTGATAAAGGAAAATAATCATCATCGCCTTCCTGCCTGGACATCTTATTGAAATCTACGGTATTTTTAATAATTCTCGCAGGTGTTCCTGTTTTAAAACGGCGCATCTCAAACCCCAAATTCTGAAGCGATTCGGACAGTCGATTGCTAGAAGGGTCGCCGCGTCTTCCAGATTCGATGAATTCATCGCCCCAGTGTATCTTGCCTTTAAGAAATGTCCCAGCGGCAACAATTACTGTCTTCGAATAGATAGCGCCTGCTTCTTTGCAGATAACTCCATTCACATTGCCAGACACGATGATAATATCTATCGCCTCATCCTCGATTATCTCGATATTCTCGATTGCATTGACTCTTTTCGTGATATTCTGCTGATATTCAAGGCGGTCATTCTGAGTTCTTGTGGCCTGTACTGCTGCGCCTTTTCGGCGGTTTAGGATTCTGTATTGCAAAGCGGTATCATCTCCGGCCTTTGCCATAATCCCGCCGAGAGCATCGATTTCTTTTATCAGATGGCTTTTAGCAAGACCCCCCAGCGATGGATTACACGACATAGCTCCCAGCTTTAATGCATCGAATGTGATAACAGCGATTTGCAGTCCCATTTGGGAAGATGCTCTCGCAGCTTCAACGCCCGCATGGCCACCACCGATAACTATTATATCATATCTCGCCATTATTCTTCATCACTCCGAGTTTTGTCTTCAAATAATGGCGCATCCTATAAAAAAATTTCTGATTTTCTTCATCGGCATAATCCGAATATGTCCATTCCAGATTCTGAAACTGCCCATCTTTGAATATTAATGTTATCTCGGCATAGACGCCTTCGCCAAGATATATCCTATGCGAGAAGTCTTTGTATGTAGAAAGAATAAGCTTCGCTGGAGTCACAATCCCGGGATCGATATTAAGAATCCTATCGCTGTTTTCATTTGCAAATCGCTTTTCAATTTCATAAGAAATATGCTTTTTCGCTATAAGCTCTTCTGGCTGGATTAGTTCTTTGAAATAGGCCCAAGTTCTTTTAAGGCCTTTTCCCATTTCTTCGGCATAATATGATGTCCAATGGAAATCGACTGGTTTCATAATTTCTTCGATTGGGCCATAGTTTTCTTCCAGGATTTTTGCAATATTTGCGATATCCAGAAAATCTGCATAAATCAGGCCGGTGAAGAAAAGCACTGGATAAGGTTTTGTAGGTTTACTCATATTTGGCCCTCAGAATCGTGATTAATGAGCTGAAACTTGCATGTTCAAATTTTGTTTCTTGTGCCCTTGCACGGCTGAATGCAGAAACCGCAGATATGGTGGCCTATTCCACGAATTCCTCTGAATTTATTGAGCTGCTTATAGCAGGCATCAAAATCATATCCTTCTTCGGAAATGGCATTTGCAGGGCAAGCTTCTATACATAACCTGCAATCGCCGCATCTATTTTCGATAGGCTTGCCAGCTTCGAGTGGCAAATCGGTCAGTATAGTAATGATCCTTTGATGGGCGCCATATTCTGAAGTAATAAAAAGATTATTCTTCCCCATCCATCCTATGCCAGCCTCGACTGCTGCATGGCGATGAGAAAAATGCCCGAGCTGTTTATCAAAATCAAGAATTTGCGATGCAGGTATCGGAATGGCATGGAAGCCCATTTCCATAATCCAATGAGCTATCTGGAGCGCATTTCTATCGAGAAGATAATTGAGCTGTGCATAGTGATGTTTGTAAATCAGCGTTGGAATTTCAACAATTGTCTCGGTAACACTGGTAGAAACTTCGAGACCCGACACAATCGCATATTTCATATGCATGGCACCCGGCTCGAGTTCCGGTTGGATATATTCTGTTATGTTTTCCAGTTTCGCCACACCAAAAAGCGGCATTCTTAGATCATCTTGAATAAGATTCTTTAGCTGTTTGGTATAGTTATTGCTCATTTTAAGTAAACAGCCTTTTGGGTTTGCATCAAATCGCCATTTTTATTTTCGATATGAACAAGATATACTCCCGATGGAATATCACTCGCGAATTTAAGACTTGTTTCATGTGAAACATTTTCGTATGTATCTATAATTCGGCCATTTGTATCGGTTATTGTCATTTTGCCGATAGGCTTGTTGGATTCAATCCGGCAAGTATTATTGAATGGATTGGGTATTATATTAATCATATTAGCATCATTTTGTGTAATATTCTCGTGAACAGACTGCCCTTCGTAAACCAAAATACTTCTACCCGCACTCTCTGTGCCATTAGGATAATGAGCCGTAACATAGATATATGAGGAATCGAAGGCAATAGTGGTATTAGTCGATAGAGCTGTACCGCTAAAAGCTATTTCAAGCTCTGTGCTGTCTTCGCTTTCTGGGTCGGGGCGATATACTGTATAGGAATCCGGCGGAATTGCATAGGCCTTAGGCTCTGTCCAGCTCACGCGGAAATAATCACCAATATCGCGTACCCAAAGGCTTCCCGGCGGTTCGGGATAAATGCCATCGCAATGAATATTGCTATTTTGATGAAGCCATTTCGGCGTTGCCTCTGGCACATAATTGCAAAGGGTCCAGAGATTGAGATTGCCCTGCTCGCTGGTGCTGCATAGCAGATAGCTCCCATCGGTATATTCTAATATATTCGGTGCAGTCATACCATAGGTGCCATCGATCATCATATCCAATGTATCCGGTTCCGTTCCAGAGAATTCGCGGCGGACAATCTTGCCCGTATCAGCGGAAACGAAATTGAATTCCGGGACTCTGTCGCCATTGGTCGAAAGCATAACCATGCTTCCCTCGAGCGAGCCGCTGGTTACATAGAAACTCGTCTTGAAAATCTCCAAATCAGATATATCGGCATCCATACTATAAACATAGCCATCGGTGGCGGTGAAATTTATCTCGGGCAAAAGGTCTTCATCGATATCGGCAATCGCTGGAGTAGCATAGACCCATGACCCGCCTCTTGAAAGTGCCACCGGATAAGATAAAAGCGCGCCAACACCTGCTCGAGCTACCATGATTGCACCCCAATTCTCTTCAACTGTTTGGTGAATACCGATTATAACCTCGAGATGCCCATCATTTTTCAAATCGGCGATAACTGGTGCTGAATACGAATAATGCCAACCTTCTTCAAGTGCGACAGGAAAGCTGTCCAATGATGCTCCTGTTTCAATATCGAAAGCATATAGCCTCTCCCAACCGGGCACTATAATATCATAATCGCCATCGGCATCGATATCGCCGGCTGCCGGTGAAGCTACCGCGCCATAAGGCGATTCGAAATCGGCGATAAGGCGTGTATCACCGAAGAGCGAGACTTCATAGATGCTATTTCCTGCGATTGCGATTATCCGATCATCAGGCAGGCAAACTGGTGATGTATATTCCGAGTCTCCCCCCAGATCGACAGGAAAACCAGATGCAACTGCGCCGCTGGTATTAATAAGATACAAAAGCCCATTTTCGGTCTGAACTGCGAAACGCTCGTCATAAGTAACTGCTGCGGTTTTGGCCACCGAACCTTCTAATTCTGTCAACTGATGATAGCTGGCGGGATATTCCACCGCTGTGATATGGAAACTGGAATCTGAGCCGCCAGTGCCAATATAGCTGACATCATCGCCATTAAAACAAACCGGCGGAGAAGCCTCGCCATCAAAAAGTACAACCGGAAAGCCGCTGTATTGCTCGGCATTTGCCGCAAACAGAAGCATAATCGGCATTAAAATCATAAGTCCAAATAAATATCTTTTCATCACTATCCTTTTCATAATTATTTTTCAAACATATCCTTTTGAAAATAATAGGTTTATATAGTTTTGGAAAGAGGAAAATTATTGATATAAGAAAAGACTATTTGCTTTAATTACAATAGTTTTATCTTCTCATCATAAAGGTCAATGATATTTTCTTCGAAAATACGAAATCCAGTCCCATGGTTTCTTACACTACCAGAGACTTTTAGATGCATCCTTATGTCTATTGCAATTTTAGAGGCTTCAAATAATTTCAAGAATCTTTCGGGGGTAGGATTTTTATAAATATAAGCTTCATTATAATGAAAATATTCTTTTTTGAGTTTTTTTGTATCTGCATGTATTACGATAATATACTGCTCCCATTTAAGCTAATCTATATTAAGTTTAGATTACAGAAGAAGGGAGTAACATGAAAAAGAAACGATGGTCAAGTGACGAGAAATTAGAGATTGTACTCGACTTGGCTGAATCAGCAAAGCTGGATCAGTAAGGTATGCGAGCAGATACAACCATGGCAGAAGTCTGCAATCGCCATGGAATCAGCCAGACGACTTATTATAAATGGCGAGATAGATTGTTTGCCGCCAGTGATATGATTTACTCGAAGGGCGCTTTCAGCCGCT
>JBKHBT010000073.1:0-16536 GCA_046542255.1 Candidatus Zixiibacteriota bacterium | reverse complement strand
TTTCAGGCTAAAACATCAGTAAAGCCTTTTGGGTATATATATTAAGTATTATATAGTTATATATATGGCTTTAAAAGAGAAAATATACTATTAATAAATTTCTAATATTATAAATTTGGGATTTAGAAAGAATCCAGCTTTCTCTTGAGCTCTTCTTCGGGCAGTGAGCCAATAAACATATCGATTGCATCGCCATCTTTGAAAATTATCGAAGTTGGGACGCTTCTCACATTGTACTTTGTTGCAAGCTCTCTGTTTTTTTCGACATCTACCTTGACGATATTGACTTTGCCTTTGTATTCTTCCGCTAATTTCTCAAGAATCGGCGCATATCTTCGGCAGGGCCCACACCATGTAGCAAAAAAATCTACCAAAGTGGGTTTTTCCGATTTAAGGACTTTTTCTTCAAAATCTTTTTTGTCTTTAATTTCCATATCATAACTCCTTTAATGACACTTTTAATGATTATGTCCGCAGCTATCGCCTGGTTTGTGGCCTTCGCCACCTGAGCAGGCTTCTCCGATTGATTCAAGCTCATTATTTTGAATTTTATTAATTATTGTTTCCACATCACCTTTTGCGCCCATGATGGGTTTTATGCCATTTTGTTCGAAAAGCATCTGTGCTCTTCTTCCCATTCCGCCAGCCACTAAGGCTTCTACGCCTTTTTTGGCAAGGTATTCTGGCACTTCTGGATGAGGCATTTCAGGCCGTGGTATCGTGGTCTTACTTTTAATTTCTCCGTCTTCAATGTCTACAATAACAAAATCAGAACAACGTCCAAAATGTTGCGAAACTTCATTGTCTAATACACTTATTGCTGTTTTCATATCTAAACCTTTCCTAATTTGGTAAATGTTTACTATCTAAATCCAAAGCCTTTTGGCTTTCTATATATCATTTTCTTGCGGAATTTACTCGCTCTATTTTCAGTCATTATATTGCGTCTTCCGCAGCTTGGGCATTTTATCGAATTTATTTTTTCTATTGTAGTTTTCCATCTATGAGAACAATCTTCGCATTCATAATTTACTTTGGCATATTTTACATCGCCGCCTTTTACAATAAGGGTTGTGCAATCTACCATGTGTTTTGCTACTTTCTTTCGTGCGCTCTTTATAATCCTGCCGAAGGTTTGTCTCGATACATTCATTTTATCGGCTGCATCGGCATGGTACATCTCTTCGATTTCGGCGAGTCTTAATGCTTCAAGCTCATCGATAGAAAGAAGAATCGGGCTATTATTCATATTATCATTATCTATGGCTGAGAAAATCCGTGCCTGTGGTTTATGATGGATTAATCTGTAACGCCGTGGCCTCATCTTCTCCGATAGCTGGAAATTATATCTTAATATGCGGCATAAAATACCACATTATTGCAACCTTCTTAATTAAATATAAATAAAACACCTTCAAAAGTCAAGAAATCCGATTGAGTTTTAATCATATGCCCTTTTTTATCTAATGTCATTTTTTCATAGTATTAGATTATTTCTTTGGCAAACTCTTTGAGCTGATAAAGTTTTTCATCAAATGATAGAATTTCTCTGAGTCATATGGGCCGAGAAGATATTTCTTTTCACCGGTATCCAGGAGGACTAGATCGTCCATTTTATTAGTATATGCTACTACTGCGCCGTATTTATCGCTCTTATATTTTCCGGAATAGCCAAAATAGCCGAATGAGCCGAATGTTTTTTTTAATCCTTTGAGATCTTGGCCTATCGGATATGTAATCATGAGCATCTGCTCTACGGGTATCTTTTTCTTATGTAGAAGAAAGTTGACATATAGTGCATCATCAGCGAGTTCATAGCGTCTGACACTAAGGATATATGGAATAGCAACAATAATGATAAAAATGATCAAAAAAGCCGCTTTGATATAAATATTGCTTTCATCGATGAAGCTCATCATAAAGATATACAATAAAGCAATCGATGCGCTAACCAAAAGCGATGTCATCTGTGACCTTTTGTCATGAGGGGCAAAAAATTCCATTAGACACCGCCTACTTTCATGCCACCGGATGGATTATTGCCTCCATCCCAGGGTGAACTATCGCCTTCATCATCATCGTTGAAATAATCGGGGATATCATTAACATTGATATCGCCGAATGAAGTAAATTGCGGGGTGAACTGCATGAAGAAGGAACCGACCGGGCCGTTTCTTTGCTTCGCTATAATTACCTCGGCAACGCCTTTACTGGCTTTTTTCATATCACCTATCATAACAAATGGCCTATTGTAATATTCTGCACGATAGATAAATATCACTGCATCGGCATCCTGCTCGATAGAGCCGGATTCACGCAGGTCAGAGAGTCTGGGTTTTGGGTCGCCGGTTCTGCTTTCGACTTTTCTGGAAAGCTGTGAAAGAGCCAGCACAGGAACCTTTAGGTCTCTGGCAATAGCCTTTAGGCCATGGCTGATTTCGGCGATTTCGCGCTCTCTGCTATTATGCTTGGAAACCGGTTGCATAAGCTGCAAATAGTCCACAATAACAAGCCCTAAATCTTTCTGCCGGCGCATTAGCTTTCGAAGCTTCGAGCGCATCGTCATGATATTCAAACTTGCCGATTCATCCATAAAGACCGGTGCGTCCTGGATATCTGGCAAGGCATTCTTAAGCTGCTCACGCTCTTCTATGCTAAGATTGCCTTCGCGAATTTTCTGAGCATCCAGTCTTGCAACACCGGCAAAAAGACGCATCACAAGCTGTTCCTGAGCCATTTCAAGGCTGAAAATAGCAACGCTTCGCGGCGTAGCACCAGCCGGTGGAAGTGCAATATTTCTTGCAATCGAAAGTGCAAATGCCGTTTTTCCGCTCGATGTGGCTCCAGCGAGTATGAAATAGTCTGCCGGTTTGAAGCCGGTTGTTTGTTTGTCCAGGCGACTGAAATGTGTCCTTACTTCATCACCCTGATAATCCCTGTCATGAATCGATTCGATATAATTATATACCTCGGGTGCAATAGAACCGATAGATACAAAATCTTGATTAATACGTTTTTCAGCCAAGTTAAAGATTTCCTGCTCCGCCAGCTCCAGGACATCTTGCGCCGGCTGCTGCTCCCTGGATGCCTCCTGAATGACATGCGAACCTATTCGTATCAGCTCTCGCAAAATCGATTTATCGATTACTATCTGCGAATAATAACTGGAATTCATCGCAGCAAATAGATCTTCCTGAAGTTCGATCAAATAGCTCTTGCCACCGACTTCGCTCAACTTTTTCATCTTTGCAAGTTTTTGCGAAAGGCTAAGCGTATCGACCGGCTCATCATCGGCAACCAATTCAAAAATGGCCTGAAAAATCGTCCGATGCCTTTGCAGATAGAAATGCTCTTTCTGAAGAACCTCTAAGACTTCTTCTCTGCCATCGGTATCTATTATCATACCGCCGAGTACAGAACGCTCGGCATCCAGTGCTTTTGGTACATTACTATTATTACCAGACATAAAATGCCCCCAAATACTTCTAATATCTAAAAAAAATGTTTTCTATTCTGAATCAGATAGAAAGGCCATAACACGCTTCATATCTTCCCATGCCGGCCTTTTATAGGCCTGATTTCGCAAAAGTGCAGCCGGATGATACGTAACAACTGCCGGGATGCCTGCGAATTTATGCATCGTCTTTCGAAGCTCACGCATCGGCTTTTTGGTATTTAATAATGTATGAGCAGCGATTCTGCCGAGGAATATCAAAATTTTGGGCTGAATTACAGCGATTTGATAAAGCAAATAATCTATACATTCGGCAGCTTCATCATTTTTCGGGTCTCTATTATTAGGCGGCCGGCACTTTATAATATTGCCTATGAATACTTCTTCCCTTTTCATTTCCATCGCCTCGATAATTTTGGTCAGCAACTGCCCGCCCCGGCCGACAAATGGTTTTCCGGTTTCGTCCTCGTTTTTTCCGGGAGCTTCGCCGATAAACATAACATCGGCATCGGGATTGCCTTCGCCAAAAACAAAATTAGTTCTGGATTTTCCTAATCGGCAATTCATGCAATCTTTGATCTTTGCCTCGTATTCTTCCAACATTTTCTTCTTATCCGTAATTTCGATATCGGGAAGTTCGATACTGAGCTTTTTGAGTTCTTTGGGTATTTCACGAGACCTGTGGCTTCTGTTTCCAAAATCGACTTTTGAAGCTTTGCTTTTTGAATCTGTCATACCAGATGTATCCTTCCTGGAACTACGAATATTCTTAGAAGAGCTTTGAACATTTCCTCTATCACGTTTCGGTACATGCCTGAAGAATAAATCGTTCTCGCCCTGGTCCAATAAAAATCTTAAAATTGCGCCTTCTATCTCCTTATTATTCATGACAAAAATAATAGTGATTTTAGCTCAAATTTTCAAGAGATTTTCGCAAAAATGTTTCGAAATAATTCCAGTAAATTTCTCGATATCTTCAAATCTAATTATTTTGGCAGATAGCTTTTTTTCCATTCATTTCAGACAGATGAATTCTCGCACAAAAATTTCGTTCAAATTTATTGCTTTCCAAATTACCGAAATTGTGTAAGTTATGGAGTCAAGTAATTTTTGATATTTGGGAAAGAGAAATGAAAAAAGTACTTATAATAACATCTTACTACCCGCCGATAGGTGGGCCGGGCTGTATCAAGCTGGTTAAGCATCTCAAATATATGAAAAATAGCGATTGGGAACCAGTCATACTGACACAAAAGTTCAATTTCTTTTTCGCCTTCGATGAAACGCTTATGTCCTATGTCGAGGGTATTCCTGTTTATCGGTTTTTCTCGCCAGATATCGGCTGGCTTCGGAATCTATTTAGTAAAAAGGACCAAGACCAGGAAGATCGGCGTTGGCTGGCGACCAAAGAAAAAACGATCCTACTAAGACGAATCCAGAGATTCATTTGGAGGCATCTTATGATTCCAGATGGCAAGATTGGATGGGCACTGCCGCTGTTTTTTAAGGCTTTGGGGGTAATCAAGAAAGAAAATATCGATTTAGTATATGTCCGGCTTCCTGTCTGGAGCATGGGGATTTCTGCTGCGCTTCTTAGCAAGTTTATCAAAAAGCCCGTTATAATCGATTTCGATGATGAATGGATCGGATTCTCGCATTATTACACATATACCAAATTCCGCCAGTGGGTCGAAAGACGTATCGAAAGATGGATTGTAAAAAGCGTTGATATTGTTATTTCTACAGCGCCACGAGTCAGAGACAGATTCATAAGGCGATTTCCGAAAATTAATCCCGAAAAATTCCGTTATATCACGATGGGTTTCGACCCTGATGATTTCGAAAACCTGAAACCCGAGCCACCACCTATCGAAATAGAAAATGACAAAAAGCCTTTTATTATGTCATATCTCGGAACTTTCCACGAAGACATCGAGCCGGAAGGTTATTTTATTACGCCGTATTATACTTATCAGGCATTGCAAATAATCGAAAAGAAAAGGCCGGATATACTCGAGGATTTCAGATTCGTTATTATTGGCCACCTATTCGAAAGGCTTATTAAACTTGCCAAAGAGATGAATGTTTACAAATATATGCATATCACCGGCTTTCTACCGCATAAGACAGCAATGAACTATGCCGCCGGAAGCGACTTGCTTCTTTTTGTGCTGTATTCCAAAGGAAGAGGCAATAGGCAGCTTCCAGCGAAGCTCTATGAATATATCGCAATGGGAAAACCTATACTTTCGCTCGTCCCAGAAAGCGATGGCGCCGATATTATCCGCGAAACAAAAACTGGAATCATAACTCCTCCTGAAAATGCCCAAAAAATTGCAGAAGCGATAATTGATACCTATGACAAAATGCAAAATGGCAATCTCGATATCGAATTCGATAAAGAAAGGATAGACAATTACCGTCAGAATAAAAAGACTAGACAACTCACTACCTTATTCGATGAAGCGATTGAAAAGGGCAGGGGCTTCTACAAAAAATGAAAATTAATGCCCAAAAAGCACTTCAGAGCGAGCTTTCGCCATATAAGAAGTGGCAAATCAAATGGAGTATCGCCGCTGGAGTCGTATTTGCCGGGCCTTATTCTGTTGCGATGTCCAATTTGGGTTTTCAGAGCATATTTGCTCATCTTTTCGAGATGGATTTTATAAAGCCGATGAGGTTTTTTTATGATATGCAGGAATCGCCAGAAGGCGATCTTCAGCCGAAGAATCTACCTGTTTTATTTTTCAGCATTCCTTTTGAGCTGGACTATATGCAGGCTCTAAAGATGCTAAAGAATTGGGATATACCACTTTCGCCATCGGAAAGGGATAAAACTCATCCTGTACTTATATGCGGCGGAGCGGCGCCGACTCTAAATCCAAAAGTACCGGAAGGTATTTTCGATGCGGTTATTCGCGGGGATTTTATGGCTGTTTTGGAAGATATAGAAAAGGCGATGAGGATGCTTCTTGCTCCAGGTGGAAGAAAAAATTTCATCGGTCAGATTAAGAAACTTGGCGAAAATAATGAAATCTACCGAATCGAGCGAAAGCCGGAATTCTCTCGCATAGTTTCTTCGTTGGCAGCATTTCGCAATATGTTCCTGATTGAAATTCAAAAAAGCTGCATCTTCAAATGTGGATTCTGTGCCACACCTTATATATATGGCGATTTCCGGAATTTCGATAAGAATCAAATAATGTCTATAATTCAGAAGCATAATCCCGGGACCGATAGAATCGGCCTTGTGGGAAGTGCGATTGCAGAACATCCTGAATTGGGCGATATCATATCTGAATTGACCGCGAAAGGCATGAAGATTAGCACATCATCTATCAGGATGGATAGGATAAACCAATCTGTCATGGATACTCTCTATAAAAGCGGCGCTAATTCAATTACTATTGCGCCTGAGACTCATATAGAGAAGCTATATTCCATAATCGGCAAGCATATCACAGCGAATGAAATCATCAAAGCTTGCAGAGATATGCCATTTAACGAAGTGAAGCTTTATTATATTATCGGCTTCGAGGGAGAAAAACCGGAAGATGTCGCCTACCTTGGTGAGCAGATAGCCAGAATAGCCGAATCAAATCCCAAAATCAAATTTTCAATTAGTATTAATCCTTTCATACCGAAGCCAGGCACGAGATTGGCCAAAGATGGAATGCAAAAAGATTCTGAAATCAAGGTGAAATACAAAATCATAAAAAAGAGTTTGCAGAAAAGCAAGAATATCAGATTAACTGCGAACTATAGCTTCCGTCAAAGGCTGGAGGCACTAATCGCGCTCGGCGATATTGAAATAGCAAAATGCCTTATAGAGTCCGCACATGATAAGCCGATTAAGCATGTCTTAAGGAAGAATGGAATCGAAATAAAAGATGCGATTTATCCTTAATCGGGTATTTATCATAATGAAGGCTGCTAGGATTGGTATTTTTTTCATTTTTTTGGGGCTCCTTTTGTTTTTGGCCAATTGTGGCTTCGACACGGGCCTGCTTTGCGGGCTTACTGCTCAGATTCTGTGTTCTAGCGCAAGTAAAAAATTCGCTCTACCTATAATTTTCTGCACATAGTTATTGACATTGCTATATTATTGCGCATATAGCTTTCCTTTGCTTTCTAAAGTTTTTTCGGGTTCTGGGTCTTTTTTTCAGCCAGTCAAAGCAATCCTTGAGTTGCCATAAATGTCCATCGAGAATGGCCTTCTGTCTCGAAGAACAGCAAACATAGCTCTTGTTATCTTACGCATTACTGCGGTAATTGCGGTTTTACCGCTTTTGCCTCGCTCGACAAGTGAGCGATAATGTTTACCATAAGTATTGTCCTTATTGGTATTCACAAGCGCTGCGTTAAATACTGTCGAACGAAAAATGGCATCGCCTGTCTTGCTCAATCTGGCTTTATTAATACTGCTGCCTGATCTTTTTACAATTGGAGCCAGCCCAAGGTATTTGACTACTTCATTTGCTTTATCGAACCTTGAAACATCGCCAATGCGTGCCAGGAAAGTCAGTGAAGTATGGTAACCAACTCCAGGCAATGCGCTGTTCCGCATTGTCATACTTTTCAGGCAAAAACATTAGTAAAACCTTTTTGAGTATATATTATGTATTACGTATATTTTAAATATATGGCTTCAAAAGAGGAATAGTCTGCAGAAGCTCCATATCTTCCTGCATCTGGCCATCTTCATCGATCACTTTTTTGATTTCTTCTTCGATTGTCTCCAGTTCTTTCTCAATGAACTTAATCCCCCTTTTTAGCGACTTTGCAGCAGGGCCGGTGGTCGTGAAACGATCAAGACGATTCTTTTCTCGATTCAATTCCTTCTTAAGTTGGTCTCTGCGAAGAACCAGATCGCGCAGTTCCGAGTTACCTTCATGCTCCGGACTCCAGTAGGGATCATCACGAATGGCAAGGTGCTGAGCAATAATGGCAGCTTCAACAGCATCATTGCCGGAGCTAATATTTCTGGCCATCTTCTCGTGATGCGTCATCCGTGGGTTGATCACTTTTTGGCGATAACCAAGCTCGTGAAGCTGTTGGACAAGAGCCTTGTGGTATTGACCTGTGGCTTCACAGCCAAATATGAGTTCTCTATTACCAACAATGCTGCCTAATTCTTGTACCGCCTTTTCAATTTCAGCTCGATTATAATCGAGCTGAAGTTGCTCCACGATCTCGCCATCGACCCAAAGTGCCATATCGAGCCATTTCTTTGATACATCAATACCCACGAACGCCTTCATGATTGCTCCTTTTTATAAGTTTTTCCTTGCATCTCATTGCTTCAACTCATAAATTGGAGCTTGAAGCTCAAGATTCTGTCGAAGCTTCAGAGATGGAATGGGATGCGATTCAGTCTGAGCAAGAATTTTTCAATTAAGCGACCGATGAATTTACATCCCATTCTTTTTTATTAAATCTATCTTAACTTGTCAATGAAAAAATCTACTTGTTTAACATATGAGGGACCGTTGAGTATATTTTAACCGCCGAACAAGAGAACATCGCGATAGACGCTTTTCCCGAAAAGCCCCCACCCGGAACACAATATGCAAGAGATTAAGTAGAAATAAAAAACCCCCGCCGCTAAGTAGCAGCAGCGGGAGTTAAATTGAATAATCGCTTGTTAGCTAAATAAATTAATTAGTTAGCTTTGATCTTAACGACTGACACATTTCCACCTACAAATTGGCCATCATCATACGGGGCACCGTATGTATGTTCGGCAAATAGTGAAACTCCCAAGTCCACTGCTGAACCTGAAGTGTTTTCATAGATGTAGGTAAATGTAACATTAGCATCGGTATGGTAGTTTTGGTCAACCATCGAGATGTCCTGAGCAGCACCAACTGCGGCTTCAGAACCATCGACGCCAACATGAAGCTGGGCAGTAACATAGCCACCGCTTCCGGATGCGCCTCCTCTGTCATCGAAATTAGCAGTAAGTGTAATAACAACAGAACTACCATCATCGACTTCAAAAGTACCAGCACCATCAACAGCATCCCAAACGGATGATGCCGAACCGCTAGCACCTGGGGCGACAGTAACGCCGGATGTGCTATTTGCATAGACACCCTGTCCGCCACCGGCTTCGAGGTCATCGATTCTGCCATCGATCTCATCGATGATACCCTGTACATCATTTGCAATACCATCAGGGCCATCTTCTTCATAGAGATCTCTGTCATAACCAATTAGGCCGGCACCAGATGCTGTGACATCTACGCTAGCATCGCCATCGCCATCGTAAGTAGCATCTGACAATCCGACAGTACCGACATGATAATCAAGATCATCGTCAATGACAACATCGAGATTATTGATGTCGAGAGTATTGTCAGTAGTAGCACCAGCGTCATCACCTTCTAAGGTAATATCGCCGTCTGTTTCAATGCTTGCTGTGGTAGCAGCATCGACATTGAAAGCACCGGCTGTTGCTGTTACATCAACATTAGTGTCACCAGTAATGTTGACATTGTCACCGCCAGCAGTAAGGTCGCCACCAGCGTCTAATGTAGCATCGCCTGTAGCATCTAAGTCTAAGGCAGCACCAGAATTGATAGCAATGTTGCCAGCAGTACCACTACCATCAGCTGTTGTTGCAAGTCCAATGGAACTGGTGCCAGCACCATCTGCAGCATGTGCAGCTACATCCATTGTAGTAGTGGCTATCGTTACATCTTCTGCATCAGTTGTCGGGTCAACTAATAGCACGCTATTAGGCTCCCATGTTTCAGTTGAACTATTCCATGACAATGTTTGCCAATCGTCCGTGCCAGCATCGACAGAAGCACCTAACCTGTCATTTAGGTCATCAAGTGCTTCACCGACATTAGTAATGTCAGCAGTCGCCCATCCAGAGCCATCGTATTCACTATACTCGGCCTGATTGTCATCAACCATTAGCATAACACGAGTATCCGAAATAGCGATAGCTACTAGCGGTTCTTCTGGATTAGATGCAACTACTAATACACCACCATCACCGGTAGTTAAGCGATCACCAGCTGAAGCACTAGTGGGTGGTACATCAACAACACCAGAACTAGCTACGAGAAGGTCATCACCTTCACGTCCGACAACAACACCGATAGCATCTCGAGCTCCAGCAGCTGTTGCAGTACCTGAAGCATCTACTACCGTTCCGATTGTTTCAGTACCAGTACGTGTAACCGGATACCTGATCAATTGGCCAAATGCCATGCCAGACAGCAGAACAAGCGACAAAAGGACTAATAAAAGTCTGTCCTTTCGCATGTTTCTCCTTTGTTTGATAAGTTTTCGTTTTCTTCAATCGAACTTATCGACCAAGCTACTTAAGGAGAAAACAAGCCTATTTTAATAAAACAAATATTAAGGCTCATTCTCAAACAGAATGTCCTCAAACCTAAGCGACAATATATAAAGCAATAATATAGGATTTGTCGAGGATTTTTTTGATTTTTTTCAATTTTTTATGTATTTGAATGTATTTTTGTAGCGGCAGCCCTTGCGGTTGCATTATCTGTTTGTTTGTTTGGCAAATCTATTTTGTTCATGTGATATGGGATGGTTCATCCAGAGATGATTATATTGAGGCACGGGTACCCGCAAAAGGTAGCCTTTAATTTTATTTTGGATTATAAGGCGGGATTTTACCCTCGATTAATTGTAAGGTGTCCTCGGCTTCGCTCGGACACCGTCCATATGCTAAAGCTCGATGGCTGAGCGAAGTCGAAGCCATTCCCTTTCGTTCCGACGCTCCGCATTGAAGAAACATAGCCCTCCCTCGTTCCATCGCTCCGCGTGGAACGAAGACACGCAACCCAACGCTCTGCGTTGATTCTGCCGTATAGCAAGATTTCTAATAAGTCAAACAGTCTTGCGCAAAGCCTCGAGAATCCATTCATATCGCTTGATAGTCTCGGCTATGACTTCATCTGTAAGATGCGGTGGCTCGCCTTCGCCAGTGAAACCCTTCTCTTTGAGATAATCGCGGATAATCTGCTTATCGAATGATTTCAGCTCGCCTTTGTCATAATCGGCTTTGAGCCAGAATCTTGATGAATCGGGCGTTAGGATTTCATCGATCAAGATAATCTCGCCATTGACAAGGCCGAATTCAAATTTGGTATCGACCAGGATTATTCCGCGCTCTTCGGCATAATCACGGCCCTTTTCATATATATAGATGGATTTTTCGCGAAGTTTATCTGCCATATCCGGCATATTAGGGAATTGCTTGATGAGAATTTCTTTCATCTCATCGAAAGTAACCGGCATATCATGGCCTTCTTCGGCTTTTGTGGTTGGCGTAAATATCGGCGCTTTGAATTTATCGCCATCTTCCATGCCTTCGGGAATATCGATTCCGGAGATTTTGCCAGTTTTCTTATATTCACGATAGCCGCCGCCGGTGAGATAGCCTCTTACGATGCATTCAAAATCGATTCTCTCGGCCTTTTTGACAATTACTGTCCTTCCTGCGAATTCTTCTGCATTCTCTTTCAATGACTTTGGAAACTCATCGATATTGCCAGTTATAATGTGATTCGGCAGATATTTTTTCATCATATCGAACCAGAAGAGTGAGATTTGTGTCAATAGTACGCCGCGTCCCGGTACCGGTTCGGGAAGTATGTGGTCGTATGCAGACACTCGGTCGGTAGTAATAATAATAAGCCTGTCGCCCTGGTCGAAAATATCACGCACCTTGCCACAGTAGTCAGGTTTCCGATTTTTGAGTGAGGTCTCCTTGACGGCTTTGTACATTGCGCCCCCTTGTGTTTTTTCATTTTTATGCTATCGTGAATTATTCTGGTATTTCGTCCAATGAGATGAACTTTTTCAGTTCGCTTTCTTTGTCTATCATCTCGAGAAGGTCGGCGTACATATTGTTCATCCTCGCGCGGAGCGAGAATTCAACTCCAGCGGCGATAAAAGCGGCAATTGCTACGACTATAATAATCTGCACATAAAGCGGAATATTGCCCTGAATAAAACCTGCGACAAATATTATGAATATAAAAAGCCCAGCAAAAAATAAAAGCCTCGATGTCCTCATCCAGGTTTTTTCCATCGCCCGTAGTATCTCGATTTTGACTTTTAAGTCGCGAGGCATATAATCCTTTGCTTTTTTCTTCGCCATTCAGTTATTTTTAATATAGCAAATCATACAAAGCTATGCAATATCAAATTCCCACTTTGGAAATTCTCTTGCCTGATATGCAAAAAAGCTTTTCTTTAATGATTATGTTAATTGAAATCTATACGCTGGAGTAAATATGAAAGAAGATATGCTAAATTTAAGCCCCGAAGAACAAATCGAGCAGATAGAGCGGCTGGCAGTCGAGATAATCCCAAAGGATGAGCTTCTGGAAAAGCTGAAAAAAGCCCAAAAGGAGAAAAGGCCATTGAAGATTAAACTAGGCTGCGACCCAAGCAAACCCGACCTTCATATCGGCCATAGCGTACCGCTCCGGCAACTTCGGCTATTCCAGGATATGGGCCATACCGGAATTCTGGTAGTCGGCGATTTCACGGCGATGATTGGCGATCCTTCCGGCAAGAATAAAACACGCCCACAGCTTTCATATGAAGAGACGCGCATTAATGGCGAGACATATATGAAGCAGGCATATAAAATCCTCGAGCCCGAAAGAACCGAGATCCGCTATAATTCCGAATGGCTGGGCAAGCTGGATTTTGCCGATGTAATAAAGCTATCTGGAAAATACACGCTGGCAAGGATGCTCGAGCGCGATGATTTCGAGAAACGATATAAGAATGAAGAGCCGATTAGCCTTCATGAGATGCTATATCCACTCGCCCAGGGCTATGATTCGGTCGCACTGGAGGCGGATGTGGAACTCGGCGGCACAGACCAGAAATTCAATCTTCTTGTCGGACGGGAACTTCAGAGGGCATATGGACAGCCAGATGCTCAGGCGATTGTTACATTCCCGCTTCTCGAAGGCCTCGATGGCGTGCAAAAGATGTCCAAAAGTCTGGATAATTATATAGGAATTACCGATGCTCCCAAAGATATGTTCGGAAAAACCATGTCGATACCGGATGAGCTTATCGTCAAGTATTTCCGTCTTGTTACAGACATCGATAAGAAGCAGCTCGATGAGATAGAGAAGGCAATCGGTTCCGGCGAAAATCCAATGAAGTACAAGAAGCTTCTCGGCGAAGAGATTATCAAGATGTACTATGATGAAGCTGCATCGAAAAAGGCGAGGCAGTCTTTCGAGAATGTATTTTCAAAAGGCAATATTCCCAAAGATATCCCCACCGCCGAAATCCCAGCCGGCGAAGAAGTCTGGATAGTGAATCTTCTTCGCGATAATGACCTTGTCAAATCCGGCGGCGAGGCCAGAAGGCTTATCAAGCAAGGCGCAGTGAAAATCGATAATGAGCAGATGAAAGACGACAAAGCCAATATCAAAATAGAAGGCGAGATAATTCTTAAGGTAGGCAAAAGGCGATTTCTTAAGATTATTGCTGTTTGATAGGCATAAGATTATATTATAGAAAAAAGGGACGCTTCAATAACGTCCCCTTTTTTATGCAAATTTATCGGTATTGCTTTTTCAAAAACTCCTGAATCTCCGGAATTCCGCCCTGATAGACGAGATAGCCATTATACGGCTCTCGTTCTGTCATATCTCTTGCGACAGGCTCCAGCATGATTTTCTTGACTTCTTCAAGGTCAGAAGATTGCCCAAGCGCCCATCCTAATTTGATATATGCGACTTCAGGAAGCATATTGGCAAGCGGTACAACGCCTTTTGCCATAAGGTCGCGGCCGGTGTCATAGACATACATCTGCGCATAGCCCCATATCGTCTGGACAGTCATATATACGGCGACTCCGGCATCGCGGGCACGTTCCAGGGCTGGATAGAGTGGTTTATTGACATGGCCTAAACCTGTGCCAGCGATTACGATGCCTTTATAGCCATTTTCGATGAGAGAGTCGATGATATCGGCTTTCATCGATGGATAATAGTAAACTATCGAAACGCTGTCATCGAAGGTTGGCATTAGTTTGAGTTTGCGGTCTGGATTGCGTTTATTATAATCGGTTCGGATAGGCGTTATTCCTTCCCGATAGTTGACCATAGCTATCGGTACATCATCGATGGTTCGGAAAGTCGAGCGGAATGATGAATGCATCTTGCGCACTCGTGTTCCCTGATGAAGAAGGCCGTATTGGTCAGAAGTCGGGCCAAACATGCAGACCGAGACCTCGGCGATATCCGAGTGAGCGGCTGTATAGGTTGAATTGAGCAGATTGAGTGCAGCATCGGATGACGGCCTATCGGATGATCTTTGCGAGCCCACCATAACCACTGGAACAGGAAGGTCCTGTACCATAAAAGAAAGCGCAGCAGCGGTATGATGCATAGTATCTGTACCATGGCCGATGACGACTCCATCGGCGCCATCTTCGATTTTCTTGGCAACGGCTTTTGCCAGAGTCATATATTCTTCAGGGCCCATATTTTCGGAAAACACGCCAAATAGTTTCTCGGTTTGCAGATTTGCAATATCGGCAAGTTCGGGGACCGAGCCATAGAGTTCGCCGGGCGAGAAAGCCGGAATCACAGCACCGGTTCGATAGTCCAATCGGGATGCGATTGTGCCACCGGTTCCCAGAAGCTGCACATTTTTATGCTTTGGGTCATAGGGAAATTCTTTTTCGGGTATCTTATAGTTAGCTTTGCGATAGCCCAGCTCTTCCATAGAAGTGATCGTATCGGTATCAATACCGATATTATATCCAGTATCGAGTTTGATTACGATATGGTAATCATCGCTATTTTCTGCACGTGGCAAAACAATACCCCGAAATTCTCCGCGATTGGTATCAATTTTGGCATCGCTCCAAACGCGAATATCGAATTCTTTCATAATTTTAGCAGCACGTCCGGTATAGCCGCTTCTTTCGTCCTGAGTGATTTTATCAGCCATCAAAACCCCAATTCCATTTAATACCATAATATTTCAAAACATTTAACCGGATAAAATAAAAGCTAAATTGTATTTTTGCAAGGAAATCTCTTGGGGGGAGGGAAATGTGTTATTTAGCAATTCTCACCAAGAATGATTCTTTATTTATATCTTTGAAGAATTGCCGAAAATTCTATTGAAATGCATCACTATTTGATATAATTAGTATTAAGAAGGAGATATGAAATCTTTATCACTCAAACTGGATAATGAAATATTTGAAGAGACCGAGAAGCTTGTAAAAAGCGGAAAAATATCGCGGAATCGCTATATTAATAATGCTTTGAAATACTATAACCAGCAAAAAAGCAGAGAAATTTTGGCCGAGAAGCTTAAGGCTGAATCTCGCATTATAAAAAAATACTTTATGAAAGTACTTGGCGAATCCGAATCGTTAGAAGATCATGATTAAGCAGTATGATATTTGGCTGGCTGACTTATCGCCAAGGAAGGGCACCGAACCTGGCAAAACAAGGCCGGTTGCGATTTTACAGATCAATTTATTAAATAATATACATCCATCAACAATCATTGCTCCTCTTACTTCGAAAGTTAACCCAAAGAGCGAGATTTTGAGGATACATCTTAGGAAAGAAAGCACAGACCTACGCGAAGATAGCGATATCATGATTGATCAGATAAGAGCTATCGACAATCGCCGTTTGATTAAGAAAATTGTTTCGATCCTTGAAGAGCAAGTAATAAAATTGAGGGATGAATTGAGGTTATTTATATATATCACCTCTGTTACCAATCTTTTTGACTCTAATCGTCTTCGAAGTGAAATCAAAAGAAAAAATAATCCTGATATCTCCGTTTTTTATTCGATAATGTTCTTTCCATTTGCCGCTCATCTTTTTTATATCTATAGGAATATCTTCACCTTGAAAAACTTTGATAGTGTCTTTAATAATTGTTATCAAATCATCTCTTGTAATGACACTTCTATTGACGGCTTTCGAAGCAGATTTGCTCAAAACGAGCTTAAAGTTCATTTGATCTCCAGCTCAATTGCCTCGGTTTCTTCGAAATCATCTGGCTCTTTGCCGTAGAGATTTTCGATT
>JBKHBT010000164.1:0-3097 GCA_046542255.1 Candidatus Zixiibacteriota bacterium | reverse complement strand
ATATATGCTATATATATGGCTTTAAAATAGATTTAAGCTTAAATTAAAAATCCCCAGCACAAAACTGGGGATTCTCTTCTAAATACATGTATAATTCAACGGCTTTACTGAATTTGTAGCCGAGAAGTATGACAATGCGGAAAAGCGCATTATCAATTTCTATATCGATCTGGAGAATTAATCCAGACTGAATTCAAATGGTATTTTCTTTTTAACAGCAACCGGTTTGCCTCTTTGCTTTGCCGGAGTAAACTTAAACTTCCTCGCAGCATTAACCGCCGCTTCTTCGAAAAAGCCTTCTACTCCTTTTGGCCTAACACCGACAACCTTGGCCGAAGTAACATCGCCTTCTTTGGAGATAATCACTTCGACAAGCACAAGGCCTTCCATGCCTGATTTCTTGGCAAGTTCGGGATATTTAGGATCGACTCTATTGGATATTTCTGCCTGTTCTTCGACTGCAAAGAATTCATAAACCTCGTCATCTTCTTCGGTAGCAGGAGGTATGAAGCTATCGACATCAAGCTCTGTTTCAGCGATCTCGACTGTATCGGCTTCTTCTTCTTCTTCGGCTTCAACAACTTCGGCACGTTTCGGCTTTGGCTTCTCGGGTTCTTTGATCTTCTGTTTTGTAATAGGAACATCATCGATCTCGATAACTTCCTGAATACTAACAGCCTTGACCTTTTTTGCGCTCCCGCCCACAAAGGCATAAAGCGCAAAAAGCAGAAGCAAAAGCGTTATTATCGTCGCTTTGCGATTGACAATAGGCAATTGACCGGGCAAATCTGCTTTTGGATCTTGATATTTCATATTATATGTCCTTTACCTATTATTCTTACAATGATTTAGTAGCAAAATTCACTCGAAGAGCTTCTGCTTCTTTCAAGTTCTCTAATACTTTTGCGATATAACCATATTTTGCACGTTTATCGCATCTGAGTGATACGATATAAGCTCTGTTTTCAGCCATCTTTTCGTACATTATAGGTTTTACTTGCGAAGTTGTGACGATCATATCATCGATATTTATCTGGTTTTTGGCATCTATCCAGATATGGACGATCTTTCGCCTTCCTTCGATCTTCTGTGTAGATTTCGCAGCTGGCAGTTCAACCTTCAGCCCCTGAAATTCCTTAAATACGGTAACTGTCATAAAAAAGATTAAAAGCAGAAAAATAATATCTGCCGTCGATGCCATCGGAATCTTTGCAGAGGCTTTTGTACTGGACTTAAATTTAATCATAAAACCTCCTTAAAAATCCGGTGTTGCGAGACTAATCTTCTTTGCTTCAGCTTGCTTTAATACATCGAGAACCTGCATCATCGATTCGTACTTGGCTTCGATATCTGTCCTGAGCGAAATGACAATATCTTCATTTTCTATAAGCTCTTTCTCGACTCTATCCTGCAAATCATTCAGCTCTACTTTCTCTCCCCGAATAATTATAACACCCTGATTATTAACATAAATAGGTAGTATATCATCCTGGTCGAGCTTGACCTGCTCACCAGGTGGCGGAAGAGTCAATCCAACACCTTTGTCCTGATTCATCGAAGTACTAACCAGAAAAAAGATAAGAAGAAGAAAGACAATATCGGCAAGCGATGATGTCGGTATCTCCACATCCGGTTTGTCTCGTTTAGGTGCTTTCATAGTCTAGTTCTTTACTATATTTTTATCAAGTAAGTGTTCTATTATTACATTTGCTGAATCTTCCATCTCGACAACAAGGCCATCGATCATGCTGACGAAAAGATTATAGAAAATCTGCATAGGCACAGCGATAACAAGTCCATAGGCTGTTGTAAGCAGGGCAATCTGGATACCACCAGCAACTTCGGATGGTACAATATCTTTCATCTCTTTAATAGTTCTAAAGGCTTCGATCATACCAATAACTGTTCCCAAAAATCCAAGCATAGGTGCAATGGCAATAACCATAGCCAGCCATGTCATACCTTTTTCAAGGTGCCCCATCTGGACAGCGGCCTCGTTTTCCATAGCACGCTCGACGAATGCAAGATTCTTGTCGGCACGAGTAAGGCCAGAATGAACAACAGCTGAAACCGGCCCACGAGTCTTTTCTGTCTCATTTATTGCTTCATCAACACCCTTGGTATCAATCAAATTCTGGATTTTCTTAATGAAAGCCTTAGTATTAATCCGGGCCATTAGAAGGAACCAAAGCTTGACTATTGCAATAATAACTCCAATTCCTAAAACGCCGGTAAGGATGTACATCATCCATCCGCCTTCTTTGAGGTAACCTAGCATTAAGCTCTCCTTTCGGTAATTCTTTTATAACTTCTTATTAAAATATAAAATGCACAAATTGAAACGTCAAATCCTTTTTCAAATACAGACATCAAAGAACATTGTATTAACACTAAACAAACACCTTAATCGCATTAATCCATTGCAACGCAATGATAAATGCCATAAAAGCACCAAAATCTACTGCAATATAGCAAAAATTTTGGTTTTTGCAAAATACATTTTTACTTCCTTTCGCAAACAAAGCCTATATATTTAATTCAAACACAAATGGAGGCAATATGTTAAATATCAAAAAAATCCTTCTTCCGGTCGATTTCTCCGAATTCTCGAAAATCGCTGCACCATATGCAGTCGATCTGGCAAGGAAATTCGAAGCCGACCTTTTCATCATTCATGTATTCGATGAAAATATCCTCGATCCATACTATTTCGGCGAAGACGACTATGCCGAAAAGTATTTCATGAACCTTCAAAAAGAATTTCAGGAAAAAATCGATGATATACTGGAAGATATCGAAACAGAAGACATAAACATAATACCTATACTGGCCAATGGTGCGCCGTTTATCGAAATTCTCAAATTCACCAAAAAAGAAAAAATCGATATGATGGTAGTATCGACACATGGAAGAAGCGGGCTTTCACAGATGTTTATGGGCTCCACAGCGGAAAAGGTCGTAAGAAAATCGCCATGCCCGGTGCTTTCTGTTCGACATCCGGAATTTGAATTTGAGATGCCGTAACTAATTATGTCGAACAAGGTTCGACATAATTAGTTTAAGCGGTTTGTTTGGATTTTCTAAATCCAAACAAACA
>JBKHBT010000072.1:0-17085 GCA_046542255.1 Candidatus Zixiibacteriota bacterium | reverse complement strand
GAACAGCGCATTGTCTCTTTTAAAGCCATATATATAACATATATATAATACTTAAGATATATACTCAAAAGGCTTTACTGATGTTTTAGCCTGAAAAGTATGACAATGCGGAACAGCGCATTGTCTGGATATGAGAATTAGAAGCTCGGAAAGGCGCATTGCCAATTTTATCGATAAAATCGAGGATATGCCTGTCCAAAATTATGTTTATGAGGAGCTTATTAATGCTATCAATAGCAATGTATTTTTCAAAATCTTATCAGAGATTGCCAAAAAGGATGTGGCTGTTTCGGCAAGGATTCTCAAGATTGCAAATACAAAATTGCAGGTCGAATCAATCGATAAAGCGATAACGATGATTCTTGGCTCTAAGGCCTTAAAAAACATTATAATGTCTTTCGATAAAACCGATTTGATAGTATGGAGCGATTTCCAGAGGGAGCAGTTGAAAGAGATTTCGTGGCATTCCTATATCGTGGACTATTATTTCAAGCATATCTACCGGATGAAATATGGCGATATACCGCCTAAGAAATATTCTTCCGTAGCTCTAACACATGATATCGGGAAAATTATCCAGATTCAGTATATGCCGTTTAAGTTCGAAGAGATTATTGCAAATATGAGGCGCAAAGACATTTCATATTATCAAAGCGAAAAAGACCTTGGCATGAGCCTGGAAACCCATACCGAATTGGGAGCGAGGATTATGCAGAAATGGGGATTTAATCAGGCCAATATCGAGATTGCAAAGATGCATCACGATTCGAAATCGCTGGTAAATAAGCTAACCTTTTTGACAGAAATCATCGATTTTACCGATGCGCTGGCAAAATATACTCGAAAATATATGAATGATAAGTATTTTTCATTGTCGAGGTTTCATAGACTGCATCATCTTTCAGAAAGGAGATTGCTTGCTATTGCATAGGATATGATATCACGGCATAAAGAATTTTATCAAAAAGCTGGTTAAAATGGCTGATAATAAGAAGCCCTGAATTTATTATTGCCTTCCGACATGCGATTTGATATCCAGCCAAACCTTGACAACCTTGGCGCGAAATTCGCGAATATTGCCGCTATTTTTAACATTATAATCGATCTGGGGATAGAAATCATCATATAGATTTTCAAGTGCATCGATTCTTTTTTCGGCTTCTTCCGGCTCGAGGCCCTTTTTCTCTTCGAGACGATTGATTCTTTGCCACTTAGGCGCTTCGATAAGGACGGTATAATCAACGAGCTTATGGAGTTTTTTCCATTCTGGCAGAAGGGCGGCATCCAGAACAACAATCCCCGGGAAACCATTATCCCGTATCTCGAAAATTCTGGCTTCGATAACATCTATCAAAGGCTTTTTCATGATCTCATCGAGCATCTCGCGGTTTTTCCGATTCTCGAAGACAATCGACCCAAGCGACTTACGGTTGATTTTGCCTTCGACATCCAAAATTTCCTCGCCAAAAGTTTCGACCAACTGTTTCTTGATTCCTTCCTCCTGGTGAAGTTTATGCCCAATTTTGTCAGCATCTATTACTTTTGCGCCAATATCTCGAAATACTTTGCAAAAAGTGGTTTTACCTGCTCCTGTTTGTCCAGTTACTCCCACAAGCGTCATTCTTTCCTCCTGCTCTTTATCCATAGATAGTTTTATGCACAATAACCAAGCATAGCTAACAGTATAAGCAAAAAAACAAATTATAACAAGAATTATTTAAGAAAAGCAGGTAGAGCTTTTCTTATCCTTCAAAATCCTGGTTCAAAAATATGAACCATGATGAAAAAGGATACAAAAGATTTGCAGGATAAAAGAAGATAAGAGTGAAACCGTTGCCCGAGCACGAAATAAAATCGAGAAAATCCTATAAACCTGATTCAGAGAAGAAGCTGAGAAGAATAATGCATAAATCAAATCCTTCGACGCTAAATCGAAATATCACCATATTCGAATTTCTAAATAATTGCTTTTTAGGTAGTTATAAAAAAAATCATTGTGTATATGCCATAATTTTCTTAGTTTATAATTGAAAAACAAGGGGGTCAAGATGAAGTATTCAATAATTATTCTTTTATTTGCTTTTAGCATTATGGCATATCCGGTTATGGAAGATGTGCCCGATAGAGAAGTCTCTGTCGGCGATAGCATGTATTTTGTTATTTCTGCCGATAGCTGGCAACATAATAATCTGGTTTTTGAAATGACCGGCCATCCCGAAGGTGCAGAGCTTGTTAATATCGGCCATATCGGGGGATGCTATTGCTCCAGGACAGAATGGGGCGCAAGGTTTATCTATTATGTCGATTCCACAGTGGCCGGTGATCATTATGATGTCGAATTTACTTGCATAGACACGCTCGGCGAAACCGATGTAGATACGATGCATATTCATATCCTGCCGATTTATCCCGAGCTGGTTGAGCCATTGCCGGATACATCCATTTCCGAACACGATACATTAGAAATATCGCTCGAAGAGCATTTCCGTGATCCGGATGGTGATATATCTGAGATGACTTTTAATATTACAAGTTCTGGAATATACGAAGTATGGGTAACAGACGATGCGATATTAAAAGTGGCCAATCCCGATATACTTCATGAATGCGATGATATAATCGTGGCTGCAATGGATGCCGATTCGGCTACTGTGTGTGATACATTCAGTATCGTTTTTAATTATGTCGATGATCCGCCGATAATAGACGGGCTGCCCGAAACCTATGAAATATATTCATCCGAAGAACTGATTATCGAATTGGAAGAATATGCAAGCGATCCGGATACAGATATCGAAGCCCTTAGATGGGAAACCTTCGGAGAAGATTTTGTCGAAATCGAATTCATCGATGATTTTACAGCCAGAATAAATCCCATTACAACAGAATCTACAATCGATACTGTCTTTTTTGTCCTTATCGATACGGGACGGAATGCCGATACGGCATCGGTTATTATAAACATAATCGCAGATGGCATAGAAGAAAAAGCAATACCCGAAAATGCGCAAATCGGGTATCTCTATCCCAATCCTTTTAATGCCAGGCTGAAGATTGAAACCACAACAAATAGCACGACAGATATTTCGATCTTTTCGATAGATGGCAAGATGGTCAGGCATTTTGCGAATGTCGAAAATTCGATTATCTGGGACGGCCGGGATGACTCTGGCAAAAATCTTCCTGGAGGCATATATTATGTAGTAATCGATGATGGAGATGCCATTGAAAAAAGGAAAGCGCTATTTATAAAATGATGAAATATATATTATTCCTTTTGCCTATTCTGCTTTTCGCCCTTTCGCCCGGCGAATATGTGCCAGCTTTTGAATTGTCAGAATTCGAAAGCGATGCAACTGTGCGTTCTTTCGATATTTTCAAAGATGAGATAGGCGTGATAATTTTCTGGTCAACATATTGCGATGAATGCATCGAGGCATTCCAGAGCGTCAATGATTTATACGATGAATTCCAGGATGCCGGAATCGAGATAACAACGATAAATACGAATCATTATAATGAGCTGGAACAGGCCAGAGAAATCGCTGCCGACACTCCATACAAGGTACTCTATGACAACGGCCAGGCAACCGCAAGGCAATATGATGCCTATGGTTTTAGCTATATTGCTTTTATTTTGGGCAATGAGGGCCGGATTCTCGAGATTCAGAAAGAGTCTGTTCCGGAGGCTGGGCAAAGGCTCTTGAACCGGGCCAAATATTTCAAAAAGGCAGCAATCGAGATATCAGAACGAAATAATGCGCCTGAGCCAGCAAATATACCCGAAAACCCGACAACCACACCAGAAAATGAACCAGCAAATGATCCTGCAAATAGAAGCCAGCCTCCGCCAAATGAAACAGCAAACGACACTGCAAATATGCCCGAAAAAGATGAATCAATAGATTATGCCAATCAACCAGCGAGGCAAACGGCATCTGCTACTTCAAGCCGATTTAGTATAGCCGGTAATTTCAAGCTGCGGTATCAATATATCGCTCTTGATTCGGCTGGCACACATGGTGCTTATGGCGAACCATTGTCTGAGGGAAGTTCTTTTAAGTTTCTTTGCATACCGGATTTGAAATATCGCGTCTCGGATAATTTGCATATCGGTTCAGTATTTAGGATGACTAATATTTCCAATACATACCTTCTCGGTGCGCCGGACTATTTCACTAATAACTATTTCTCACCCTATATTTTATACCGGCCGGCAGATTATCTTAATATTCGTGCCGGATATTTTCGTTCGAGCTTCACGCCGCTTGTCCTTATGCGCTGGGATTCAGATGATAATCCCCCGGGAGCCGGCGGCACAGAAGGCGGATGCGCTACTTGCGAAGGCCTCGCTGGCGGAGTATCTTCGGAAAATCTCGAAGAGCTGGGCCCAGAGCTCGGTTTTGAAGGACTTAAAGTGGATGGTAATTTGTCCAGGCATTTTTCTTATGAAGCTTTCTATGCAAGAGCGCAGACATTGGACCCGAGATCCTGCGGAAAGTATCTCAGAAATATGGGCGGTTTGCGTTTTGTGGCACGTAGAAAATCCAATCAGTATATCGGCATTAATTCTGTGGTATTCCGTGAAGAAGCCGGAATATGCAGTGACCCGGAGGCTGGATATAATAAAGCCGACATAAGGCAACAGGATAATTTTTCGGTCGATGGCAAATTCGCATTTTTGGATTATTTCGATATTTTTGGCGAGATTGCCTATTCGCACACTATCGACCAGTTTCCAGATACTACCGAAGACTATAAGATAGATAATGAAGATATCGCTTATTATTTTGGCGCAGGCATCCAATATGAGCCAATAAACGATATGTCATGGAATTTCGATATTGCATATCAGAGCATTGGCGAAGAATACCTATCAAGCTATAAAGCTCTTTCCTATCTTAATGACAGGAAGGGTTTGCGCCTTCGTTCTGAAATTGAATACAAATACGGCGGCTTGATATTTTTCATGAAGAAACTGGATTATATATCCGAAAAACCGGATTCTTTCGAGATATGGGCAGAGCCGCAAAATAGCAATCAATTGGGTTATGGAGCTTTCGGTAAGTACAATATTTTCCAAATTCCGGTACATCTATATGTCTATATTACCGGTGAAGAATACGATACCGAATATCAGGTAGCTGCGAAAGAATATGAAAGCTATACCAATAAAAGAGAAATTATAACATCCGAGCTTACTGTCATGCTTACGAAACAATTGCACTTGCAGATAATGTTTCAAAATATTAGCGAAAATGAAATCGAAATGTCGGAGGAGGGCGTCTCCTACCGCAAAGGCTCATCCAATACAATTTCGTCATATATGATACTCGATTTTTGATGGCAAATTATAATCAAAATGAAATAGCAAAGCTAAGTTCGATCCGCAAAGAAATCCAGAACCAACTGGATAGCCGTCTTCAAGAATTCCGCGATGTCTGGAAACGCTTCGATAAAGAAGAGATCTTTTGCGAATTCACATTCTGCCTTATGACGCCACAATCAAAAGCCCGCTCCTGCCAGGCAGCACTGGAAAGCCTGATCGATAAAGGCCTTCTTAAAGATGGCAGCAAGGAAGAAATTGCCAGGGATATCAATATCGTCCGCTTCCGAAACAATAAAGCTGGATACATCGTCGAAGCTCGCGAGAAATATAATTCGCAGGCTAAGAAAAGCCTTCGCGATATCCTCGCAGAAATCGCCGAGCCAGTAATGATGCGTAAATGGCTTGTTGAGAATGTAAAAGGCATGGGTTTCAAGGAAGGCAGCCATTTTCTCCGCAATATCGGTTTTGGCGATAACCTGGCTATTCTGGACAGGCATATTCTGAAGAATCTCGTCAAATTAAATATTATCAAAGAAATTCCCAAATCGCTATCGCCCAAAAGATATATCGCTATCGAAGCAAAGATGCGTAAGTTTTCCAGTACAGTCGATATCCCAATGGATGAACTGGACCTTATTCTCTGGTATAGTGAGGCTGGGGAAATATTTAAATAATAAAACTCTAAAATTTGCACGTTTATTTCCGATTATAAATTAAAAATAGAATTATGCAATAGGCAGCATAAAAATATTATAACTTTATATATAATAATAAATTATATACATCATACGTGAAAATTTTAACCAAGAAAAAGCAAAAAATATGGAAAAATCTTGAGAAATAACTTGACGGAATACAAAACAGTAATATCTTTAAGGTTGTAATGAGTACAAAGATAGAAAAATTCAAAAAGTTACTAATAAAGCATGGCATCAGAGTTACTCACCAGAGGCTGGTGATTTTGGAATTTCTGAATGAAAACAGGATACACCCGACTGTCGAAGATATCTATGAAGCCATCAAAGATAAAGTAACCACGATCAGCAAGACAACAGTTTACAATACGCTGCACACTTTCATAGAAAACGGGCTGGTCAAAGACCTTCTCATTACTGCCAATGAAGTACATTATGATCTCGATGGCTATCCACACCATCATTTTCTCTGCAAAGAATGCGGTAAGATATACGACCTTCCCGTTGAATGTTGCTATCATGCTACCGGAATTGTGCAAGGACATAAAATCTGTGAAATGCAGGGATATTTCAAGGGTATTTGCAAAGAATGTTTGAATAAGATGGGAGCAGATGAAGATGAATCTTAAGACTTTATGGAAAATTCAATATGGAATGTATATTGTATCATCCAAAAAGAACAATGGAGAGCTGAATGGGCAGATAGCAAATACAGTATTCCAGATAACTGCCGAACCGCCTACTATGGGAATCAGTATCAATAAAGAGAACTATACGCATGAATTCATCGATGAAAGCGGCGTATTCACTATCTCGATTCTCAGTGAAACAGCCCCAATGACCCTCATGGGCCGCTTCGGTTTTAAATGCGGACGCGATATCGACAAATTTGAAGAAACGGAATATAAAATCGGCCAAACAGATGCGCCAATTATTACAGAACACACTCTCGGATATATCGAATGCGAAGTTATCAATAAAGTGGATAATGGCACTCATACTATATTTATTGGCAAAGTAGTAGATTCCGATGATATAGAGAACGATGGCAAGCCGATGACATATTCCTATTACCACATAGTAAAGAATGGCAAAGTACCCAAGACAGCTACACATTATATTGACGAAAAAGAGCTGGAAAAAGATAAAAATAACTCTAGCAAAACGGAGGACAAAATGGACAAATATGAATGCGATGTATGCGGCTATGTGTACGATCCCGAGCAGGGCGATCCCGATTCTGGTATCGAGCCTGGGACAAAATTTGAAGACCTTCCAGATGACTGGGTTTGCCCGGTCTGTGGCGTAGGCAAAGACCAATTCTCTAAACAATAAGTAACCAAAAAGTAAAGGGGTTCAAAATGGCAAAGACAATCAAAGTGTACTCCACACCAACATGCCCGTATTGCACAATGGCAAAGAACTATTTCAAAGAGCAGAATATCACTTTTGAAGACTATGATGTCTCCAAAGACCAGGCAAAGGCTCGCGAGATGGTGGACCTTTCTGGGCAAATGGGAGTTCCAGTTATCAGTATTGATGGTACGGTTATTGTAGGATTTGACAAACCGAAAATCGAGTCGGCGCTTGGTTCATAAGTGATCTTTATAAAGGGGCGGGATGCCCGCCCCTTTTAGTTGATTTTGATTTTGGCTTTGTGAAAATTTTACCAAAGAACCCCTTTACCCCAAAATAATAGGAGGCAGGATTTGATTCCGAGAGAGATTAGAAAAGGTATCTATGCAGTCGGCGCAATCGACTGGGACAGAGAGTTTTTCGATGAGCTTATACCATTACCAGATGGTACCAGCTATAATTCATATCTGGTCAAAGGCAAAGAGAAAACGGCGCTTATCGATACCGTTGATGCTGATTTTCATTATGAGCTTTTTCAAGCATTGACCGACCTTATGATCGACGATGTTGATTATATCGTTATTCAGCATGTCGAACAGGATCATTCCGGCACTTTGCCGGATGCTCTCGAGATGTTCCCGGATGCCAAAGTGCTTTGCAGCAAAAAAGCAGCAGACCTTCTAAAGACTCATTTGCACATTGAAGAAGAAAAAATCGAAATCGTAGAAGACGGCCAGAAAGTCGATCTCGGCGGTAAATCATTAGAATTTATCATGACTGCCTGGGTTCATTGGCCGGATACGATGTGTACTTATGTCAAAGAAGACAAAACTATTTTCACCTGCGATTTCTTCGGGTCACATCTTGCCACCTCGTCATTATTTGTCGATGATCAGGCCAAAGTCTATGAAGCGGCGAAAAGATATTATGCCGAGATTATGATGCCTTTTGCCAATAATATAAAGGGCCATCTTAAAAAGCTGGAGCCTTATGCAATCGATTTTATCGCTCCAAGCCATGGCCCGGTTTACAATAGGCCAGAATTTATTTTGGATGCGTATAAAGAATGGTCATCCGATAAAGTAAAAAATGAGGTTATTATACCATTTATTTCGATGCATGAGAGCACCAAGTTTGCAGTCGAAGTCCTTACCGATACTCTTATGGCGCATGGAATCAAAGTGATTCCCATGAATCTTATGACGACCGATACGGGCGAGCTTGCCAAGTCACTCGTCGATGCTGCAACAATCGTAATAGCTACTCCCACAGTACTTACAGGCCCTCATCCTCATGTAGTCTGTTGCACATACCTGGCCAATGCGCTAAGGCCAAAGACAAAATTCTTGACAGCCATGATTTCTTATGGTTGGGGTTCTAGAGCATTAGATGTGATCAAGGGCCTTACAAAAAATATGAAAGCTGAGCTTATCGATCCCATCAGTATTAAAGGCATGCCTGATGAAGACGATATCGAGCATATCGAAGAGCTGGCTTTCGCAATTTATGAAAAGCATAAAAAATTATTCCAAAACTAAGAAAATGTAAAAAGGAGGACAAAATGGAAAAGAATATGCCACTCTTGGGAGACAAATTTCCAAAGATCAAAGCAATCACCACACAGGGAAAGCTTAAGCTACCGGATGATATGAAAGGAAAATGGTTTATCCTATTTAGCCATCCAGCCGACTTCACGCCTGTTTGCACAACAGAATTTGTAGCATTCCAGAAACGTTATGACCAGTTCAAAGAGCTAAATTGCGAATTGGTTGGCCTTTCTATCGACCAGGTATTCAGCCATATCAAATGGGTACAATGGATAAAAGAGGAACTCGATATCGAAATCAAGTTCCCAGTAATTGCAGATGATACCGGCAAAATTGCCAAAGAACTCGGAATAGTCCATCCTGGAAAAGGTACTAATACCGTTAGAGCAGTCTTTATCATCGATCCCGATGCAGTGATAAGGGCGATATTGTATTATCCGCAGGAACTGGGCAGAAATATGGACGAGATCGTTAGAATGGTCAAAGCCATGCAAGTTGGTGCGAAAAATGGCGCTGCTATGCCTGCAAACTGGCCCGAAAATGAACTTGTATCCGATGAAGTCATCGTCCCACCGGCAATGACAGAAAAGGATGCCGCAGAAAGAGACAAACAATATACTTGCTTCGATTGGTGGTTCTGCCACAAGAAAATCGAGAAATAATCCTTTGGAGAAAATATGACACAGAAAATGGAAGTATATGTATGCGAAAAATGCGGCAATATCGTCGAGATGCTGCATGGTGGCAAAGGCCAGCTCGTCTGCTGCGGCGAACCAATGAAAAAACAGGATCATCAGACCGCCGACTGGAAAAATGAGAAACATGTACCAATTTACGAAGAAATCGATGGAGGCACTTTGGTTAAGGTCGGCTCGACAGCACATCCGATGACGGAAGAGCACTATATCGAATGGATCGAAATTATAAATGGCGACTATATTAATAGAAAATACCTGCATCCTGGCGATAAGCCAGAGGCGGTTTTCTATGTAAAAGCCGATGAGGATATGATCCTCAGAGAATTTTGCAATATACATGGTTTATGGGCCAATAAAAAATAGACATTAAAGGAGATAAAATGATTCCAGAAAAAATTCAGAAGGAATTCAATAATCAGATCAATGAAGAGATGTTTTCGGCTTATTTATATCTTTCGATGAGCGCGCAGTTCGCAGAGAAATCCCTCGATGGCTTCGCCACATGGATGGCTGCACAGGCCAATGAAGAAATGGTACATGCCATGAAATTCTATAATCATATCATAGAGCGTGGCGGTAAGGTAGACCTTCAGGCAATCGATAAGCCAGAAGGCGAATGGGAATGCCCACTTTGCGCCTTCCAGGCAGCTCTCAAACACGAAGAACACATCACTGCAAGAATCGATAAACTCATGGATATCGCAATAAAAGAGAATGACCATGCATCCAGAACCATGCTTCAGTGGTTTGTAGATGAACAGGTCGAAGAAGAAGCTTCAGTCGGCAAGATAGTCGATCAGCTCGAGCTTATCGGCGATGCCAAAAATGGAATATTCATGATGGACAAAGAACTGAGCCAAAGAGGCCAGGCAGAATAAATAGACTTCTAAAGATGGCCTGTTCTTCTAACAGGCCATCTTTTTCTTATGTTTCCTGCTCTTGATAAAGAAAGAGGTCAAAATGGAAGAAGATATCAAGCTACTTAGAGCGAGCGATATAATCAAATTTGCTATTTCCGCAGAAGAAAACCAGCATAAATTCTATTCAAGGGCAGCAGATATTGTTCAAAACAGAGATTTATACGATACATTCATTTTTCTTGCCGATGAGGAGAAGCAGCATAAGAAGCACTTCCAGGGTATGCTGAAGGTTATAGATACGATGGATTTTGATAAGGCATTACCGGAAGGCTATTTCGAATTTTTGAATACGCTTTTACGCGATATTACATTTATCGCAAATAATTTCGAAACGATTCTATCGCGAATAAAAACTGCCGAACATGCCATATCTTTTGCGATTAATCATGAAGCAGAATTCTTGCTGTACTATATCGAACTTCGCTCGATGGTACCCGGCCAGGAACAGATTGTAATCGATAAGATAATCTCTGAAGAAAGAAACCACTTTACTATGCTATCAGCTATTAAATCTAAACTATATCTTGTTGACAATGAAGGGAGACAAAATGCCGAGCATCAAAGGCACTAAGACCGAACATAATTTGCTGGCATCTTTTGCAGGAGAATCGCAGGCCAGGAGCCGCTATACATATTTTGCAGAGAAAGCCAGAGAAGAAGGATATCAGCAAATTGCGGCCATTTTTATGGAGACCGCAGAAAATGAGCTGGAACATGCCAAAAGATTCTTCAGCTATCTCGAAGGTGGCATGAAAGAAATCCAGGCAGCATATCCAGCCGGTGTTATTGGTACCACAAAAGAGAACCTTAAAGCAGCGGCCGAAGGCGAAAATGAAGAGCATACAAAGCTCTATCCGACTTTTGCCGAAATAGCAGCAGATGAAGGATTCCCTGAGATTTCCAGGCTCTGGAAGAATATTGCCAAAGTCGAAGTCGAGCATGAGAGAAGATATCTCAAGCTTCTCGGAAATATTGAAAAAGAAATGGTCTTCGAAAAGGAAGAAAAAGTCCGATGGAAATGCAGGAACTGTGGCTATGTCCATGAAGGTACCAAAGCACCGAAAATATGCCCAACATGCCTTTACGAAAAGGAATATTTCGAATTAAAAGAATCGAACTATTAATCCAAATTACATAGAAGCGAATATGGCGAGGCCTTGTAGCCTCGCTTTTTTTTTGCGAAATGTAAAATTTATATTGCTTTTCAAGCAAAAAAAGCTTTCCATGTGGTTAATATTTTATATATTATTATTGCTGAGTAGAAACATATAACAATTTGGATATGAAATATGAAAAAGTTATTAATCATCATAATACCATTATTAATTGTAGCTGCTGTTTTGATATGGAGTAATGTATCTTCCAGGGATGCCGCTACTGATGATTTTGCTGTCGAGGTAAAAAGCGGCCAATTTATCGTAGATGTGACCACCACAGGAGAGCTTGAGGCCATTAATAAGGAATTTATCCGCGCTCCGATGGGCCTGAGAAATATTGGGATCCATCAGATAAAGATAAATGACATCATTCCAGAAGGCACTGTTGTCGATTCCGGAGACTATGTCGCTATGCTCGATGATTCCGAGATAATCGATAGGATTAAAGATGTCGAAACGGAGCTGGAGAAGCTCAATACGCAATATACCAAAACACAATTAGATACCACCCTTCGCCTTCGCGAGGCCCGCGAGAACCTCATAAATCTTGAATATGCATATGAAGAGCAAAAGCTTGTCCTGGAACAATCAGAATTTGAACCACCGGCAACGATCAGACAAAATGAAATACAGCTAGAGAAAGCCGAACGTGCTTATGAGCAAGCAAAGCAAAATTATGAAATTAAAAAGCGGCAGGCAAAGGCCGATATGCGAGAAGTTGCAGCATCTCTGGCTCAGGTCAGAAGAAGATACGAGATGATAAAAGAATTCTTTGGAAAGCTAAGAATCACGGCTCCAAAATCAGGGATGGTTATCTATATAAGATCATGGGGTGGCGAAAAGCTTAAGTCCGGCTCCAATCTTAGGCTCTGGGATGGCAAATTGGCGACCCTGCCGGATCTTTCTGCAATGGCATCTAAGACCTATGTGAATGAAATAGATATCAGCAAAATTCGGAAAGGCCAGGATGCCGAGATACAGGTCGATGCCTTTCCTGAAGAAGAGTATGATGGAAAAGTTACCTATGTTGCCAATATCGGCGAACAAATGCCAGGTTCCGATGCCAAGGTCTTCGAGGTAAAAATAGAAGTCGAACAAACCGATTCGATTTTGAGGCCGGCGATGACTACCAAAAACAGAATTATAACCAATGTAATAGATTCTGCCATATATGTACCTTTAGAGGCAATTCACAATTCCGATAGCCTGACTTATGTCTTCGAGAAAAGTTCATCCGGTATAATAAAAAAGCAGGTGATTACCGGGAAGAATAATGCCAATGAAATCATTATACTGGCCGGATTAGAAAAAGGCGACAAAGTCCTTCTCACAATACCTGAAAATGCCAAAGAGATGAAAATCGAAAGCCTTCCGCAGGAAGTTATCGAAGAGATAGATACATCTGACTATCAAAATGATAAAAATCCAGTCGAAGCGGACACATTGGATGTACTCAAAAATCAAAAATTATCAGATAGCCTATCTCGCCCCAAATCCATGAAAGACTCATCGGCAATAGATAGCCTAAAAAGTTTAGATAATGATAGCTTAGAAGTCGAGGTTCCGCAAAAGTCATGAATCTGAAGCGATATGGGCATAATATAAATGTTGCGCTCGAGGCGGTTTTTGCCAATAGGTTTCGCTCGGTTTTGACAGCTCTCGGCATAATTTTTGGTGTTGGCGCAGTTATCGCTATGCTGGCAATTGGCGCAGGTGCACAGAAAGAGATTCTCGAGCAAATCAAGCTTGTCGGCGTGAATAATATTATTATTGAGCCGGTGATAAAAGAGCTGGACATGAACGAGAAAGAAGATGACAAAGGTTTTGCACCTGGTCTTTCTTTATTGGATGCAAAGAGCATCGAAGAGCATATTCCCGGGGTGAAATATATCAGCCCGGAAGTGATATATCAAACAGATGTCGCTCGAAGTGGAATCACTCATGAAGGAAAACTCTCCGGCGTAAGGCCAGTATTTTTCAAGGTCTTTAACCTCGAGCTGGCCGAAGGCAATATGTTTAGCCCGAAACAACGAGAAAAGGCATTGCCTGTGTGTATTATTGGATGGGAGATTAAGGCCAGGTTCTTCCCGAAAGGAAATCCAATCGGCCAGGTAATCAAATGTGGTAATGTTTGGTTCGAGGTCATCGGAGTCCTTCAGAATCGCTCAGTTGGAGAAAAAGAGTCCGAAAATCTTGGTATTAGCGTTTACAATAATACCATCTATTCACCGATAGAGACTGTACTGCTTAGATACAAAGACCGTTCTCTTGTAACGCAATCGATGATAGAATGGCAAGACGAATCAGAAGATGAGGTCAAAAGACACAATAATCAACTCGATAAAATAGTCGTTCAGGTCGAAGAGACTGAGCAGCTTCTACCAGCCACATCGGTAATTAGAAGAATGCTAAAGAGAAGGCATAATCAAAAGGAGAATTTCGAGGCCATAATACCCGAGCTTCTTTTGAAGCAGCAACAAAAAACCAAAGACATTTTTAATATTGTCTTAGGTGCAATTGCCGGTATCTCTCTTCTTGTCGGTGGAATTGGTATCATGAATATCATGCTGGCATCTGTTATGGAAAGAACGCGCGAGATAGGAATTCGAAGAGCGATTGGCGCTACCAAATCCGATGTGGTTTTCCAGTTTTTGGCAGAGGCGACAATAATCAGCCTGACAGGCGGCCTGACAGGTATAGCTCTTGGGATCGCTCTTGCAAAAATGATTACAAGAATAACAGACATACTAACAGTAATAACGCCCGGTTCGATAATTATTTCATTTGGCGTTTCGGTTTTTATCGGGCTTCTTTTCGGTTATCTTCCAGCAAGAAGAGCCGCCAATTCGGATCCTGTAACAGCATTAAGGTATGGTTAAAATGAATAAAAAACTCTTTTTTATATTTCTGATATTATTTTCCTCGATTTTTGCAGAAGATACATTGAAATTCACATTGGACGAGGCGATAGAGATTGCCAAAACCAGCTCGCCAAAGGTCATTTTGGCGCGTCATCGTTTCAGGCGAAGCTATTGGGAATTCAGGCGATACAAATCGCATTATGTGCCGCATCTTTCGCTAAGTGGCGAGATTCCATCGTATAATAGGTCGATTTCAAAAGTAACCCGTGCCGATGGTACCGATGTATTTGTCGAGCAGGAGAATGCATCGTCATCTTTGAATCTGTCCCTTTCGCAGAATATCGGATTTACTGGCGGCGAGCTATATCTTAGCTCCGAGATTCTTCGGAATGATGTCTTTGGCGATTCGACTATTACATCCTATCTTGCATCGCCGGTCTATATCGGCCTGAACCAGCCGCTATTTTCATACAATAATTACAAATGGGATAAAGAAATCGAGCCTCTAAAATTCAAAGAGGCGAGGATGAATTATGTCGAAGAGCTGGAACAGTTATCTATCGATGCAACTAATCACTTTTTCAACCTATTATCCGCCCAGATTAATCTCAAGATTGCAGAAATAAATAGCAATGGAAATGATACGCTTTTCAAGATCGCTCAGGGAAGATATAATCTGGGCACGATAGCCGAAAATGAACTTCTCCAGATGGAGCTTGCTCTTCTTAATTCCAATGTCGAGGTGGAGGATGCCAGAGTCGAGCTTCAGACGAAGCTATTTGAATTAAAGTCTTTTTTGGGCATCAAATCCGATGTAGAAATAGAGCTGACTGCTCCGGCCTATATTCAAGATATAGTTGTGGAATACGAAGATGCACTCGAAAAGGCTTTGGAAAATAATACACAGGCCATCGGCTTCGAGCGCAGGGAGATCGTTGCAGAGAGAAATGTTTGTCGTTCCAAATCGGAGAACAGCCTTAGTATCAATCTTTATGCCAGCTATGGCCTGACAAAGACTGCGCCAGAAATTCCAGATGCCTATCAGGATCCAGGCGATAGGCAGCAGGCGCGATTGGGCTTTGAGATTCCGATTGTCGATGGTGGCTTTGCCAAAGGCAATATCCGAATGGCTGAATCCAGCAGGGACCTCGAGCTTAATTCGATTGAGCAGGAAAGGACTGATTTTGCTCAGGATGTTTTTCTCAAGGTGAGAAAATTCAATATGCAGAAAAGCCAGGTCGCAATCGCAGCAAAAGCCGATACTGTCGCAAAAAAAAGATATGAAGTAGCCAGGCAAAGATATTTGATTGGTAAAATCACAATCACAGAATTGAATAATGCACAGACCGACAAAGACTCAGCGTCAAAAGCCTATATCGAAGCCCTTAGAACCTATTGGGTGAATTTCTACAATATAAGAAAGCTAACACATTTCGATTATGTTCTGGGCAAGCCTATCTATTTCGAGAATTTCATGGATAAATAAAAAACCGGATACCCGAAGATACCCGGTTTTAAGATTTATTATAAAGATATTTATGGCTTTCTTGTGCCGCTATTATCGATACCTATGCCTTCTCTTTCGCTATAGAAATATTTGATGGCGCATTTTTTGCAAATAGGAACCCACCCGCTCGCACTTCCTTCATCACTTGGGGATTGCTTGGCTAACATTTCAGAGCGCGGATTATACCAGAAGCATCGATGTTCATCTACATCTCTGCCACAACTGGCGCAAGATAGCTCTCTGCCCTTTGTATCTATTTCTGTTTCGGGCATTTCGCTAACATCATTGGTTATAGTATAGTCTGGTTTTTCTGGCTTGCCTTCGCTCGAGCTGGATTTTGTATCGATTGGCCTGGTATCTAATCGGTCTTCTGTGTCATGTATAAAATCGGCTTCGGAATCGAGAATCTTTGCCCGCCGGCCGCAGACAGGGCATACGATTTGCCATGACAGTACTTTACCATTGGGATGCACATCCAGGGGCAAAACATCGCAGGTTACATGGCAGAAGTTGCATTCGGCATGTCCATCGGATCTCATGCTATAAAATTCTTTGGCTGCCATTGCTACAAAAACCATTATGAGTACTACCCCGATAATAATTGCTTTTTTGGCCATTTTTAATACTCCTTTTTCTTATTGTTTATTAATAATTTCATAAATTCTCAATCTGATGTCATTTTTCTTATCGGACAAAAAAAAGTCAAATTCAATAAAATTTATGAAAATTGTCATGTGCAAAAGCTTTGTTTTGCAGGTAAAGGCATGTTTGATAAACACTTGTAATCGATGGCAATTTAATTGGGGTTTTCCAGCCAAATACCCTCGCTACAAAGCTCTGGAGCCTGTCTCAGAACTTCAATTTTCTCCGTTTATCGAAAGCCAGCCCAAATCTTCGATTTGCTATTCAGCCTGCGACACGGCTACTTTCGCACGTTGACAGAGCAGGCGAATTTATTCGCCGTGTCGAAGTCATATTATGGGTTCTGAGACAGTCTCCTCTGCTTTGTAGCGCA
>JBKHBT010000163.1:0-3142 GCA_046542255.1 Candidatus Zixiibacteriota bacterium | reverse complement strand
TTCAGGCTAAAACATCAGTAAAGCCTTTTGGGTATATATATTAAGTATTATAAATATGTTATATATATGGCTTTAAAAGAGAAAATGGAAGCGAAATTGAAATGGCACGATTCCGAATAGAATGAGAAATACTGGCAAAAGATAGCCAGCTATCAAAAATAGCGTAAAAAACAATCTTCTTTCATTGACTACATGTCTGTGTAGATGAATTCTATGCATTATAAAATCAGGCTATATGTGAGTCATTAGGTATGATGCATATGCCATTATTCATCGATAGCTTTCAGGTCAAAGCAGAAAAAAGTGCCGGTGCCGACTTCGCTTTCAACATGTAATGAACTGCCATGAGCTTCGACAATACGCTTTGTGAATGAAAGCCCGAGTCCAGAACCTTCCTTTTTCAGCTTGCTCTGATTCTTGCCGCGATAAAAGAGGTTGAAGAGATTGGAAAGCTCTTCTTCGGACATGCCCTTGCCTTCGTCCTTGACACAGACATGCACGCGCCCTTCTTCGATCTGCCCGATATTCACGCATAGCTTGCCACCGGGATTATTATATTTGATGCCATTAGAGATTAGATTTTCGATAACCCGGCCGATCATTGCTTGATTTGCCATGACTTTTGGCATATCCGGTTGAACATTGATACATGGCACGACATCGTTAGCAATCATATCTGGCGTATAGTCTTCGACGAGTTTGGTAACCAGCGGCCCCAGTTCCACTGGCTCCATCGGGATAGTTTCCGGCTGCAATTCGGTTTGGGATAGGTGCAAAAGGTCTTTGACGAGTGTTACCATTTCGCTAAGGCGATGATGTGCGCGACCAATCATCTCCTTCTGCTTTTCGGCATCGGGCACATAGCCTTCTTTTATTACATTAAGCATGCTCATCACCGAAGTAATGGGCGCCTTCAGCTCATGAGAAACTTCCATAACAGCTCGAGTACGAGCATGAGATATTTTTTCCAATTTGATATTGCGCCTGGCGCAATCGATGTATTCATTCTGGAATTTTTCATATGATTGGATATAATTCAGGAGTTTTTTATGAAGTTCCGGGTGTTTTTCCAGCAGGTGTTCCATCTCATCGACAAGCTCTTGCCGTCGATGCTTGACTTCATAGCTATAATCAATTTTCGCATCATTCGGAGCTATATTTTTCTCATCAGTCATATATATCCTTTATTTGGTATAAAGATATTCGAGAGTTGATTTTTTGGCAAATGTTTTTTGGAGAGATTAAGACATATACCATCAAGATAATTTATCATAGCAACATACTTTCAAGTAATATCACTAATTTTTTGAGTTGGTATTATTTTTTTAAGCTAAAGCACATCTCTATAATTTCAACAATTTAGCATAAATGCCAGAAGTAAAGTAATATAGATACCCCAAAAATTAAATTTACTTAATAAAAAAAGGCACATAAACTTATATTATGTGCCCTGGTGTATTCAATTTTACTTCTGATTGTCTTTGTCTTCTTTTTTGGCCTTTTTCATTTCGGTGATTTTACCGATCATGTCTGGAATTCCTTCGATAATCGAGCCGAAGGCCTTCTGTTTCATTGGAAGAAGCTTGACATCGTCTTTTTGGACGACAATGAATGCGACTGGTTCCATCGAGAAACCACCGCCGCCGCCACCGCCAGCACCTTCCTTTTCAGAACCACCGCCGCCGGCACCAAAGCCCATGCTGACCTTGGCTATCGGGATGATAGTATAGTCCTCATGCTCGTATTTCTCGCCGATGATGGTGTCAGTGGTCGCGATCTCCTTCATTCCGCCGAGAATCGTGCTGAGAATGTCCTTTGTTGTATTATCCATCTTTTCCTCCTTTCAAGGATTTATAGAATTTAAATAACCTAATCTTAGGTAAACGCCATATAAATTGCAAAAGCCTCCAAAAAAACATAAACGGGCGATACTTCACTATCAATTCGCCTGAATAGTCAAATTGCTGCTCGAAATAATTCGGATAAACAGATTGGGCAAAGCCCAATGAGTAAATCCATCCCAAAGCCATTCCAGTGCTTGCAGGCTCTCCCATTCCTAACCAGATTTCGATATCACGTAATCGCACTCGAAAATCGGTAATAAAATCCACAATGAATCGAAACAACTTCCCTATTACATCAAAAGCCAGAGCACGATTTTGAATTATCATGATAAATTGTTCGAGAGTGAGTTTTTCTTCTTTATCAGATTTTTTGCCCTTCTTTTTCTTTTTAGCTTCTAACTCTTTCTTTTCTTTTTCAGTTTCTTTTTTAGCTCTTTTGTCCTTCTTCTTTTTACTTTTTGCCTTTTTGGGCTTTTTGGCTTTTCTGCCAAAGTAACTTAATCCTTCGCTACCAAAAGTGATGAAAATATATTTTATCTTCCATGAAAACCTGCTTTTCTTGCATTTTAGCGTGAAAACTATATTTTGTAATAGGAGTATGATAAGTACAAGAAACAAAAACAGAACTATGCCCAGTATTAGTAGGAGTATTTTCATATCATAAATAATAGCAAATCATATTAAAAAGTCAATAATTTAAGGAGAATAAATGAAATTACCAAGAGCCGTTGACGATGCCATCGATAATCTGACTCGCCTTCCCGGGATTGGCGAGCGGTCTGCACAAAGACTGGTTTTCTGGCTAATCGGCCGTCCGGATGACCAGATAAAGAGACTTTCGAATGCAATTGTTAATCTTTCTGAGGGAGTTAAGGTTTGTAGCGTATGTGGCAATATTTCCGAGGATGATCCCTGCGAGATATGTTCTAATGAAGACCGCGAAGACAATCTTCTTTGCATAGTCGAAGAGGCCACCGATATGCTGACAATCGAGAAATCAGGCGCATTTCAGGGACAGTATCATGTATTAGGCGGCGCAATCGATCCAATAAATGATATCCATCCCGAAGATTTGAATATCCAGAGCCTGATCGATAGGGTAGGCAAGGGCAATTTCAGGGAGATAATCCTTGCAACCGACCCAAATGCAGAAGGCAATATCACCGCAACATATCTCCGGCAAAAGCTTAAGCCTTTCGGTGTCAAAATTTCGCGAATTGCACAGGGCATTTCTTATGGCAGCGGAATCTCATATGCCAATGAAAGAAGCCTGAAAGAAGCATTTTCCAATAGGATTG
>JBKHBT010000071.1:0-17149 GCA_046542255.1 Candidatus Zixiibacteriota bacterium | reverse complement strand
TAAAAACAGCTAATTTTTTACTTGCGCTAGAACACAGAATCTGAGTAGCAGTGCGAAGCGATGCGTGTCGAAGCCTACTCAAAACATGATAAATCATATTTTGAGTTCTGCTATGTCCTGATGAAACTGCATATAAATAAAGCAATAATATGCTGCCTGAGCGAAGTCGAAGGCAAAATCTAACCGCTGCAAACCCTCCCAGCAACCTCATTAACCTCCGCAACAAGCCAATCCTCATCAATATTAACCAATTTACCATCGCGGACAGCAATCTTGCCGTTTACGATATTTAGGCTAACGCGGTGGTCGAAGCCGGTGAAGATTAATGATGCCAATGGATCGGATAATGAGCCGGCATGGCCGATTTTGCTGATGTCGAATGCTGCGATATCGGCGGCATAGCCGGGCTTTATCATGCCGATTTTCTTGAATCCGAGAAGATCCGCGCCGCCTGCTGTCGCCATCTGGAGAACATCGCGGGCGGAAAGTGCCGATGAGCCGTATTTCACGCGCTGAAGAAGAAGTGCCTGCCGTACCTCGCCAATCATGTCCGATGTGTCATTCGATGCGCTGCCATCAACCGCGATACCTACGCGAATGCTGCGCTCTTTCATCTCCATAATTCGGGCAATACCAGAACCCAGGCGCATATTCGAGCTGGGGCAATGGGCAATTCCTGTGCCGGTTTTAGCCAGTATATCAAGCTCCATGTCATTGAAAAATATGCCATGTGCGAAAAATACATCCTCACCAGTCCAGCCCCAATCATGCATCAGGGCAAGTGGCCGCTTGCAGTGATTTGTCATGCAATATTCGTCCTCATCGGCGGTTTCTGCAAGGTGGGTATGAAGATAAACGCCCTTATCGCGCGCCAATTTAGCAGTCTCGCGCATAACATTTTCCTCCACAGAAAATGGGCTGCAGGGTGCGAGAATTATCTTTTTCATCGAAAAATCAGAATCATCATGGTATCTATCGATAACTCTTTCTGAATCTTTCAATACCTTGTCCACGCTCTGGACAACATTATCGGGCGGAAGGCCACCGGAGGATTTGCCGCGAGTCATCGAACCGCGAGTCGGGGCAAATCTCATGCCCAATTTTTCCGCAGCATCGAATTGCAAACCCATCAAATCGCCATCGAAGCCCTCGGGATATAAATAATGATGATCCGTCGAGCAGGTCGCGCCAGTAAGCATAAGCTCTGCCATAGCAAGAAGGCTGGAATAATAAACCGCCTCGGCATCGATTCTGGCCCATATCGGATATAAATAGACCAGCCAATCGAATAATTTGGCATCCTGCGCGCCGGGGAGATTCCTGGTAAGCGTCTGGTAGAAATGATGATGGGTATTGACCATACCAGGAATCACAACAAGATTCGAGCAGTCGATTGTCTCGCAATCTGCCGAAGCTTCGATATCTTTTGCGATTTCAGAAACCTTATTGCCATCGATAAGTAAGTCATAACCACTGAATTCGGCATCGTTCTCATCGAATGTGGCGATATAATGGCAATTCTTCAGAAGAATCATAGAAGGCCGACCTCTTTATTGAATTCATTTATGAGATTATCGATTTTTTCGGGAAGCTCATCGACCTGATTCCAATATGCGTCATGGTCGTACCATTGTGCATTCAGCTCGTCCAATGACATATTCTGCTGCTCTATCCATGTGAAATATTTGAGATTATGGATACGCTTCCGCTCATAGTATGTCGTGTCGATTACATGCTCCATACCGATATTCTTGAGTATATCAAAATCGGCGATAGCATTGTCGCGGGTGTATTTGCCGCGCTCATTGGCAAGCTCTGCCATTCTCGAGCTATAAAGCTCCATCGAATCAGTGAATACTGTTAATACTATATCGCGTTCGTCCAGTTCATAGAATTTAGCGAATTTTATCGATGAGATTAGATTGGCAATAGAAGAAATACCCAGCAAATCCAGCTCGCGTATGAATTCTTCAGGAATATTCTGGCTCATCAGATAGTCTCTTCCAGCAGGTTCATTAAAAAGCCTCATAAGCCTGATTGTGATCTCATCATCGATGGCAATAACAGTGTCTGTTTCTTTCAGGTCGTGTATCCATGGGACATGTTTATCGCCTATTCCCTCGATTCTGTGGCCGCCATAGCCATTTAGAAGCAATGTCGGGCATTGCAGAGCCTCCGAAACAGCAACTTTCGATCTCGGATGCAGCTTTTTCATGTGATATGCGCTACCCATCGTTCCAGAAGAGCCTGATGTAAGGACAACACCGGCCAATCGATCACCGACCATCATCTCATCCTGCAAAATCTCTTTCATAGCAGAGCCGGTAACTTCATAATGCCAGAGCATATTGCCAAATTCGGAGAATTGATTGAAAATTACTATATCATCACGAGTTTCGCGAAGTTCATGGCATTTATCGAAAATCTCTTTGACATTGCTCTCGCAACCCGGCGTAGCAATCACCTCGCCGGCGACTCTGGATAGCCATTCGAAACGCTCTCGCGACATCTCCTCCGGCAAAATAGCAATCGATTCGCAGCCAAGAAGCGCGGCCACATATGCGCCGCCGCGGCAATAATTTCCAGTCGATGGCCATACAGCATGTTGCGATACAGGATTGAATTGTCCCGTAACAAGGCTTGGTGCAAGACATCCGAATGTCGCACCGACTTTATGTGCGCCAGTGGGGAACCATTTACCCACTAGGCCAAAAATTCGTGCCTTCACCCCAGTAATCTCGGGTGGCATGAACATATAATTAACATCGCCGAAGCCTCCGCCAAATTCGATAGGGTCATTTTTCCATGTTATACGAAATAGGTTTCTTGGGTGGATATCCCATAAACCGATTTCGGTTAGTTCGTCTATGACTGTCTCGGGAATCCGCTCTGGATGTTTCATCTGCTCGAAAGTCGGGATTATGATGTCCTTTTCATTACAGCGTTTCTTTGCAATCTCTATTACATCTTGATTCTTAGTCAGGTCGATCATTAGTAAACTCCTTCTGAATTATAGAAAGATGGTCATTGCCTGTCTTTCCGTACCGTATCGATTGGATTTCTGCAATTATCGATACTGCAATATCTTCTACTGTCTTTCCGCCGGTTCGTAGCCCGATTGGCGAGTAAAGCCTCGATAAGTCGAGCCCTTTTCCGAAATGATTAATAAGCTCCTCGGCAAATTTTCGCGCTTTGCCTTTGGATGCTATGCAACCGATGTATTTAGGATTGACATCGGCAGCTATTATCTGCTTGAGGTTATTGAAATCTTCGCTATGCGAATGAGATGCTATCACGAAATAGGCATTTTCGAAAATATCCTCTTCCTGACGCAATGTAGCAAAATCGCCTTCGATAGCTTTTTGAATATTATCGAGCCTTCTTGCATAGCCTTCTCGGGAATCAATTACAATTATCCTGAAGCCGAGAGATTTGGCATGCTCGGTAAGAGCACTACCCACATGGCCTGCCCCAAAAAGATATAGATTTTCTCTTGGTGGAATATATTCGAAAAATAGCCTTGCCTTTCCGCCGCAAACCATTCCCAATTTTTCATCGGCATTAAGATTGCCTTCATCATCGAAGGAATAGCTTTTTTGATAGGATTCGGCTTTGTTCTGTACTCTGTTTGATTCTTCTATTGCTTCGAATTCCACCGCACCGCCGCCTACAGTGCCGGCAATTCGGGTTCCGCCCCAGATAAGCATCTTGCTTCCGGGAGTCGATGGGCCGGAGCCGGATTTTTCGATAACCGTAACCAAAACGCCGCTAAGTCCGGCTTCGACAATTTCCAGAAGCTTGCGATATACCGATGTATTATCATTTTTCATATTCATGTGCAATTTCTCCGAGATAATACTCCAGTAGCCTGAGTGCGGTTCGTTTCCGATATTCGGCAGTCGAGCGTTGGTCTGTTATTGGATTAATAAGCGCTTTATATCTATTGATAATATCGGGAAGCACCTTTCCCAGCCATTTTCTGTTTTTGAAGATAAATTTCTCATTATCCAGCGAATGGACGACAGTCGGCGCAACGGCTCCAATCGCAATTCTCGTATCGACCATTACGGGATGCTCAGAGCCATGTAAAATGAGAATCGATAGCTTCGATAATGACATTGCGCGCCTTGTCCCCAGTTTACGATAGAAAACCTTTTTATAAAACGTCTTGGGAATAGCTATCGCCTTAAGAATCTCATAATCCCCAAGAACAGTTTTCCCAGGCCCTTTGATAAGATTATAAATAGGGATTTGGTCTTCGCTTTCTATGTTTTCGAGAATACATAAAGCACTTCTGGCATATAAACTCGGCAAAGTATCGCCAGCCGGTGAAGCATTTATAATATTCCCACCAATCGTAGCGATATTTCTGATTCCCGGCGATGCCATATTCTCGATTGCCACTTTCAAATCATAGGGCACCAGCTCTTCCTTCAGGAGGGAATTCAATGTACATCCCGCTCCGATATATACAAATGATTCATCTTCGTAAACCAGTTTCAGCTCTTTGATTCCCGATAGGAATAGAAGCGGTTTATTAAATTTTGGTGGGACTCCTGTCGGCGCTTTGTATTTCACCATCAGGTCTGTTCCACCCGCTATTGGGATTACTTCTTCATTAGCGCGAATATCGAGTGCTTCTTTCCAGCTTTTTGGCCTATAAGTTTTTACCATCTCTTAAGCCCCTTTATCTTCTCTGCTGCAAGCTTAACCGCATCGATTATCATATTATAGCCGGTACATCTGCATAAATTTCCAGAGAGCGCTTTGCGGATTGTTTCATCATCCGGCATGGCATTTACTTTCAAGAGTGCATAAATCGTCATGATAAAACCCGGCGTACAGAAACCGCATTGCACAGCTCCAGCCTCTTCGAAAGCCTTTTCGATTGCCTTGAAACCTTCGCCATCTCGAATTCCTTCGATAGTCAATATTCTCGTCTTCTGGATATTGCCGACAGGCACCAGGCAGGATGGCACAGGCCTTTTGTCCATGATGACGGTACACGCACCGCATTCGCCCTCGCCACAGCCCTCTTTGACACCAATCAGGCCATAGTCTTCACGGAGCACATCCACGAGTCGGCGAGAAGGATCTGTGTCGATGTCGGTGGGCATTTTATTTAATATAAAACGAATTTTCAAAATTCATCTCCCTTCACCTTCATAAGTTGCATCAGATACTCCGGAGTGATCGGGATTTTGGTTACATGCTTTCCGATTGCGATAGAAACAGCATTAGCAACCGCCGGTGCCACGCCCACAAGAGTAAGTTCTCCGGCACATTTTGCGCCGAATGGGCCTTTTTCATAGGGATTCAGGACAAGCTCATGCTCTATTTCTGGAGTATCCATCGTAGTTGGGATTATATAGTCTGATATCGTTTTTTGTTTTAGCCTTCCGAAATTTGTTTCCATAACCTCGGTAGTAGCATAGCCAAGCGCCTGAAGAATTCCGCCCTGAATCTGGCCCTTGACAACCAGCTCATCGATAGGCGTTCCCAAATCGAAGACGCTCCAAACATGCTCTAATTTGATATCGAAAGTAATCGGATCGACAGAAACCTCGACAACCACCGCGCCCCATGAATATTCGGGATATGCGTCTCCGGCAAGCTTCTTCTGATCCCATTTGATATAGCCAGGATGTTTATAAGTCTCCTCGACTATCTTTTCTTCGCCATTTTGCCATTCTTCACGCAGTCTTCTGCCCAGAGTCTCCAGCAGGCTTCCGACAATCATCACCGTCCTGGATGCCACAGTCGGGCCGCTATCGGGGACATCATCGGTATCAGGATTAGGATATAGGACATTTTCTATAGGCACATCAGCAGCTCTGGCAACGATTTTCCGAAGAGTAGTCTGTGCACCCTGTCCCATCTCGACATTGGAAATTAAAATTGTTATGGTGTCATCGGAGTTTTTGCGAAGGCGGGCAGTACCTTTTATAATCTCTTCGCCGCGTCCGGTAAAACCGCAACCATGTATGAATGTCGAAAGCCCGATTCCATGATAGAAGCCATCAGATTCCATCGGCTTATCGAGCCAGATAGGATACTTTTGGCTAAACCCGGACATCTTATCGACTCGCTCGAGAATCTCATCCAGCTTGATTTCGCTTCGCAGTTTTCCGCCAGTGGAAGAATCATCGCCTTTTTTTAGGAAATGCTTTTTGCGGAATTGATCAGGCCGCTCGCCGAGCTGTTTTGCGATATCATCGACAATAGCCTCGACTGCGAATAGTGATTGCGGCGCACCAAATCCACGAAAGGCACCGGATGGGACATTATTTGTAGCATATGCGGTTCCCTGTACATTCAGATTAGGTACATCGTAAACACTGACGGCTGCAAAGAGTGCCCTCTGAAGCACGACACTCGTCAATCCGGTATAGGCGCCAGCATCGAGCAAAATATCGATATCCATCGCAGTCATTTTGCCATTTTTATCCAGTGCTATGCGGTAGAAGCTTCGAGAAGGATGCCTTTTGGTTGTAGCTACAATATCCTCGGTTCTATCGAAAAGCAAAACCACTGGCTTTTTGGTTTTGAGTGTGGCAAATGCAACCTGCCCGGCAATCAAAGACGGATAGTCTTCCTTACCACCAAATGCGCCACCAGTTGTCGATTGAATAATCCGGACACCATCATCATCGAGATCGAGGGCCAGCTTCATCGCATTTTTGACATAATACGGGCATTGCATCGAGCCTTTTATGACTATTTTGTCATTGTTTTCGGTATCGATATATGCCATAATCGCTTGTGGCTCGAGATACAATTGCTCCTGATATCCTGTGATATATTCATTTGAAAATGTTTTGGCCGCATTATCGAAAGCGTCTTTGACTTCTCCGCGTCCAAATCTATAAGATGCTATGATATTATCTTCGCCAAATATCGCTGGTTTTCCAGGCATTCTGGCATCATCGATATCATAAATTGCGGGTATTTCCGAATAGTTTACCACAATCATATCGATGATTTTAGATACCAATTTCCTATCCGGCCCGACAATCAATAAAATCGGCTCGCCGACATAATTGACATGTCCACTTGCGAAAAATGGCTGGTCATCGATAAGCATCTGCACACGGTTTTTAATCGGTGCATCGGAGCCATCGACAATATAATAGCCATCCGGAATTTCTGGATAGTCGATCGAGAGAATCTTGGCTCTCGGAAATTCCGAGCGCAAAGTCTGCGCATAGAGAACCTCGCCCAGCTCCAAATCGGCAAGGTATTTGGCTTTGCCGGCACATTTGTCATAAGCATCGAATCTTATTTGAGTTTTTGAAATATCATTTTTTGCCATCTTTGGCCTTTCCACTAATCAATTTATGATAGTCTTCCATATAATCTGCATCCTTATAAATTGCATCGGTTCCGACTTCGACTCTTTTAGATTTTACATTATATATAAAGTCTCGCAGTGTCGCGCTTTTTGGCATAGCAAGTATCTGCTTTATGAATTTACTATCTATTAATACCGGATGTCCAGAGCGTCCATCATGTACTGGTAATATGACTTCGCCTTCTGCCTGTGCCAGCCTGTTATAGACATTCTTATCGACGAGGGGATAATCGCATGGAGTCAGGAAAAACCTATCCGCTTCGACATGTCTCAAGCCAGTCCTAACGCTGCTGAACATTCCATCATGAAATGATTCATTTTCCACGATTTCGATATTTTCATATTCTTGCAGAGCTTCATACAATCTCTCTATTTTATGCCCACCTATGATGTAGATAATATCGGTTGCTTCGCTCATGGCATCGATAGCTGTTTCTATGATTGTCTTTTCGCCAAAAGGAAGGAGCGGCTTGAAAACGCCCATCCTTTTGGAAAGGCCAGCGGCGAGTATTATTCCATCGATATTATGCATATTAAAATATCGCTTCCTCTGCATTTTTAATCGAATGACTCGGCATTTTAATTCTTCTTTTGGCGGAATCGATATCTTTGAGTCCACTGCCTGTTATAAGCAATACAATACTTTCTCCAATGGGAATATTATCTTTTCGATTCAAAAATCCTGCCATTGCAGCGGCTCCCGAAGGTTCTGCGAAACATCCGGCATATGAAGAAAGAAATTTCTGCGCATCAAGAATCTCCTCATCGGAAACGATAATACATTCGCCATTATGCTTTCTTAATTTATTTAGCGCATAATACCCATTGCGAGGTACATCGACCGATATGCTATCTGCGAGAGTTACAGCCGGGATTTTCATTTTGAAATCGCCATTTTCCTTAGCGTGGCAAATAGCGCTCGAGCCCATCGCTTGAACAGCATAAATCTTCGGCATCTTATCGATAATTTTGTATTCGAGTAGATCCTCAAAGCCCTTAAAAACCCCGCCAATAATAGCACCATCGCCTACGGGTACGAAAACATGGTCGGGTGCATTTCCGAGCTGCTGGGCAATTTCTACTGCAACTGTCTTTTTGCCTTCTATTGTCATTGGATTGTATGCAGTATTTCTGCTTAATGCGCCGGTTAGCTTGCTATATTCGAGCGAGATATCAAATGCCATATCATAGTTTCCAGCAACCGGCAGAACCCTCGCGCCATATTGTATGGCCTGTACCAATTTGGCCTGTGGCGCACTTTCGGGTACGAATATGACAATGTTCTGATTTGCAGACGCTCCTATTCCTGCCATCGATGATGCTGCATTGCCAGTAGATGCCACTGCGATATCACCGATATTAAAGCGCCTGGCAAAAGCAGAGACAAGAAGCGATGCCCTGTCTTTCAGGGAATTGGTGGGATTTCGCGTATCGTCTTTAATATATAGCTCCATGAAACCAAGCTCGCTTCTGAGCTTCTCCGGTTTCCAAAGCGGCGTATTGCCAACAGGGATCTCCGGGAAAAATTGCCTTTTGACGGGAAGCATATCGTGGATATTCCAATTTTCTGGAAGCTCGCCAAAAATTACTACCTCGAGAATGCCTCGAAGAGGCTCGCCATCACGCTGGAGCCTGGAACATTCCGGGCAGACCATAATATCTTGCGTAATTTCCAATACAAGTCCGCATTCTGAGCAAAGATATGCGAAATCCATAATCCTTCTACCTTCTTTTAACCATTATGTTCAAGTAGCAATGACAGCAGGCCTTTGGCCGTATGCAATCTATTGCCAGCTTCCTGATAGATAATTGAATCCGGGCTATCCAGGACTTCATCGGTGATTTCATTGCCTCGGTCGGCGGGGAGCGCATGCATAATCTTGCAATCATCACCGGCCAGTTTCCTACGGCGAGAATCGAAAATCCAGTCTTTGTGTTTCTCGAGATTGTTTTTCATGATATCGAAATGCTCATCATCATCGACAAATTCATCGAAATGAGCGAATCCGCCCCAATTCTTTGGAATAACGATATCGGCATCTTCGACACAGGCATCCATATCATTGACAAATTCCAGCTTTGCGCCGGATTCTTTGGCAAAGCTCTTCGCTCTATCGACAATATCCGCTTCCAATGGGAACTCTTCTGGATGGCCGACTACCACATTCAAGCCAAATCTCGGGAATAGCAAAATCTGCGATTGTGGCACCGATAATGGTTTGGCATGTGATGTCGCATATGCCCATGAAACAGCCACTTTGAGCTCGGAAAGGTCCTTTCCAAAGACTTCTTGAATAGTCATAAGGTCGGCAATCGCCTGCAGTGGATGATAGATATCGTCCTGCATGGAGATCAGCGGAATATCAGAGTTTTTGGCGATATCATTGAGATATTTATTGCCGATTCCGTGGAAACAATTACGAATAGCAATCACTTCACCCATCTCAGACAATACTTTGGCAGTATCCCGCGGCGTTTCGCCATGAGATATCTGCATCTTTCCCGATGTCAAATCGTGGGCATGGCCACCGAGCTGTGTCATGCCGGCTTCCATAGAATTACGAGTCCTGGTGGACTGCTCGAAAAATATCATAAAAAGCGTCTTATTTATCAGGTAATTGGTAAGCTCATTGTTCTTGTACTTTGCCTTAAGGCGTATCGATTCATCAATAATCTGCTCGATTTCGTCCTTCGTGAAATCCTCGCAGCTTATGAAATGTCTTCCTATTAGATTGCTCATTTTTCTCCTTCCAGAATATATGGTAAAATTGCATAAAATGCCGAAGCATCGACAAGGTCGTCTATCGGGATTTTTTCATTAGGCGCATGTGCCATTTTTTCATCGCCGGGGCCGAATCCGATACATGGAATATCGTGCACTCCAGATATCGCGACACCATTTGTCGAGAATATCCATTTGCCGACCTTTTCTTCATGCCCAAAAATTTCTTTATGAGCGGATATCCCAGCTTTGACAAGCGGATGGCCTATAGGTGTTTTCCATGTCGGGAAATACATTTTCTGTGGATAATTATTGCCACGATAGCCTTTTTTTCTGTACTCGGGGACACTAATTTTCGCCTTTTTATCGACAGCTTTTATCAACTCGGCCATTACTGTTTCTTCTGTCTCGCCGGCGGTGAGCCTTCTATCGATATGGATTCTCGCATAGTCGGGAACGGCGCACATCGAAGGACCTTTAGAATCGATATGGCTGACCACTATCGTTCCTTTGCCGAGAAAATCGTCTTCTTTGAGCTTTTCATTCAACTTCTCGATCTCGAGAATTGCTTTCGAAGCTCGGTATATGGCATTATCGCCGAGATGTGGCATCGAGCCATGCGAAGAAATGCCCGAAAACTCGATATCCAGCTCCATTCTTCCCCGATGGCCTCTTGTGACTTTGCAGTCGGTTGGTTCAGTTAGTACGGCAAAATCCGGGCGCAATTTTTCGCGTTCAATAAGATTCAGCCAGCACATGCCATCGCAGTCCTCTTCCATGACAGTGAATGCAAAATATATTGTGTACTCGCCATCATAGCCCATGTCATTTAGGATTTTGGCTGCAGCTATCATCGATGCGGCGCCGCCTTTTTGATCTACGGAGCCTCTTCCGAGGACTTCATTAGCGGTTATTTCGCCACAATAGGGGTCGAAATCCCATTGCGACATATCGCCTGTATCGACAGTATCGATATGGGCATCGAAAGCCAATTTTTTTGGGCCATTGCCGACTTCGGCGATGAGGCTGCCAAGATGGTCGATCCAGAAATTCTCAATACCAGCTTCGACAAGTAAGCCTTTAATTTTATTTATCACATTTTGTTCCTGTGCTGATAATGATGGGATTTTCACGATTTCGGATAGAACTTTGGCCGTATAATCGCGGTGTTCCTTAGAAAGTTCTAAGATTTGCTTGATTTTATTCATAATAATCCTTTCCAGAAATGCGCATTGATTCCAGAGAATCGATTGCGAATTTCTCATTGCAATCGGCTAATTTATTAAAAAGAGTAAATAAAATCAATAAAAATCGCATTTTTGATATTTGTGTGGTGGGCGACTGCAAAAAGACCGTCTTTAAACTCCTCGATAAAGGCATTGTTTTAATTATATTTATACATTAAAAACTTAGGAGTATTATAAGCATTAAAAATGAAATTAGTTCGCAACGCGATACTGGTACCTTGAACCTCAATATATTGAAGATTGCATTCTGGCGTTTCTTCAAAAAAATCGGCCCGCTCTGGAAGAAGTGTTCCAAAGCTCTGTCAAACTAGCAGGAAAGTTGAAACTCCTCGGGATTTTAGTTATGGCATTAGACGGAACCAAGATTGATGCAAATAACGAAAACAAATAAGAAAACGTAAAAAAAATACATTGGAAGTAAAATATAAGCCCCTTTGAAAGGCTATTATGAGACATTCTCCGCGATTCGGCCCCCAATGCCGAAAAAAATTATTCAGCTCATGAGGGTAAGGGGCGTTTCACGAAACGCCCCTATCGATTTTATGAATTTAGTCAATAATCGCATTTTTATTTATTATTCTTGATTACCTCGGTAATCGTTGCAATGGTGCCGGAAATATCGCTCATCGTGGTCGGGATAATCATGGTATTAGTGGCCTTGGCGAGTTTACCGAATTCTGTAATCCATTGCTCGGCAATTCTAAGATTGACCGACTCTGCGCCACCAGGCTGATTTATGACTCTTGCGATTGCTTCGAGGCCCTTCGCAGTAGCATTTGCGACTCTTTCGATTTCGCCTGCACGGCCATCTGCTTCATTAAGTCTCTTCATCTTTTCGCCTTCGGAACGCTGTATCATTTCCTGTCTTTCACCCTCGGCGCGATTGATCCTGGCCTGTCTTTCACCTTCGGATTTTGCGATTTCAGCGCGTTTTTCACGTTCGGCGCGCATCTGTTTTTCCATCGCTTCGCGCACTGTAACCGGCGGAGTGATATTCTTGATCTCATAACGAGTAACCTTGATACCCCATGGATCCGATGCTTCATCGACCGCCTGAACGATCTCGGCATTAATCGATTCACGCTCGACAAATGTCTTGTCAAGGTCCAATTGGCCGATCTCAGAACGCATAGTAGTCATTGCAAGCTGAGTTGTTGCAAAACGATAGTTATTGATTCCGTAGGCTGCCTTCTCGGCATCCATAACACGAATGTATAGTATTCCATCGACTTCGACAGAAACATTGTCTCTTGTAATACAAACCTGCGGCGGAACATCGATGGCTTCTTCTTTGAGAATAAGCTTATATGCAACCTTATCGATAAATGGCGTAAGAATATGAAAACCTGCTTCCAGGGTTTTGCTATATTTTCCCAATCTCTCTACGATATATGCATGTTTATTGGGTACAACACGGGCTGTTTTAAAAAGCGTAACAATGACGAAAATAAATACAATAATTGCAACAGCAATAATTCCTGCTTCCATCATTCCCCTTTCTTCTCAGAGCTTATCGGCTCTACTTTTAATGTAATATTATCATAACTAATGATCCTGACGAATTTTCCAACTTCGATGGTTTCATCTGCTTCGGCATTCCAATCTGTGCCTTTGAATTTAATCCTGCCACCGCTGGAATCTGGCACTATTCTCCTGATTACTTTGCCTCTCTTGCCGATAAATTCAGACATCTCCCCTCTGTTATTGGTATTGCCCTTTGCCCTGCCCATGAAAGTATTCTTAAGGTATCTTCGAAGAGTAATAAGTAGTATTACACTCGATGCAATGAAAAAAAGCATTTGCCCGGGCAGGCTATCCAAAATGCCTATCCATGACAAAATCGCTGTCAATAATGCACCGGAACCAAAGAAAAATAGTATAACTCCAGGAACAGCAAATTCCAGAAACAGAAATAGTATCCCCACAGCAAACCATATTAAGGCCGGACTCAGAAAATTCTCCATAAGTCTCCTTTTTGATTAATAATAACTCTTTGTATTAGAAAAATAGGCCGGGCCATGAACATTATCAAGAACTTTTTGCAAAAGGCCAAAGAATCTGGGCAAATAAATATATATGGTATTAAAAATCCTTGACAGTCTAAGTGATGTCTCTATTTTTTATAAGATTTGATTGAAAAAGGAAAAACAAAGGATGTGAAGTGAAAGATTTGAGTCCGGAAAAAATTCGCAATATCAGTCTCGTATCAGAAAGCGGTTCGGGAAAAACTACACTTATGGAGGCAATGCTCTTCACAGCCGGCAAGATCAAACGAATGGGTCGAGTCGAGCAGGGTAATACAGTCTCCGATTACACAGAATTCGAAAAAGAACGCAGTAGCTCGATTACCCTATCATTGGGAAATTTAGAGTATGAAGAAACCAAAATCAATATTATCGATACACCCGGCTATGCCGATTTTATCGGCCAGGTTGCAGCAGCAGCCCGAGTGGTAAATGCCGGTGTCATTCCGATAGACTCTGTTGCCGGTATGGGAACGGGAACTATGCAAAATACCAGTTTCCTCGGCGACAAACCACTTATATTCGTCATCAATAAACTCGACAGAGACAATTCCGACTATAAGAAAGTCCTAAGCGATATGAAAGAAAGCATGGAAGGACAGGTTGTCCCTCTTACGCTTCCGATTGGCGAAGCCAGTTCTTTCAAAGGTGTCGTAGATATTATAAAAATGAAGGCCTATGAATATCAGGATGGCAAGGCCAAAGAGGTCGATCTTCCTGGCGATATCGATGTCGAAGGCGCAAGGCTCGAGATAGTCGAGTCGGCTGCCGAGACCGATGAAGCACTTATGGAAAAATATTTCGATGCTGGCGAACTCACAGAAGACGAACTATTCCAGGGCCTTAAAAAGGCCATTGCATCTGGCGATATAAAGCCGGTTTTCGTATGTTCTGCACTTAATAATGTCGGTATCGATATGATACTCAAGGCAATTGTTGAGCTTCTTCCTTCTCCCGCCGATTTCCCACCGGAAAAGGGCTATGAGAACAATAATAAGGAGAATGAAAAATCCTTCGAGAATAAGATCGATGCTCCATTCTCTGCGCTGGTATTCAATACACTCAATGACCCTCATTTGGGAAGCATCAATTATCTCCGCGTTTTCAGTGGCAAAGCCGAAACCGGCGATGACCTCCGAAACACCATCAAAGACTCTGCCGAAAGAATGGGCACCATCTATTCTACTAATGGCAAAGAGCGCGAGGAGATTCCTGCTGCTGTTTGTGGCGATATTGTAGCAACTGTTAAGCTAAAAGACACATCGACAGGCGATACTCTCTCGACAAAGAGCGAACAGATAGTTTACGATCCTGCTGAAAAACTTCCACCAGCAATCGAGGTGGCCGTCGAGTCCAAATCCAAGGGCGATGCTGATAAGGTAGCTCGTGGTTTGGCAAGGCTTTCTGAAGAGGACACAACCTTCTTTTACAAAGTCGATTCCGAGCTTCATCAGACAATTATGTATGGCCAGGGCGAACTCCAACTGGAATTTGTCGTCAAGACATTATCTGAAAGATTCAATGTCGAGGTTGACCTTACAAAACCTAATATCGCATATCGTGAAACGATATCTGGCAAGGCCGAAGCTCAGGGCAAGTTCAAAAAGCAGACCGGTGGACATGGCCAGTTTGGCGATGTTTATCTCCGTATTGCACCGACAGCACGCGGCGAAGGTTTTGAATTTGTCAATGAAATCGTTGGCGGTGTGATTCCTACTAAGTTCATCCCATCCGTTGAAAAGGGTGTCGTTGAAGCTTTGGCAGAAGGCCCTCTTACTGGCAGCAAGGTAGTGGATGTTCAGGTTACTGTATATTATGGTTCATACCATTCTGTCGATTCATCGGATATGGCATTCAAACAGGCAGCCAAATTGGCATTTGTTAATGTCTTCGAGAAAGCCAAACCATATCTGCTCGAGCCTATCTATTCTCTGGAGATTATGGTTCCAGAGGAATTCACCGGCGATGTCATGGGTGATGTTTCATCCAGACGCGGCAAGATTCAGGGCATGGAGCCTGCTGGCAAATTCCAGCTTATCAAGGCTCAGATTCCGAAAGCCGAATTATACAAATACAGCACAACGCTACGTTCACTCACCCAGGGAACCGGCGTTTACAAGATGGAATTCTCACATTATGACAAAGTACCTCATGACGAAGCAAATAAGATCATCGAAGCTGCGAAAAAAGAAGATGAGGAATAATTCCATCCAAATAGATAAAGCTAATTAGAATTCAAATAGACAATCTCCGGAATTCCCGGAGATTGTTTAATATTATGATACAGCTATCAGGACTACTACAAAAAAAGCTTTTCCGAATCGATCAGCATCCCGATAATAAATTGGAGCTGTTTGATATTCTATTGGATATTATCGAAAAGACCGGCAAGGTAAAAGATGCCGATCAACTTCGTTCCGATCTTTTACTGCGAGAGAATATCCAGAGCACCGGGCTTGGCTATGGCCTTGCGCTTCCGCATGTTGCAAGCAATGGTATCGATAATATTGCTTTGTGCTGCGCAATCTGCCCGAATGGTGTCGATTATAATGCCATCGATGATAAACCTGTGCATATCGCTTTTCTCATCGCCCAACCAGAACATGGCAAAACGCGTGAATACCTTCATGTACTTGCATCATTGAGCAGGCTTTTCCGGGGCACGGAACTACTTGATATGCTACTTAAGCTCAAAAGCCGCGATGAGGTTTACGATATTATCCATACAATCGCAAAAGAAAAGGGATATTAATATGGCCGGAAAATGGGATGTCCAGTGGACACAATCATCGAGCGAAGCAGATGCGCCTTTTTTAACCGAATCCTATTTTGCAGACCATTCGCCTCCACCTGTCAAGAAATCAAATCCATATATCAACCTTGCGCTTTTTATTATTACATTTATAACCACTACCTTAGCGGGCGCATTGATGCAGGGCGAATTTGAATTCTCTTTGCGATATTTTTTGACTGGATTTGAATTTTCATTACCGCTTTTATTAATTTTAGGCGTACATGAGATGGGTCATTATCTAATGTCGCGCTATCATGGCGTTGCAGCGACATTGCCATATTTTATACCTGGCCCGACAATTATCGGGACATTTGGGGCACTCATCAAGATTAAATCGCCTATTTCATATCGTAAAGCTCTTTTTGATATAGGATTTGCTGGGCCATTTGCAGGTTTTGTCGTGGCACTGCCGCTTCTTTTTATTGGATTTGCTCGCTCTAATATCATGCCGGTTACGGCTCTAGCCGAGACTGAAATTATTTTCGGCGATTCGATTTTGACATATCTTGTTCAGAGAATAATGTATGGCGCTATGCCGGAGAATATTACTTTGATGCTTTCGCCGATGGGCTTTGCAGCATGGATAGGCCTCTGGATTACATCGATTAATTTATTGCCACTCGGCCAGCTCGATGGTGGACATATCGCATATTCGGTCTTTGGCCCGAAATGGAATAAATATTCCAAAATTGTCTTCGCTGTGATGCTTCTTCTCGGGATATTCTGGTATGGCTGGCTTTTTTGGGGATTGATTATCTTTTTTATTATCAAGCTTCGTCATCCCAGGACTCGCGATGATAACATGCCACTTACTGGATGGCGAAAATATGGCGCAATCCTTGCGCTAATAATCTTTGCTCTGACATTTATTCCGGTGCCATTTAAGATTTAGTCTTCTAAAAATTACTATCAATAACCGAACTCTATCGACCAGACTCTTCGAAATTCCATAAAACCACTGCCACTAACGCCATAGTCGACTCTGTTTCTTCCTGAGATATCATCGATTCT
>JBKHBT010000070.1:0-17324 GCA_046542255.1 Candidatus Zixiibacteriota bacterium | reverse complement strand
CAAACTCCATAAATACAATACAGTGGTTGATATTCAATATCCGTTTTAGAAAATTTCAACTAGGGAGGTTGCTTCGAAAACTCCATAAAGATTATAAATTATAGTGAAAAACATAATCGTTCCAACGCTCCGCATGAAACGAAATAACAAAAACCAAATCCACAAGCTGAAAAACGCTACGCGTTGATTCACAATAGCAAGCATTATCCTCTTCACCAGACAATGCGCTGTTCCGCATTGACATACTTTTCAGGCTAAAACATCAGTAAAGCCTTTTGGGTATATATATTAAGTATTATATATATGGCTTTAAAAGAGCATTCCCCTACCGAGGTAGTCCTGGAGAAGCCAAGATAAAGCCTTTCATGCCCTTTCTATATATATACGAAGCAATTTAAGCAATTAGCCTTGACATGCTCCAAATATTGAATTATTATGGAATAGGAGCAAATTTTCAGTTAGCTTGCTCCATCGAGAAAGCCTGAATCTAAGCCAGATAGAATCTGCAAAATTCGATTCAGAATTTGAAAACAATAAATTAATAGTAGCATTAGAGGTATGTATATGTTAGAGACCATCATCGAAAAGTTAGAAATTCTTGAGGGGAAAAATTACGACCTGGTGAGCCTGTATTCAGGTGGTCTTGATAGTTTACTTGCAACAAAAATGATCCTTGATATGGGGCATAAAGTCTTAGGGGTAAAGATTCTTATGCCATTTAATGGCGAGGTTGACGATCGTGAACCGTCATTTGACAAGGTCAAACAGCTCGGCAAAATGGACCTTTTGCTTTGGCGCACTGACCATGAATTCATGGAGATTGTTCGCAATCCAAGGTTCGGCTATGGGAAGAATATGAATCCTTGCATCGACTGTAAGATCTATTTTATGATGGTTGCGCGCGAGGTTATGAAAAAAGTCGGCGCCAAAGGCATCATAACCGGTGATGTCCTGGGCGAAAGGCCGATGTCACAAAATATGGCAAATATGCAATTAATAGAAAAAGAAGCCGGTGTCGATGGGAAAGTCATTCGTCCATTGACCGCTAAAAATTATAAAGAATCCGACCTGGAAAAGGAAGGATTTATAGATAGAGAGAAGCTCCTTGATTTTAAGGGACGGGGAAGATCGAGGCAATTCAAGCTGGCAGAGAAACTTGGCTTTAAGGACTATGAACAACCAGCCGGAGGCTGTCTATTGACCGATCCGGGCTATAGTCATCGCTTGAAGGAAAGTCTCGGTTATGATGAATCTGGAATACTCGATATGCATCTTTTGAGATTTGGACGTCATTTCCGTCTGCCCGGCGGAAGCAAGCTGATTCTTGGAAGAAATAAGGATGAAAATTCAACGCTTAAGGGTTTATTCCCACCAAATTGGGTCAAATTCGATGGTATAGATATCAAAGGGCCATGGGCTGGTATTCAGGGAAGCGCCAGTTTATACGACCTCAAATTGGCAGCACAGATTTGGGCAAGATATAGCCAGGGCAAGACAATCGACCCACTCGAAATGAGGCTTATTTATCCCAAAAACAAAAAACAGATTCTGATCACTCATCCTCTTAAAGAAGGACAAGAAGAGCCTTATTTGATAGTTCAGCGCAAAGAAGCCTGAAGAATTTGAGGCTCAGTACAAGTTATTTTTTTTAGACCAATTTAATATCTCCCAGATATTAAATTGGTTATCTGTCTTTCAAAGGCTTTTCGAAAAATAATTGGCAGTTGGAGTTATTTTGAAAGAAATGGACTACCTAAAATTCTATAATGAACTCGCCAGAAAGTATCCAGAAGAGGATATTGTATATCGAACTCCATCTGGAATGCTTCGCAAAAAATTTGTCAAAAAACTTCTTGAAGATTATGCAAAGCCGCCTTTTATTGATATCGGCTGCGGAGGTGGTGTCTATCTGGAGGATTTCGAAGGCAAATGCTTTGGGTTGGATATTGCATTTCCGGCATTGCTAAGATGCAAAAAAAGAGCGCCAGATGCAGCCATCTTTCAATCTTATGCTGAAAAGGCCAATTGCATAAGAGCTAAATATTTTAAAACGATTCTCTGTTCCGAGGTTATAGAACATATAGAAGACATCGATGCTCTTCTCGAGAATCTCGAAAGGATACTCGCTCCCGGTGGAGTTCTTATCATTACTTGCCCAAATTACAAGGGCAGAAGGCCAAAGTATGAATCGACTGAACAGATATCGAGATTCGATATCGAAAATGTGGAATATCTTCACACAGCCTATAAACCCGAAGAATTAGAAGAAAAGCTAGCAAAGCTAAAAATGGAAATCGTAAAGAAAGGTACTTTTGAAAAAGAAATCAGATACTGGCGTGGCGTGGTGATTTTTATCTCGGGCATATTCCCGATTCTCTTTGGCAAAAAGACTGGCGAAAAGTTAACTTTATTTTTTAAAAGATTAGTTTATTTTGTTTTGAAATATACAGGTATCTTGTATCTTATATCAAAAATAACCAGTGAAGGTGCACGGACTTTTACGGTAGCAAAAAAGAAAGAATAATTCAAGTCAAACATGATAATTATCGATAACATATTCAAAGAAGTGAATGAATTGCTTGCTTTGATTAATGGATTATTATTAGAAATAAAAGAAATGGCTAATATTTTACTTGACCAAAGCAAATAAATATTTACTTTTGTATTTGACTTGATAAATATTAAGTCTGAAATCTATAGAGAAAGGAACAATCTTAAGCTCGCTGGTTTGGCAAAATTTTTGTTGAAAAATGAGGAAAAGTTGTTAAATTTTGAAAACTATTTGGTATTAGAAACGGCGGGTAAAGATTAGAAAGTATAAATTAGAACAAACACTAAGTATTATCAAGTATTTGTCCCTATTTTTCCTACCTGTTTTGATTTTCTCTTATAATTTGCTCTTAGAAGAAAAGGGTAAATATTTCTTAGACTATGACAGTCGATTCCGCTCAGAGGGGATATCCGGCATGCCTGACCAAAAATCACTGGACTATAAAGTCGATCGTGATTATGTTGCCGAAGTCGATTTTCGCAATGGCGTAGTTATTATAACAGAATATGTAAATGGCCATAACGTATATGAATCACGTGTCATCCCTATCGATGAATTCAAAGAATTTCTGATAGATTTCCAATATAGAAAAGCTTATACAGAGGAAATCCAGAAAAAAAGAGATACCAGAACAGATGGTGACATTCGTTTCGAAATACCTGTTGATATCGGAGATACATGGCGTGAGATAGTAGGCGAAGGCGGAGTTGCTTTAGATGTGAATGGCCGCCATGAGATAACGATTCAGGGGCGAAGTGAATGGCATGAAGGCCAGGCACTCGCATACGACCGCAACGAACGCGGTATTCAACCACATATGGAGCAAAAGTCAAATTTTAATATCACAGGTACTATCGGCTCCAAGATTAAAGTCAATGTCAATCAGGATTCCGAACGTTCACAGAACCTTAAGAATACTATCAATATCAAATATGACGGCGAAGAAGATGATATTATTCAGTCTATCGAGGCTGGAAATACAAATATTAGCTTAGGCGGAGCCGAATTTGTTGGATATTCCGAACAGGTCAGAGGCTTATTTGGTCTAAAAAGTGAATTCCGCATAGGCGATCTGCAGATTACAGCGATTGCATCACAGGAACAGGGCGAAACAGAAAGAAAAACAAGAACTGAAGGAGCCCAAAGAAGAACTCGCGAAATTAATGATATTGATTATAAAGGCTATACATACTATTGGATCGATGATATTTTCATAGATAATGAAACAGAAGAAGGCGACTCTATTGTTCAATTCGAGCTTTATTCAACAGACGATATGGGATCTGGTTCGGTTAACTATATCAATGCAAATGCTGTTTATGACCGTTCCTTTTTAGACTCCACAAGTAGCTCAAATAGAATACATGACCGTTTCTTCAGAATCGAAGATGATAAATACTGGGTCGATAGAAAAGAGGGATGGTTTAGTTTCGAAAATCCATTTCCTTCTAATCAGACCCTCGCTGCCCGATATATACTCAAGCATAGAGATGGTACGCAAGATACAGTTGGCCAAATTTTCCTTACTGCGGGCGGCGATACTTCGTGGCTAAAACTTATCCAACCTTATGACAATAATTCCAAGCTCTGCTGGCGTTATATGTGGCGAAATGTCTATGATCTCGGCTTCTGGAACCTTACACCAGAAGAGGTCAAGGTCGATATCGTTACGATTGTGAATGATGAAGAAGTTTATGCCAATGGAACGCCTTATGTCGAGCTTTTTGGCATGGACAATTACGATATGTCTGGCGCTGCGGTTAATGATGGTTTTGTTGATCCGGTTTATATCAATTATGCTCGCGGAGAACTTATTTTCCCAGTAAGGCAGCCATTTGCCCCCACTGAAACAGATATCGATTCGGTTCCAGCATTGGAGTATTTCGAAGAAGCGGATCAGGTACCTTCCATTTATGATGTCGATGCTATCAATTCTGACAGGCAGCGGGAATCGCAATATGCTATTCGTATCGAGGCGCGGTCCAGAAGTGCTACTATGGACCTTGGTTTCGGTGTTCTGGAAGGTTCCGAAACAGTCAAACTCCGTGGCAGGACTCTTGTTCGCGGCCAGGATTATGTCATAGACTATACTCTTGGCAGAATTACATTTATCTCTAATGAAGCCAAAGACCCGAATGCTACAATTACTGTCGATTATGAAAGCGAGCCATATTTCATGATCGAGAAGAAGACTTTGCTGGGAACCAGAGCCAAATATTTCCTTGATATGGACGAAAAAAACTGGATTGGCGGTACCGTCCTCCATCGTTCGATTTCTATGGTCGAGCAAAGGCCTAGAGTCGGCGGTGAGCCAAATAAAGCAACGATATGGGATATCGATCTTAATCTCACTGAAGAGCTTCCTTTTATTACAAGAGCTGTTAATGCTTTGCCATTAGTGAGGACAGAAGAGCAATCATCTTTCACGCTCGAAGCGGAATATGCAGAAGTTCACGCTAATCCGAATACTGCAGACAGAGCCTATATCGATGATTTCGAAGGTGTAAAGGATATCATGAACCTTGGAGTCCGTAGGACAAAATGGAAACATGCGAGTGCGCCAGTTGGTTGGGATCAAAATCAGAAAGCATTGATAAATTGGTATAATCCCTGGGATGGTATCCTTATTAATGATATTTGGCGTGAAAAAGAAACGACTACACAGGATTCAAGAACCGATATACTCAAATTTGTCTTTTCACCCGATACAACAAGACTTGAACCCTATGACTCAGATTCTGCCTGGACAGGTGTTATGCAGTATATTGGTGATGCATACAATGACCTTTCTACCAAGCAATTTCTCGAAGTTTGGGTCAAAGGTGGGGAAGGCAAGCTCCGTTTCGATTTCGGACATATCAGCGAAGACATAGACGGCGATGGGGTTTTGGACTCTGAGGATAAAGCCGATGTCAATGGAATTAGGGACAATATTTTGGATACCGATGAAGATGTCGGTTTGGATGGCAGAACAGACAGGGAAGAGCAACTTTACTACCTCTCTCTAGTTATGGATTCAGTTGCAATCGATACGCTTTCCAGAACCGAACAAAGAGAAGTCTTCGAATCTTTCTATGATGGCAAAAGAAGCTGGAACGACCCAGAAGACGATAATTGGAGCTATGACGATGATCATTATGACTATTCTGATATAAATGGCACTCAAGGTAATCGTGAAGATCTCGAATCTGCTATAAAACCTGATACCGAAGACCTAAATCTCAATAATCAATTAGATAGAAGAAATGATTACTATTCATTCGAAATAGACCTTTCAACGACAGAATTCGAAGTCCAAGATACTCGCTACGACCCTGCCGATAGGACTTCATGGAGGCTATATCGGATTCCTATCCAGGACAATCCAAGGTCCGCTGGCGAAGATTTCCGTGAGTTTCCACGCGATTCTGTCGGTAGCCCGGATTGGGAAAGTGTCGAATATGTCCGTGTATGGTCAAAGTTTGATCCAGAAGATGCTCCGGACCCAATACAGATTGCTTCTATGGAACTGGTTGGTGCAACATGGCTCGAAGAATTCGATAATTTCTATATTTCTGCAAAGAACACAGATGAGAATGCAGATTATTATAGTCCTCCTGGTGTCGAAGGCGAGAGGGATTATTATAATGACATCCAGCGTTCGGAGCAATCTATGGTTCTTCGATTCGACCAATTAGCACCATTGGATACAGTTTTTTGCTATCGAATACTCACAAAACCCGAAGACTATACACTCTATAAGAATATGCGCTTTTTTGTTCATTACGATACGACCGAATACGGCTCACCAGCGGACTATCCAGAATATATGTTCAGATTGGGGACATCGGAAAATATTTATTATGAAATTAAAAAACCCTTAGCTCATGGATGGGACTCTGTCGAAATAGATTTCGAGATAATGACCAATCTCAAAAATGATCTTGAAACAATCTATGGTTTGCTCGAGAATAACACTCATGATGAGCTTAATGCAATGGGTTACAGTTCTGACTCTATTGCGGCTCTCGAGGAATTTGTCGAAAATCCTACATTCACTAATTCATACGGTACATATAGAATTCAGGGCAGCTTGCCAAATCGTATGCCGACATTTACCCAGATAAAATATTTTTCGATGGGTATAATAAATACCAGCCCGGATATTCCGATTTCTGGCGAGGCATGGGTGGATGAATTGCATGTAACAGATGTTCGAAATGAGCCTGGGTCGGCTAAAAGAGTCGAGCTTCAGATGAATTTTGCCGATCTTCTAGATTTCAATGGCAATATACAACAGCGCGAAGATGATTTCCATGGCTTGACAGAAAAAATGGGAACCGGCTCTGATGAAACTTCAGGAACCTTTTCTACTACTTTGCATTCTAACAAATTCTTCCCGGAAAGATGGAATATGTCTTTCCCTGTGAGATATTCCTATTCCCAGCGCAAAGAACTTCCCAGGTTGATGCCGGATTCTGATATTATATTATCTGGTGACGATAGAGAATTAAATAAATCGACCGAGTATCGTCATGAGCTATCATCAAATCTTGCAATTAGGCCAGAGGAAGCTCCGTGGTATCTGGATTATACAATCTATAAGATGAGTCTCTCCTATTCACTGGGCAAAACGGTCAGACATGAGCCTATCATAGACTCATTGATTACGACAAATTGGTCTGGTACGCATACCTATGACTTGACTCTCAATAGAAATGATAACCTCGGTATTCCACTTTTCGGATGGTTAGGGGATACTTTGCCGGAATATCTCGATCATAGTTTATATCTTATCCCAACAAAGCTTTCATTGCGAACTTCGGTTGACCACAATCAGCACCGCAAAATCGACCGCTATAATAATCTCACAACCAATCTTAATAAGCAACTAACTCATACGGCTACTCTAAATAGCAATTTAATAGAGCCTTTGAGTCATGTTTTCAAATATCAGCAAAAAAGGGATATTACCGATTATAAATTCAAAATCCAACATCCTATGATAGTTGGCAGAGGGGTTAGTAAGGAACTCAGCAATAATTTTACATTGAAGCCTAATTTATTCTCCAATTTCCTTACTCATTCATATAAACTCGACCTGAAATATGTCGAAAATACAGACCCTTCACGATATATAGATAAATGGGGCAAAGCTGATTTAACTCGCAATTTCTCGGCCGATATTCGTTTTGACCATCTCAAATTATTTGGCATAGAAAGCTCGAGAGGCCGTGGCCGCAGAAACCGCCCTAAAAGAGGAGACACTTCACCTGCAGATACCGAAGAGGAAGAAGAAGATTCCGAGGAAGGCAAGAGCTTCACTGGTGTTATTGGTAATGCTCTAAAAGGAGGCCTGAAGCTTTTCTCACCATTTAATTTCAAGATGCAGAGGGAATTTCGTTCTTCGGAGCTTAGCTTGAAAGAATCGCCCTGGATGTTATACCAATTCGGCCTCACATCCGATCCTGGTGTTGGCCAAATAGCCCTTTCTGGAAATGAAACGCAACAGCAATCGAGAACATGGACAGATTCTTATACACTTACCACGGGCATGGATCTTCCGGCAGATATCAAGGTTGATCTTTCCTCGAATTATACATATAATCAATCCGTAACATCGAATACTAATGTCAAAAAATCTCTGACATTGCCCGATGTTAAAGTAACCTGGGGCTTTATTAGTAATCTTGAGTTCTTCAAGAAGGTTGCATCATCTGTACGTTCTCAGTCTGCCTATAAGCTGACCAGAAGTGTTGATAAAAACAATGACGAAAAAACAAGCGACCAAACAGAACATTCGGTGAATCCTCTTGTTTCATTGAATGTAAATTGGAAGATGGGTTTGCAGTCGAATTTGCAGATTGCAAGCACAATGACCTATACAAACAGCACCAATCTCCAGGATGTCCAGAAACGAGAGCGCCAGGATAATGCAACTTTGACATTAAGCTATAATATTAGAGCAAATACTCCACTTAAAATACCCATAATCGATAAAAAGATAGACCTGGAAAACAATCTCAATCTCAAGCTAACTAATACCTATTCCAGGCGGCTTCGTCAGGAAAGGCTAAGTGGTGGCAGTGGTGGATGGTCTAATCAACTATATACCGAAGAATTATCGATCATTCCATCGGCAACATATAAATTCTCCAAGCTTGTCGATGCTTCCTTTAGCTATACTTTCCTTAACAATAATGATAAAAAGACCGGAATCAAAAGACGTGTAAGGCAGCTTTCGGTTAAGGTCATTCTTTCTCTTAGATAAATAAGACCCTGTTGACAAAAAGGAGATAAAATGCAAATCAAAAAGGGCAAAGGTGTATATATCATCCATATAGAAACCGGAGAAGATGTTCTCGATTCATTGAAAAAGGTTGCAGAAAAGGAAAATCTCCAAAGCGCATCGATTCAAGGAATTGGGACGACAAGCTTCATCGAGCTTGGCTATTTCAATAATGTTTCAAAAGGTTATGATACTGTCCAGATAGAAGAGGATATGGAAATGCTGAATGTTACCGGCTCTATTAGCCAGAAAAATGGAGAGCCCATAGTACATCTCCATGGCACCTTTGGCGATGATGAATTCAATGTTTTCGGTGGACATGTAATCGAAGCCAAAATACTTGCGACAGGCGAATTCTTTGTCTATCCATGCCCTAAAATCGAAAGAACCTTGAATGCTGATTTCAAGCTTTCGCTATTTGATCTCGATAAATAGTAAAATTTAGATTCAGTTTTAAACTTCACTATTATGTGAACTTCCAATACTTTCAATCTCGTTGCGAAGATCTGCTTCCGCAAGCTATCAAATAAAATCGAAGTGGAGTTTAGGACAATTATTAGCAATACAAAGCAGGGCTGATAGTTTAGTTTTATAGTTCCAACAATTAACCATTTGGAGAATTATCTCCTTAACAAGAAGTTTCTTAAAATTATACAACGAGCAATTTATCTACGCATAACGCAGAATCAAAATAATAAAATTCCTAGATTTATTAAAAAGCCTTCATTCTGAAAAGTATATGGTTTTTTTTATTTATTAGGACTTGTGAAAAAGCAATTTGACCAATAAAATTAAATAATGTATATTTATTTGTGAGATAAATAAATGGAGGAATGAAATGGGCTCGAATAAAAAGGCATTGATCAATTGCAGCGAGATTCTTGTTGTCGATCTCGAGATGAGCGGCAAACCCAAGCGCGGCAAAATCAGGCTCGATAGCTTCAAAGATGGCGGCATCATTTACGAAAATGACACAATTATGATGGTTGGCAGGATGGAAGACCTTGAACCTCATTTAGATAGTATAGAAGATGTCATAGATTGCAAGGGCAAATTAGTCACTCCCGGCCTTATCGACTCACATACCCATGCTGTTTTCTTTGGCACACGCGAGGATGAATATGAACTGCGAATCAAAGGCGCTTCATATTCCGAGATTGCCAAATCCGGCGGTGGAATATTAAATTCTTCTCGAAGAGTTCGCATGGCAACACAGGATGAGCTGGTCGAGCATACTCTACCCTATTTGGACAGTTTCATAAGTACTGGAATTACTACAATCGAATGCAAAAGTGGCTATGGCCTCGATACCGAAGCCGAACTTAAAATGCTTCGAGCTATAAAAGAACTCAATAGTATCCATGAATTAGACCTCGTGCCTACTTTTATGGGCGCACATGAAGTCCCGGAGGAATATCGCAAAGGTAAAAAATCCAAATACATAGAGCTTGTTATAAATGAAATGCTTCCGAAAGTCGCTTCCGAGAGTCTGGCTGAGTATTGCGATGTCTTCTGTGAAAAGGGCGTTTATACGCCTCTGGAATCAGAAAGAATATTGAGAGCTGGCAAAAAACACGGCCTAAAGCCTCGTATTCATGCCGATGAAATCAAATCGACAGGCGGTTCGGAGCTTGCTGCGCGTATTAGCGCCAAATCAGCAGATCATCTTGGCGCAATCTCGCCCAAAGGCATAAAAGCACTCTCAGAATCGGATACGGTGGCTACCCTATTGCCAGGCACTGTAATGTTCCTTAATCTACCAGAATATGCACCAGCAAGAAAGCTAATTGATTCTGGAACAATTGTCGCTCTGGCTACCGATTTTAATCCCGGCTCTTCTCCTTCGAATAATCTTCCGCTTATTATGGGCTTTGCATGTTCGAGAATGAGAATGACTATCGAAGAAGCATGGGCAGCGGTTACAATAAATGCTGCATATTCTCTGGATCGCTCGGATAAAATCGGTCTTTTGATGCCAGGCTATAAAGCCGATATGGTTGTTTGGGATGTCGAAAAATCAAATTCGATACCCTATCATTATGGTATGAACTTAGCAAAGATGGTATTTAAGAATGGTAAGTTGGTCTATGAGAAGAAGTAATATCCTGATATCCATAATATTATTATCGATAATTTTTTTCAATGGATGCTGGTACTACTCTTTTACAGATAAGCCATATCCCGACATCGAGACTGTTGAAATTGTTCCATTCGATAATCAAACGACCGAATATGATCTCGGCGACCGTTTGACAGGCGATATTATCGACCAGGTCGATGGCAGTGGCCTCCTGAAGGTGCGAAATCAAAATGCAGACTCGAGAATCGAAGGCGAGGTTACTTCGCTAAAGCGTTCGGTTCACAGTTATACAGAAGACGAAACACCGGAAGAATATAAAGTTACGATTAGAGCAAAGATTTCTTTTACAGATTTGAACAAAGACAAAGCCCTTTGGTCTTCGACATTTGAAGGTTTTGGCACTTATGATGCCGCAGCCGAAGATGATCAGGCAATCACAGAAGCTCTTGATTTATTGATTCAAAGAATTATTCAGCGGCTTCGTGATGGTTGATTAGAATTCCTCGTCATTATAGACATGTTCCAATTTTCCTGACTCATCGATTTCCCAAACATCGTACGTCTCATCGCCATCGACATTCCCCCTGGCCCTGGCTTTGAAACTTGTCGATGTAGCATTCGTAATGGACAACTCATAGTATTCTCCAGCCTTTAATTTATCCTGCCTAAAACCCTGAAGAGAATCGACTGCCATGGTATAGTGGCCTTGCTTTGAATAGAAGTCCTGTTGTTTTTGATAAAGATTTTTAAGGAGGATCTTGGCTTCGGATTGCCTTGCACGAATTGTGGGCGTATCAACATAGTCTCCGGCCGCTTCCTGAACTTGTTTTTTGGCATCTTCGGTCGATTGATTGCATGCTCGAAAGATTATTATTAAGGCCAAAATAACAAAGATAATGATTAGAATTTTTTTCATAGCTGCTCCATTTATATTTATATATACAATACGCTTTTTTGATTAGAATGTCAATCGAATACATGAAATATCGTGCTGATTGGCAGGGGTTTATAGAAGTATTTTATTCAAGAATTATTAATATTACTATCTTGAGATTGGTTCAAACTCAATATCTATAATTGATCCTAATACAAATGCTTTATGGATTTCACGAACTGACCTTTGAAACTTTATGCAGCTATAAGCCTGTATTTTTGGAGTTTATACCGAAGTGTCGTCCTTTTCATCCCAAGTTTTTGTGCAGCCTGGACTTGATTCCCTCCGGTTTCTGCCAATGCCTGTGCAAGTCGATTCTTTTCCATGTTTTCAATTGCTTTTTTCAGGGTTCGTGTTGCTTCTTTGCCGCGGATTTTTCTTCTAAGGGAAGGTAAATTAAAGTCTTCTATTTGGAGTGTATCTCTTTTGGCAAGTACTACTGCTCTTTCGATAATATTACTAAGCTCGCGTATGTTTCCAGGCCAAGTGTATGCTTTTAGCATATCAATGACACCTTCGGCTACTCCCTGGACATTTTTACTGAATCTTTCATTGAATTTATTTATGAAAAACATGACAAATTCCGGTAGATCATCGATCCTTTCCATCAATGTTGGCAGCTTGATATTAACTACATTCAAGCGATAAAAAAGGTCTTCTCTGAAGCTATTGTTTTGAACCATTTCTTCCAGATTTTTATTTGTAGCAGCAACAATTCTTACATCGAGGTCTATACTTTCCTCGCTGCCTAATGGTTCGAGCACTTTTTCCTGCAATACTCGTAAGAGTTTTGCTTGTGTATTCATACTCAGGTCGCCAATTTCATCGAGAAATATAGTGCCATTTTGAGCTAGTTGGAATTTTCCTTTTTTTCTTGTTACAGCACCCGTGAATGCGCCTCTTTCATATCCGAATAATTCCGATTCGAGAAGATTATCTGGAATGGCGGCGCAATTGACATTTATAAATGGTTTATTTCTTCTACTGGATGCCTTATGTATTCCGTGAGCGATGAGTTCTTTACCTGTTCCGGTTTCGCCATTTATCAGAACAGCGATATCATTATCCGCAATCCTTTCCATAAGCTCGACAGCTTTTAACATAAGAGGATTATTACCGAGTACGCCCTCAAAATATTGACTTTGATTGGTATGGACAATCCTTAGCCGATGTTCTTTTTGTCTTTGATTTCTCCAATTAGCGATTGTTTTGCTAAAATCATTCATATCCAATGGTTTGGTCATGAAATCTTTTGCGCCGCGGCGCATAGCTTCGACAGCCAACTCGATATTCCCCCAGCCTGTAATCACATAGGCATCGGTCGATGGCGAGATATTGGTTTTCTGGTCCAAAAGATCGAGTCCTTCACCATCGGGAAGACGTTGGTCTGTTATCAAAAGATCATAATCATCGGTGTCAAGTGCGATTATTGCATCTTCTATATTATTCAGCCCTTTGGATTCGATATCCTCCATTTGTAGGATTTCTACCAAAGTCTGACAAATGTTTCTATCATCATCTACGACTAATGCTTTCATATCAACCTCCGTAATACTTATTCGCCTAATTCGGGTTGAAATGAACCTTGACAATTATTTGTTTCAAATATTTCGTTAAAATATTTACTTTTAGGGTGCTGTGGCTATTATATATTTCTTAATAAACAAATTATCCAATAATTAACAAAAAATATGAAAATTTGTACTTGACATAATTTGCAAAAAGAATATCTTTTGTGATTAAATTCACATGTCAAATGTGTTTGTTAAGTAAAAAAGGAGATTACATATGGAATACAAATATGAACGGCCAGTGCCACTTGCCACCGTAGAAAGGCTATCGGTTTACCTTCGCACCTTGATTGCAGCTCAAAAGAAGGGTGAAAGCCATATCTCATCCTCCAATATCGCCAAGCAAAACGGCTATACACCTGCCCAGGTTCGTAAAGACCTTACCTGTTTTGGCTCCTTTGGGAGAAAAGGCCAAGGCTATCCGGTCGATATTTTGATAGAGCACATACAAAAAATCATAGGCATAGACCACAGCTGGAATATATGCCTTATCGGCTTCGGAAATCTTGGTTTTACGCTCGCCAAAAATATGAGCATATTCAATAAGGGCTTCAATCTGGTTTCGATTTTTGATGTAAAGCCCGAGATCATTGGTACTCATTACAATGGAGTCCCGATTCTGCATGAAAATGAGATTACTAACAATATCAAAGATAATGATATTTCTATTGGAATCGTTGCAGTTCCTGAAGAATCAGCAGAAAAGGTTATCAAAAATCTCATCGAGGCTGGAATTCAAGGTATTTTGAATTTTTCTGCTGTACGCGTTCCACCGCCTGATGATGTTTTCATAAAGGATGTTAATATCGGCGGCCATCTCGAGACTATTACTTTCTATCTAACAAATCCCGGCCGTATGTGCTAAATAGCTTTATCGCAACAAATATTTCTATATTACAAAACCTCGCCAGAGAATGCGCCGTACCGCATTGTCATACTTCTCTGCTAAACATCAGTAAAGCCGTTGCATAATATATAATTTGACTTACTGGACAAAAAGTGGTTGCTAAAATCAGGCTTAACTCTCTATATTACAATATATTAACTAGCCTTTTTTATGAAGGGAAATAAAGATGGATAAAAAAGGATTGACTGAATTTTTAATAGCCAATATATTAATTAAGTAATGATTCACAAAAGGTAAGATAATGAATATAAAAGAGGTCACAGAATTATACACATTAATTAAATTATGGAAACGTTTGGGCTATTGCATGGCTTCAGGATTCCGTGAACCATCCTAAATTTCGAAAGTAATATTACCTCGCCTATTTTCAAGAAAAGCGAAACTGGCTGAAAATCTTTTCTTGAGAGCCCTGGGAATTTTTCGGATGATTTTATGGAGGAGAAGGGGCAGGTTGGGGTGCAGGGAAGGGATTTTGGTACTAAAAAAGGTCTAATTGCATCAGATATTTACTGATTCTTTCATTTGCAAGGTCAATGTATTTTATTTCATTATCATACCCGATAAAAAATCTATTATTTTTCAAAGCTGAAAGGCAAGTTGTACCACTACCACAAAAAGGATCTAAAACTATATCATTTTCGAAACTATACAGTTCTATTAGTCTATATGGTAGTTCTTCTGGAAATGGTGCAGGATGACCAATACGTCTAGCTGAGACCGCAGGAAAAGTCCATACACTTTTTGTCCACTCCAAAAATTGTTCTTTTTCTATTGTATTCTTTTTTTTATTTCTTGTTTTCTTACGAGAAAATGTGTCTTTAGAAAAAACTAAAATATATTCATGAATATCCCTAAGTACAGGATTCGAAGCTGATAACCAACTTCCCCAGGCAGTTGATGGGCTTGCACTTGATGCTTTATTCCAAATAATCTCACCTCGCATATAAAAACCTACTTCGATCATATCCTGAATAATATAGCTATGCAAAGGTAGATATGGTTTTCTTCCTATATTTGCTATATTAATACAAGCTCTACCTCCAGGTACTAGCTTTCTGTATGTCTCTGAAAAAACATTTCTTAATAATATGCGATATTCTTCAAGTGTTAGATCTTCATCGTAGTCTTTTTTTACATTATATGGAGGTGATGTAATCATTAAGTGGATACTATTATCAGGGATTTCATCCATTTTTTCACTATTTTTACAAAATAACTGATTTAATATATCTTTTTGTATTGTATTTTCTACTATTTTCACATTTTTTTCTGGTTGGAAGTTTTGGTAAAGTTTACTATTATAGAAGTCTGAAGAATCATGGCTTCTTCTGCCAGGTATACCAAAAGAGCTAGTTTTTGTTGATTTCTTTTTATTCTTTTTCATTTTATTCTTCCAATAATTTTAGAAATTCAGAAGCTTTGTCTTCATAAGAGGATTTTCTGTTAGCTTTTTCAATAATAAAACCAAGTTCCTTTTTGGTTTTCATACTCGAAAAGAAATTTAACTTTAGTTCCAAGAGTTTATTAATTTCGTCTTTCAATTCCATGTAATTGTCAAAACGAAAAAAGCCGTTTTCTAATGTGCTTTTTATATTATCATCTGCTTCAATTGGCATTGGATTAACGGAGTAGAAACCTTGTATTATGCCTGACTTCTTTAGTTTATCTACCTTTTCCAAATAGCTTGTTTTTATAGGACTATTGCCAAAAATTATTATCGGAATTCGATTTGAAGCAGGATGAGATATTCTAATGTTTAAACCTTTACCAATTGCTTTTAACATCGAATCTGACCTTAATAAACTTGGATTTCCCTGATGTGTTTTATAATCACCTAAACATTTTAATTGTTTATTACTTTCATCATATTCCCAGTTCCAGATTAAGGACATTTTTACTTCAATTATAAGACAGATATCTGAAGGTTGTTGTATAATCGAATTTTTCTTGGTAATTAGGACATCTGCATTTGATTGTGAAGTTAAAACAAAGTCTTCACATATTCCACCCTGTATAGCATAAAAACCCATTGGTTCAACTATTTTTTGTAACAAAGTTGTTATCCAAGTTTCAGTAAATTTGCCTATCAGTGTGTTTCTAGATTGTAAAGTAGTTTTTTTGCCTTTATAATTTTTGGGCCAATATGCAACATAACGATTATCGTCTGTTTTATAGAATAACTGTTCTGGTTTTGAAAAACTATCTAAAGACTTTTCAAAAAACTCCTTTTCTACATCCTTACACCATAAAGCTTTCATGGTTTCCTCCAATTAATCGCATTTTTACGAACTTAACAAATCAAGGTCTTTTGTCAAGCCTTTTCATAAGAAAATTCTTATTGTAGTAAGCAAACAAGAATTTTTAAACCTCAACCAAAATCAAAAACCACCCCAATACTATCTCTCAATTATGAAATCAGATCTTGCGGTATCGTGCCAATTTTGTTTATCAAACGGCGATTGTATATATTACGATATCAATTTCTTGGAGATATAATTATGTATTAAATATTATATTTATGTAATATATTTGGCTTTAAAAGAGGTGTTCCTAAGTCATTACGAAACAAAACCCATACTGCAATAGAAAAAGTCATAGCAAGCCCCTTCATTAAAGAATAGATCGATTGTCTATTAATAATCATGCAAAGACAATATAAACGTTTCGCAATGTTTTACCTTGACTACCAAAACAAAATAATCAATATTAATATAAGAAAATGTGCTTTTCATTATTGTCATACTTGCTGGCTAATGCATCGATTTTGGCTTTGCAAGAGAATATCAAAAGGACGGGTTAAATGGCATTAAACACAATTGATAAAGAAGAAATCAAAGCTCTTGTTAGAAAAGAACTCGCTGATATTGTAAAAGAAGTTGTTCATGAAGAATTCGAGCTTCATATGATGGAAATTCGCTCAAAATTAATTCCACTGATTAGCCAAAAAGAGCAGGATGAAATCGAAAATCTCTACGGCAAAGAGCCAGATGATTTCGAAGAAACCGAGGCAATT
>JBKHBT010000162.1:0-3252 GCA_046542255.1 Candidatus Zixiibacteriota bacterium | reverse complement strand
TTGTGATGAGAAGTAGGACAATGCGGAACTGCGCATTGTCGCTTCTAAAGCAGGATAGAAATTATATTGAATTAATAATCTATAGAATCCAAAGACTTTACCCATCGTTGTGATGAGAAGTAGGACAATGCGGAACTGCGCATTGTCGCAATATTCATTTTCCAAATCTATTCCATAACCTTTGTGCAACAGACCTGATGTTTTTATAATAGTCTTCGATATCTATGGTTTTGAAATCTCCATCCTGGTAAATGATTTTTCCATCGCATATTGTCATGTATGCAAGAGCGGTTTTTGCTCCAAAAAATAGATGGCCCATGAGATTATCTTTCGATATTGGAGTTTTAGGTCTATAGTCCAGTACTGCGATATCAGCGATCGAACCTTCGGCCAGTCCTTCTGTTTTCGGGAAGAAATGAGATTTCATTCTATCGATTTCATCTATAACAGTGTCGAAATAAGACATCTCGCCACCACCCTTGAGAAGATAATGTGAGCGCCATGAAGCAATAATATCGCCTGCCATGCCATCGGTGCCAATTATAAATTTATCGACTTTTGAATTATCCATCATACCGACACCATTATTGGCATTTGATTCTGCATTTTCGATTATGAATGGGCCGAGATCATTTAGCATTTTGAATTCTCCGCCGCCCAGATGAATTGCATGCCCGATAAGTGAATTCTCATCGACAAGCTCGAATTTCATCAGCCTGTCGAATGCTCCATCATAGCCCAAACGCCTGCAATAGGTAGCGTCATAGCCATCTTCAGCGACATGGACATGGACCGGCATATCAGAAGGCTTGCTATCTGCGATTTTCTTCATTGAATTTTCGCTCAATGTAAAATTGGCATGCATTCCAAAGGAGCCGCCTAAATATTCATCATCTCTGTGTTTTTCATAGAAATCGATATTCTCTCGAATGTGCCTATCAACCTGATCATTGCCCATTCTATCAGATGTCTCGAAACAGAGCAGGCCGCGTATTTGGGCTTTTTGGAATGCCTTTGCAATCGTCTCCAGGCTTCCATCGACATAGTTCATAGATGCATGATGGTCTGAGATCATAGTTACGCCGTGTTTTATAGAATCTATGATTCCGGTCATCGCAGAATAATAGACGCTTTCTTCATCGAGCGCACGGTCTAATGGCCACCAGAGATATTCGAGTATCTCGCGGAAATTATCGGGAATTCCCAAAGGCGAAAGCCCGGCCGCAAGAGCCGAATACAAATGATGATGCGGATTGACAAACCCCGGCATTACAAGCCGCCCTTCCAGGTCTATATAATTATCAGATAGCTTTTGCAAATCTTCGAGCTGCCCTATTCTGGCAATTCTATTGCCCTCTATCAATATTGCTCCATTTTCTATAAAAAAGCCTTTGCCATCTGCAATATATCCACCGCCGATAATATATTTATTCATCTATGCCTCCTTTATATAATATTCTAAAGTATTTATTCACCAATTTCTTTCATCGGCAGAGAAGTCATTGGTTATATGAAGCTCCTGCTATCGATGATAATTCTCTTTAGAATAGTTGAATCATTCATAAATCTTAAAATAGCTAAATTTGAAGAAAAAAGCAATCATTAGTTAAGATATTGCCGCTGTCTCTTTTTTCTTTGATATTATCTTCGATTTGATTGGCTCGAGAATTTTGGCAACTGCTATAATCATAAAGGGCAATATAAGAAAACGGAATCGATTGTTTTCGCCCACTTCCAGGAAATTACCCATAATGGTTACGTAGAAGATATTAAATACAATAAATGCTTCACCAGGTGGAAATTTCGATTTTCTTTTGTAAATCAGATAGATAATGTAAACCGCTCCAGCAAAAGAAAAGATGATAAATACAATGACATGAAAGCGCATATAATCCAGAGCACGCATGAGGTTGTCATTAATCCTATCAGTTCTTTTTTCATAGTAACTTTTGGATGAGAGATATTGCCCATAAATTATTTTATCGACCAAATTTTCATAGCCAGAGATTTCATTTTTGTTTTGCTTCAGGAATGAATAATCAGTAGTTGGCAGGAAATAGACATAGAATGCCTCCAAAACCCTCTTTGCATAAATCTTCGGTTTCTTTTTTAGAAGAGATAAAAAATCCTGCATATACTTATGAGAAATCCTGATATAGGCCGGATTATTGAAATTGGCATTGTCGCTATTTTTTTTTATTATGCGATCCAGTACTTCGATATTGGTTTTTGGCATTTGGTATTTTTTATCGTATTTATCCAATGTCGAATATGGAAATGCCAGAGAGACATCCGATATGACATTTTCTTGATATAGCTCGAGCCTCTTATCTTCCGGGATTTCCATGATAGTCATTTTGGCAAGGCTCATTCCAAGCCATGTACTCTGGGCAAATTCGCCAAAGAGGAAATAGTTTTTGATGCTTGGGGATATTATTATTATTAATGTAATAGCACAAAGAGGCAAAATCTTTTTCATCTGAGACCGATAGTACAGTATGATAATAATCGCTATTACTAAAAACCAGATCGGATGGAATAGACTTCTAATAAGAGCAATGATAGCGACTGTTCCCAGAAATAGTAATAGATAACCAGTTTTCTCGGATTTCTCAAAAAGTAGCAATCCAAAAAGCGCAATATTCATAAAAACCATAACAGGGAATGTATAGAATAGCCAATTCTCATATAAAACCATAGGAGGCAAAACTATTAATAATAATACAATGGAAAAGGCGAACTTCTTTTTTATGCCTAATAATTTTAGATTCTGGAAAAATACCTGAACAAATACAAAGCCCAAAATCTTAAAGCATATAGAATAGAATAATCCGGGATTATTCGACATAATTTTCAGCCCAATACCCAGAAATAGATTAAAAAGTGGCGGCTGTGCATGGAAGTAGTACAAGCTTCTAAGAAGCGATTCCCGAAGCAAATCAATATCGATATATTGGGCAAAATAATAAAGCGGTGATGAATCAAATCGAATTCCAGCCCAATAGAAAATAATGCGGCTCATCAGATATGATAGAAAAATTAGAGTTGGATATTTCCATTTACTATTGTTCATAGGCTAAATATATGCTATTAAGTGGCATATACAATGGATTAATATAGCCAAATCCAATGTATAAACATTTTTATGTGATAATTCTCCAGTACTTTCACCATTGCTATGAAGGCTCCGCTTCTTCAAGGCATTAGATAAAATCGAAGCTGAGCTTTTTATTGAAATTTGTAGATAATTCT
>JBKHBT010000069.1:0-17730 GCA_046542255.1 Candidatus Zixiibacteriota bacterium | reverse complement strand
TCGCGCAAATACCGCCGACTTATTCGGATGTCGATTATGTCGGCGATGGTGATGAAAAACATTTTCTGGATATCTATATTCCCGATTCACTAACCGAGCCGGCGCCAATCCTCATGTGGATACATGGTGGCGCCTTTTTTTCAGGCTCCAAAGGCGGAGCATACCGAAGATGCGATTTATTATATCATAATGGCTATATTATCGCCGACATAAACTATCGCTTATCGACTGATACACTTTTCCCGGCTCAAATTTACGATTGCAAAGCAGCGATAAGGTTTCTCAAGGCCAATGCCGAAGAGTATATGATCGATACCACAAGGTTTGCTGTCGGAGGTTCTTCGGCTGGTGGCCATTTAGCGGTATTTGTTGGCACAACAAATGGTGTCGATAGCCTGGAGAATCTCGATTTGGGCAATTCGCATGTTTCCAGTGATATTCATGCAGTCTGCGATTTCTATGGCTCTGTGGATTTTCTTACAATGAATGGCCATTATCCTGACACGCCACCAGATTCATGCGAATCATATCCCGACCACGAATCTCCGACATCGCCAGCATCGATGCTTCTCGGCTGCCCGATTCTGGAATGCCCGAATCGCGCCGTCTATGCCAATCCTTTGTCATATCTCGATTCGAGCGATGTTCCTCATATCGTTTTTCATGGTACATTCGATTGCACAGTCCCACCATATCAGAGTGTTCTATTAGATAGCGCGCTCAGTGAATATGGTATCGACCATGAGTTATATTTAATCGACCATGCCGGACATGGTTCGATGCCAGAATTTGATTGGCCGATTCAGAAGCATAGAATGAAAGACTTTTTGGATAGAGTTTTTAGCGATGAATCCATTGAAGAAATAAACAATTGCCATTCTACCATATCAGCATATCCAAATCCTTTCAATAGCAAATTGGAAATCGTCTTCGAAAATCCAATTAAGCAAGTTGAAATATATGATATAACTGGTAAAATGATTTTCTCGGAAATTTTGAACCATCAGCAAAATTTTATTTGGGAGCCTTCGCCTAATACAAAAAGTGGGCTTTATTTTATTAAAGCCCACCTGTGGGTTGATAGTGTCTATATTTTCCGGGCCTTTTATATAAAATAGGCCGCTATATTTTCTAGAATAAGGCTCCGTATATCATTCCTGATACAGTAGCCATTGAAATAACCAATGCTACAAATACTAAAGTCTTCTTGGTTCCAATGATGCTTCTTATGACAAGCATATTCGGCAATGAAACCGCCGGCCCAGCCAAAAGAAGTGCCAAAGCGGGACCTTTGCCCATACCGCTTCCAATGAGGCCTTCGAGAATAGGTACTTCGGTTAAAGTCGCGAAATACATAAATGCCCCGGCCACAGATGCTGCCAGGTTTGCCCAGAAGCTATTGCCACCAACTGCATTGGATACCCATTCGGCAGGGATAATTCCTGCGCCTGCATTAGGCCTGCCCAAAAGAAAGCCAGCAACAACAACACCAGCCAAAAGCAGCGGTAGAATCTGCTTGGCAAAAATCCAGCTCTCGCCGAACCATTCATTGATTTCAGAATCATCGCCAATCGCAATTAGTAGAAGTGCGAAAAAGGCGACTATGAAATGAAGCAGATATTTCCCAGGGAAAATTATTACAGAAAGCGCTACAACAATATATGCTGCAATAATTTTCCACCATTTGATATCGAACCAGAGCGATAATGATGCAAAAAATATTGTCGAGAATATCGCTACTAAGAGCCATTTAATCGAAAATAGGAAACTCAGAATCGCATTATTCGGGCCAACATCGCCGAGATTTGCGAAAATCAATATCCCGACCATAGAGCCGATAAAAATGGTATTTTGCCAGATCGGCCTTTCATCTTCGCTGCCTGCTAAATGGAATTCGCCTTTGTGGTCATCTTTGCCAAAGAAAAGATGCATCAGAAGGCCAATTACAATACTAAATATTATTGCACCGATCATTCTGGCCATTCCAAGCTCAAAGCCCAGTATTCGCATTGACAGAACAATAGCCAGAACATTTATTGCCGGCCCGCTATATAAGAAGGTGGTTGCAGGGCCAATCCCCGCGCCTCGTTTCTGGATACCGGCAAAAAGCGGAAGTACCGTACAGGAGCATACAGCAAGGATTACACCCGAGACAGAAGCTACGCCATAGGAAACAAATTTATTGGCCTGTCCGCCAAGATACTTTCCTATCCATTCTTTGCTAAGAAATACAGCGACTGCTCCAGCAATAAAGAAGGCCGGTAATAAACATAAAATAATATGCTCACGGGCGTAGTCTTTTACCATCCATAGGGCTTCATAGATTGCATCCAGGAAACCCTGATTTTCTATAGGTAAATAAAAAGCAGCTCCAATAGCAATTACAACTATTACAAGCCATTTCCATTCTTCACGAATATTCATTATTTAGATGCCTTCTGAATTGCCTCTTTTACGGTCGGTATCGATCCTACTTTGCCAGAGAAGATAACTTTTCCATCGATGATTAAAGCAGGTGTTCCCATTACGCCATATTGCATTATTTTATCGATTTCTTCGACTTTCTCAACATCTGCCTCGACTGAAAGTTCTTCTACGGCTTTATTGACATATTCTTCGAGCTTTTTACATTTTGTGCAGCCAGTTCCTAATACTTTGATTTCCATTTTTTCTCCTTAACTTAATATTATTAGATATAAACCGACAAATATAATCAAAACACCGCCGATTCTTTTAAACCATTTATTGAAGTTTTTTACTCCCTTAGACTCGATAAGTGTCTTTGCAGCCCCCATCGATGTTCCGGCGATAAGAATCAGAATACAATGAGCAAATGAATAGACCAAAAGCAATATCGCACCCCATAAAATATTACCGGTCGAGGCTATATATGTGAGCAATATGACAAGAATTGGAGCAGCACAAGGCGCTGATACAATACCAAAAACCAAACCCAGAAAGCCAGCAGCCAAAATGCCACCAAATTTGGGTTTTACAAAGCCAGGAGTCGGTATCGAGAAGCCAAAGACACCCATTAGATGCAAACCCATAATCAGGCATACGGCTCCAATAATGTATTTCCATGCCGAGCCTATATCGCCGAACATAAAGCCAACCAAAGCCGCCAGAAGCCCCATGCCAGTGAACATAATAATAAGTCCAATTGTGAATGATAGTGAAAGAACAAAAGACCTTCCAACACTCTTATTCTCTTCTCGGCCGGCTAAAAAGCCAATCAACAGCGGAACAGATGCAATAACGCATGGATTAGCAGCCGTCATCAGCCCTCCAAGGAATACCAGAACAAGCGCCATCCATGGATTGCTGGAAACAGCAACTTCAAATTGCGAAATCAGATTTTCAACCATTAGTTATCCTTATCGAGCTTCTCAAGTTCTGCTTCGATATTTTGTTTCTTTATCTTCCATGAATCCAATCTTGAAACTTGCTTGCCTTCCTGATTAAAAATCAAAACCACCGGAGGGCTAACAAGTCGATATTCTTTCACTAAATCTGCATGATCGGCAGTTTCTAATTCGCAATATGCGATATCCTCTGGTAGGCCTTTACGAATGCCATGCATTAGATCCATAGCCGATTTGCATTTTTTATTGGTACATGCACATGATTTTTGAGTGTAAAAAAAGCAAAGAACTGTTTTACCGGTTTCTTTGGCTTCTGCAAAATCAGAATATACTTTAATCGTATTGTCTGTGTCGGCTTTTTCTTCTTCGCCAAAAGCTAATCCTGCAATTAGTAGAATTGCGAATGCTAAAATTAATGTCTTTTTCACTGTTACTCCTTTTCCTTAAGTTTTTTTGTTAGAAATTCGATTAATTCGATATGCTCTGGTACAACATCATAGTAGATGCAAGGATTTATACGTTCATCTCTTAAAAATCCTCTTTCCCGGAGCATCTTAAGATTCCTAGATGATGCTGTTTGTGAAATACTGAGAGCCTCGGCAATTTCCATCACGCAATGCCGGCCATTCTCAAGCAGGAAATGCATAATTCTAAGGCGCGTTTCATCCGAGAGAGCCTTGAATATCTTTGCCATTTCCCGATATTCTGTCTGATTGAGCATGGTTTTACTTTTTTCAATAGTCTGCATATATCTCCTTTTTGCATATGCGCATTTGCGCATACATAATAGTAGTTGATTTTCCCTATGTCAATGCTTATTTGCATTAATTAGCAAATTTTGTTGTTATTGAATTCGAATTAATACGGAAAATTAAATTGTGCAGGCTTTGTACTGATATAAATAGTGTATTGATTGCCAGCAATATTATTAATGTTCAAAACGTATATAAATGTAAAGTGACAAAAATTTAAGTGAAAGATACAAAATGAAATTAATTGAATGGAATGATGATTTATTCATAAATATTGAAGAAATCGATAGGCAGCATAAAAAATTAGTAGATATAATCAATCATCTTCATGCTGCCATGAAGGCACGCAAGGCAAAAGAAATTTTAGATGAAATTATCGAAGAGCTAATCGAATATACAGAGTATCATTTTGATACCGAAGAAAATTATTTCATCAAATACGATTATCCAGAGTCATTTATTCATAAGAAAACTCATAGAATATTTGTAAAAAAAGTAAAGCAATTTCAAGCCGATTTCGATAGAGGGAAATTGCTCCTTTCACTTGAGATAATGAATTTCCTCAAAGATTGGATAGAAGAACATATTAAAGTGGTCGATATGAAATATAGCGATTTTTTCAGACAATCCTCTGTTCCGCATTGTAAAACTTCTCGGCTAAAACATCAGTAAAGTCGTTGCATTATATATATTAGTATTTAATACTTTTATATGTGGCTTTACAGCAGAAAGCATGGGTTGCAATAATTTCTAAATTTATATTTTTCGATATGGCCAAATGACCTATAAATCTCCGTTTATGCAGTTAATTTGAGTGTCGAGGGAATTCATTTTTATTAAGCAATATTAAAATGTGCCATGATTAAAAAACCCCCGGCACAAGATCACAAAAGCCGGGGGTATAAGTGGAGTAGAGATTGTAAATTGCTTTTATAATTCGATATCGAAACCTATCGAAATTGTCCTGCCATAGAGCGGTGCGTATATATATGCAGCATCGGTTATATCCCGAGTTGGCTGCACATAGTCTGTCAGGTTTTTGATATCGAGATAGATATTGGTATATGGTGTTATATTGTATGCAAGATGAGTATTGAATATTGTATAAGGCTCTGTTTCTTCGAGTCTTAGCAGGGCATCGTCTTCTTCTGGTACATGGTCGATATACATTTTTCCGGTGTATTTTGCCTGCATTATAAGGCTTAGCCCAATTTTAGTATCGAAAGTTAGGCCAAGCCCGCCTGTTAATGCTGGTGCTCTTGGAATAAAGTCCGAGTCTTCATGGCCGGGAATGTCTTCGCCATATCTTCTTTCTTCATATTTAGCCAGAGTATATCCGAAATCTATAGCATATTCCAGATAGCTCAAAGGCCTTCCATTGGCATATAACTCAATTCCTGTTGTTGTGGCATTTCCCGCATTCGTCCATCTAAAATCATATCCTTCGGGGACTTCGCCGCCATCGGGATCGATGAATTCCACTTTGTCTTTGATTTGATTGTGGAAAGCATTGAAGCCAAATTCATTATACGGGATATCGAAATCTAAACCAGCCGAGATGCTCGATGATTTTTCCGGTTCCAGGTCGCTACCTTTGTAGATTTTTGGAGATGAGGCACAAAGGTGAAGGTCTTCTGCGAAAAGATAGGGCACACGGTATCCTGTTCCGAAAGATGCTCGAGCGATAGCAAAATCGCTGATATTATATATAGCCGCAATTCTTGGATTGAATACCGATGATTCATAAGGCTCATAGCTTTCGCCAGATTCTAAGGCGACATCCTCTGCCAACTTGTCCTCGGAGCCATGTATATCGACTCTTCCGCCAAGTATTAACTCGGTACGATTTTCCATGAGCTTCATGCTCGATTGAATAAATATACCTATATCATCGGCATGTTTTTCATCGGCATTTTCATCGCCATTTATATCCTGAACCAAATCACTTTTTCTATATTGGCCGCCTACCATGACATCCATCCATGGCATGATTGGCTGATTATATTTCATATCGATTAAATACAAATCCTCATCAGAAATAAATGGCTTGGGATAATACTGGCTCTTAAATCGATTAAAGCCATATTCATCGATATAGTTCTGGCCATCTTCGGTTAGCTCCAGGTCGTCATCGAGTATTCCAGCATCGATGGCTTTATCCCATGCTGCGCCATTAGTAGCATTTCGATAATGCTTTGTATAGGATAGATTGATGTCTATATCGTTTCCGTTCTGAAAATAGTGATTGTATCCAGTACCGAATTCATATCGATCGGTTTTGATATGCTCTGCATCGGGATCGAATGGGTCCGAAAAGGTTTCGATATAGCCACCTTTTCGAAACTCTGTCATTGCACGGCCATAAGCAGTGATCTTGCTACCTGTTCCGAAAGGTTCATATAGATAAGCCTTAAGGCCTCCGCCAGTATTAGTAGAAAAGATTCTATCTGTATAGCCATCTTCTCCGATATTATCGAAATTCTCCATCTCGACAAAATTATCTTCTATATTTCCCGTTTGGTCGAGTTCATTTTCTATGTCATGCTGGAAAGAATATGCGACGGCATAGTTATCGCTTCTCATAGTGCCAGAGAAATTTAGGTTATAGTCGCCGTGTTCACTAACATTGAACCCAAATCTAGTAGATGGCCTGAAGCCAGGTTCTTTCATGATGACATTGATAACTCCGCCGAGAGCATCGCCACCATAGAGTGCAGAGCCTGCGCCTTTGACAATCTCGATCTGCTCGATGTTCGAGGCCTGAAGCTGCTGCATTCCATATACAGAAGCAAGGCCGGAAAATATCGGCATTCCATCGATGACTGTCTTCGCATAGCCACCGCCGAGGCCATTGAGACGTAATTCCGAGAAATTGCAATTAGAACATTGTTGCTCGACCCGCACTCCTTGAACACCATCGAGAGCTTCATAGAGATCGGTTATGCTTCTTTCTCGAAGTTGCTCATTGGTTACAACCTCGGTTCTTATTGGGACTTCTTTCAGGATACGCCTTTCACGAGTAGCTGTTACTACAATTTTATCAAGCATATCGGCTGAAGGCTCCAGTTTGAAATTAACTTCAATTTCATCATTTTCTGACTCGATTTTGACATCCGCAACCCTTTTCTGGTAGCCTCGATATGTTGCGATTATCTGAAGTTTTCCCCTGGGCACATTGAGCATCCTGAAATTACCGTCCATATCAGTGGAAGCTCCGATACCCTTAATATCGAGCGGATAGACATTGGCACCTGGCAGAGCACCGCCGGTTTCGGCATCTTGGACTGTGCCTATGATCGTGGCAGCATTGATTGCAAAGGCCATAATAAGACACAGAAACAGAATCATTCTTACTTTAAACATTTTTCCTCCTTTGAAGGTAATATATTAGTTGTTAAGATTTCTAAAATAGGACTGCAAGGGCGATAATAAAGGTGGCGCCCTTGCAGTGAGGAGGTACAGTACATATGGTGGGGTGAATATAGGAGCGTAATATTTTATATATACAAAAGATAAAAAAGCAAAAAATATTATCATAATTGTAATGGGAAATACCTTGAAACCTTTTTGCCATAGGCCTACTGGACAATCAGAAGCATCTTCACCGAATTTGTGATTATGGAAAAAATCAGTGAATGAAGCTATGAAAGCAAATATAATAAGCGAAATGAAGACTATTATCTTGATCGAATTATGTAACTTTCGCTTTTTCATATTGCCAAGTTAGGGTTACCTAATATACTTGTCAAGCAAAAACTAGGGTATCCTAATTTTTTTTAGATTGATTGCATTTCATTCAATAAAGTCAGTTTTTCGATCGGATAAAATTAAGTTTGCATATAGTGTTATGTTTTAATCTGAGTCGCCGGAGAAAATGCTATTCAATATGGATTTTAGCTTATCCATGCTGTAGGGCTTTTCAGCAGCTCCGACAAAGCCATAGTCTTGATAGCTGGATAGGGCTTCATCGGAAGCATAGCCACTTGCAACGATACATTTGGCATCGGGATCGATTCTCAATATCTCCTGAACTGTTTCCTGGCCGCCCATTTTTCCGGGAATAGTCAGATCAAGTATCACTGCGCCGAAAGGGTCTTGATGTAAATAGGCTTTTCGAAATTCTTCGATTGCTTCTTCGCCAGAATTAGTTATAGTAGTATTGTATCCAAGTCTTCCTAACATTGCATTGACAACTTCGCAAATCATATCATCATCGTCCATTACAAGGATTTTATGTTCTAGGGATTTTACTGGTTCATCGCTTATGATATCAGCATTTTCTTTTTTCGGTTTTTTGTCTGTTGCGGGGATAAGGATGGAAAAAATCGTGCCTTCTCCAAGTTTAGACTTAACAGATATATGGCCACCATGTCTTTTTATTATCGAATAAGTAGTAGCCAGGCCAAGGCCGGATCCTTTTTGTTTGGTACTGAAATATGGGTCAAAAATTCTTTCAAGGTTTTTTTCTTCGATTCCGATGCCTTCATCGCGAACTGTCAGTTTTATGTATTTTCCTTTTTTGAGATTTAGGATATCATTATCTGCAATCACTTTGTTCTCAAGTTTGATATAGATATGCCCACCACCCGGCATTGCCTGAGCACCATTAATAACCAGATTAGAAATTACCTGATGAATCTGGCCCTTATCTACTTTGGCATTCCATAAATCATTGGGAATATCATATACTGCACGGACATTGCTTCCCGATAGGTCGAATTTGACCGATTCTTGTATCAGATGTTTCATATCAACATTTTCGATAATTGGATTACCGCCTTTTGAGAAAGTCAGAAGTTGTTTGGTCAGCTTTGTCGCGCGGCTCATAGATTTTTCTGCATTTTCTAATGGCTCTATTGCAGGATGGCCACCAGCGATTTCGCTTCTCGCTATCGATATATTGCCAAAAAGCGACATTAAGAGATTATTAAAATCATGTGCGATTCCGCCGGCGAGTGTGCCGATACTCTCTAATTTTTGGTATTTCCGGAGTGCTTCTTCGGAGCGTTTGCGTTCTGTTATATCATTTACTACTCCTGAAATAGCAATAATATTTCCATCATTATCCTTTATTGCTCGAAGTGATATTTCAGTCCAAACTATTTCGCCATCTTTACGGATATATCGCTTTTGATATCGTCTTACTGATGCCTTGCCACTTCGAATGGCATTTAGATTTTCTATGCAAATCTCGATATCATCAGGATGGGTAATATCTTCAGTTTTTAAATGCTTTAGCTCTTCTTCAGTATAACCAAGTATTTCCTGATAATATTTATTGAAGGCTACATATCGTCTATCAAGAGTCCTTATACCGATACCGATTGCGGTATTTTGGAAAATTGATCTATATTTCTCTTCGCTTTTTCGAAGGGCTTTTTCGGCTTCTTTTTTATCGGTTATATCGTTTGTGAAAGCGATATATCGATTTTCATCGATCTTTACAGCCTTGACAGACCATATCCTTTTTTGGCCATCTTTTGTGATAAAAGGAATATCTTCTATCGCTATACCATCTTTTTTGACTCTTTTGAAATGTTCAAATGCAACCTTTTTACCTTCATCCGGGATTAATTCTCCGACTTTCATACTTTGCAGTTCCGATTCGGTGTAGCCGGTGATATCTTGAGCGGCTTTGTTCACTTCGACATATTTACCCGTCTCATCGGTTATGAAAATGCCTTCAGGCGCATTTTCGATATAGCTTCGAAGTCTTGTTTCACTGGTTTTTAATGCTTCTTCGGCAATTTTTTGTTCTGTAATATCTCGAACCCATTCAACGAATAACTCGCTTTTATTTTTATCATCGAAAATCGGAAGTACTCTGATATCGAAACACCTTCCATCTGGTAAGTGTTTTTCAACCTGATATGGTTTATGGGTTTCAAGTACTTTTTGGGCCTGGCAATCCGGACATATATCATCGAAGCCGCGATAGGTATTATAGCATTTGGAGCCTATGATCCGTTTTTCTTCAGGGACATTAGCAAAGCCATTCCAATTGCTATAAATAATATTCATATTTTTATCCTGGACTGATACCATATCGGGGACAGTTTTTAAGATTCGATTGATTCTATTTTCATGTTTTTTGCGTTCTGTAATATCTGTCGTTACACCGAGGGCTTCTTTCATATTACCATTTTCATCGAAAATGGGGTAGGTTGTAAAAAATCCAGTGAATTCATTTCCATTTTCCCGAATTAAATTACATTCTCCATTGAAACCAGGAAGGCCATTTTGCATATCATCCAGAACATTCTGGAAGCTATCAGCATCTTTTTGCGTATGGAGGATAGATACTGGTTTGCCGAGAACTTCTTCTTCTTTATATCCGAAAATTATCTCGGCGCCAGGGCTGAATTTTATGATTTGGGAGTCTTTCCCTTTTACATTGGTTTTGATAAAGGCCACATTTTTCGCAGCATTATAGATAGAACGTAAATCCGCTTCGCTTTTCTTTAATGCTCTTTCAGCGAGTTTTCTTTCGGTTATCACTTCGGTATAAGTAATGATACCGGCAATATTGCCATTTGTATCGTACCAGGGCCGGCATTCCCAGCTAGTATATGTTAGGGTTCCATCTGGCCGTCTGAAATAATCATCGTCCTTTTTGATGATTTTGCCACTGAGTGCTTTTTTATGGACTTTGCGCCATTTTTCCGGAATTTCCGGGAAAACAGCATAGTGATGGTTGCCAATTATTTCTTCGATTTTTACATTATAGTCTTTTAAATATCTATCGCTTGCAGCAAGGTATCTAAGTTCCTTATCGAATACAGCTATTGCATTTGGCGTATGTTTAATGATGTATTTGTATTTGTTCTCATTTTGTCGAAGTTGATATGCTTTTCTTTTGCTTTTTAGTTCTGCAATGCCTTTTTCTGCAATCATTTCTGCAATATCGGCTAGAAATTCGATTGCTTTTCGGAATTTATCTCTGGGAATTATTGGCACTTCTTGCAATGCCTGTAGATATGCATCTTCATCAAAGCCAAATTTCTTAGCCTGCGCTTTGAAATAGGCCATATCAGGCTCTTTGAATAGAATATGCCCTATGAATATACTTGCTATGTGAAAGCCATCTACTATAATTGGCGCTGCACCATCTATCAAACCATTATCGCATCTACGAATATTAATTTGCTTCTGTTTTTTTAATTTGCTTGTGAGTTCCCTATTGCTTTTAAGGCAATATTTTTGGGATGATTGATGTTTTCGATGAAATTCTGTGCATACTTTATGCCAACCTGTGCTAATCAAAACGTCCTGGCTGGGAAATTCTACAAGGCCAACAGCGAAACCAGTAGCAGAAGAGAATTTCTTGAAAGTAGCCTTCAAGGCATCGATATCTGCTATTTCGGCAAAGGAAATACGATTTATATACTCATGCATCTTTTAATAATCGTTATTCTAATAAAAGTTAATACTCATTCTAATTAATAATAATTCTTACTTCAAAGTATGGCAAGTCTAATTATTTAAACTTTCATGACAGGTAAAATATTCACTATCCATGTGGCGATTTGTAACGATTTGCTGAATATGGATATTTTATTGTACATTTTAACCCATTCAACGAAACTATGCATAGTGCGATATTTCTTATTATTTATCCATAAGTCGCTATCCTTTTCAAAATTCTAATATACAAAGCCGGACATAGCAATTTTCTTGACATTCTGGTTAAAATTATTTATGATTCTATAAAGTATATTCAAGGAGTCATATGAAAATTTGTTTTAAAGTAATTTGGTTCTTACTAATAATCTCATTGCCAATGATAGTATTATCACAACCATGTAATCATTTTGAGATTATGCTCTCAGAAAGTCTCGGCCTTTGCGCAGATTTCATCCATCCACCCGAAGATATTTATACATCCTGTGCAAATCAGGAAATAATCGCCAAAATCCGCTGTTGCGATACGATGCCTTCCACAGTCGAATCGCTTTATATTACATCCACCGACTCAACTGTCGAATACTACGATTCTTCAACTTCTTCATGGGAGCCTGTTTATAATATGGAGGATGATCGTTGGGGCACTTATTGGGTCGATTTGGATACGAATCTTTGCGATTGGGTCTGGAGTGAAGAGCGTGCTACTGGAAGCCATGGCGACTGGTTTCGTGTACTTGTCGAGACCGAATGCTCCGCAGTCGATACTGCATTTATCCGCATTCAGGCCGATAATCAAGCGACAATTTACGCCAATGATACATATATCGATACAACGCATGGAAACCCAGGAAGCGGTTCCACTGGTTGGCGAATGCTGCATGAATTCGATCTTACGCCATATTTCAATGGCGGAGTCGATACGGTGGATATTATGGGCTATAATTCTGGCGGTATTGCCGGCCTTATCTTCGAGATTGTAGTTGTTTGCCGCCGGGGATGTTGCGGAAATATCGATCCTAATACCATCTCTCTTATGGTCGATGGTTGGGCATATAGCATCTTCGATGATTATCTCGAATGGGACAATGATTCATTGCTAACTTTTACTCCGGCACCACCGATCCTATACGAAAATGGCCAATATGTCGAAGCGGAAGTCCTATATGCAGAAGACTCATGCGGCTGGGACCTGGATACATCATTTTTTGATGTAAGAACGGGTTTTTATGTCGATCTTTCGCCGCCATTATTCGAGCTGGTATATCCCACAGACATTATTCACGATGAAATGCCCGATTCGATAACTATTTTTATAGATGACAGCCTTTCCGGCCTGGATAGCTCATCGACAATTATAGATGCAGGAAGTGGCTGGTTTGATTTGGGCGAAAATGGTAGTTATTTTTCTGATGGCCGCCTGTTTATCGATCCCGTTGCGGCGGGTATTGCATGGTCACCGGGAGATTCTATCAGGATTTGGGTATCTGCACACGATTCGCCGGACCTTTGCGACCCGAATGCCGATACGGTTTATTATTCATGGTTTATGCGCGATCCGGATGCGCCGATTGCCGAGTTCATCGAGCCGGAGCCAGAGATTTATACATCATGTATGCCTGAATCGATTGTAGTAACTATTGAAGATTTCTATGGTATCGATGAGAGCACAATCGAATTTTGGGTAAATGGCATTGAATATGATATTTCATCGCCCGAGATAAGCTGGAATGAGCCCGTTTTGGTTTTCCATGCAGATTCCGGTTGGCCTTCGGTAGATACTGTCATTGCGGAACTTCGACATGCGCAGGATCATTTTGGAAATGATATTACATCGCCAATCCAGCTCATATTTATGACCGATTATTATCCGCCGACTGCGGAATTTCTATTGCCAACACAGGCAATGGTCCGCGATATCTATCAGGATATTAGAATTTCATTCGATGACCATGGCTCGGGAGTCGATGAAACCAGTATCGAGCTTTTGGTCGATTCGGTTCACTACTCATCAACTGAGCTTGATATTCGAATGGATGGGAATGGCGGCGAGGTCTATTTCGACCCGGAAGATTTCGGCCAGAGGTTCTTAAATGGCGATACCATAGTGGTTTGTATCGATATGGAAGATTCTCCGGATAGATGCAGCCCCAATTTTTTCTCGGATTGCTGGTCATTTATCATAGAGCCATCGATGACATGTGGAATTGCTCCAAATCCATTCACGCCAAATGATGATGGTATCAATGATAGATTGCTCTTCTACTACCCAAGGCTTTTCAGCGAAGAGGTAGAAATCGCCATTTTCGACCGCTATAAAGCAGAAGTCTGGCGTTCAAAGGCGCCGAGACAGCTAATTATCGGAGATGTCGAAGGCCGCATTTGGGACGGTAATGACACAAATAATGTCAAATGCCGGCCAGGGCTTTATTTCTATACCATAGAGCAAGATGGCGAAATTATTTGTAATGGGACAATTACGCTGATTAGGTGATCTCGTCTAAAGCCATTTTTTAAAAAAAGTTTTAAGGGGCAGGTTATGAACCTGCGCCCTACAATACGTCCTTTTGGAAATCGATGCATCAGCATCCACAATACAAATTTATCTTGACAATTCCATGTATCGCAGTAAGATATAGAAAGCAAAAGGAAGAAAGGTGGCGATGAAGACATTAATAGTTTACTATTCTCTATCGGGTAATACTGCAAAGATCGCAGAAGATATAGCTTCGGAAATCGATGCAGATGTTTATGCTATAAAAGCAAAGAATCCTATCAAAGCCAAAGGTAAAGCCGGCCAGATACTGGCTTTTATGTGGCGGATGATTACAAGAAACTTCAATATCGAAAGCTTCGATAAAAATATCGATGACTATGAGGAGATAATCATAGGTACTCCTGTTTGGGGTGGCAGCTATGCTGCTTATATTAAGAAATTTTTCGAGCAAAACCCTATTTCTGGCAAGAAAATCCATGTTTTTATGTCTGCTGGTGACAATGCCGGCAGGACATTCGAAAATCTAAAAAAATTGCTTGCTGATAATGAATTCGGTGAGAGCTTTTATCTTTCCGATAAAGAAAAAGACCAAAAACAAAGAACCGAAAAAACGAAACAATTTGCCAAAAAAATAAAGCAAATCTGAAAGCTGGCGATAAAGTATATATCAGGAGGTGATTCCGCAGTTTTCTCTGCATCGCAATGTTTTATACTTCGCATATAGAATTACATAAAAGTGCTCTTCAGAACAATATCGATTTTCTTAAGAAGGAACTTGGCCCGATTGTCAAGTTGTCTTCTGTGGTTAAGGGCAATGCATATGGGCATGGTATAAAGACATTCGTTCCGATGGCAGAAGGCTGTGGCGTAGATCATTTCTCTGTTTTTAGTGCATACGAAGCTCTTCAGGCACACGAAGCTCGCAAAAGCAAAACTACGATTATGATAATGGGCCAGATTGAAAATGACGAGCTGGCATGGGCAATCGAAAACGATGTCGAATTCTTCGTCTTCGAACTCGATAGGCTGGACAAAGCAATCGAGATTGCCAAAAGGATGGGCAAAAAAGCAAAGGTACATATCGAAGTCGAAACCGGAATGAATAGGACGGGCTTTCAGGTCAAGCAACTCGGTTGTGTGCTCGATAGATTGCAACATTTCTCCGATCAACTCGTTTTTCAGGGACTTTGTACTCATTATGCTGGCGCAGAAAGTATCGCAAATTATGTCAGAGTCAAAAAACAGAAGATGCAGTTTCAGAAAATCGCTCGTTGGCTAAAGCGAGTCAAGGTATTGCCGAAATACCACCATACTGCATGTTCAGCAGCGGCAATGACATATCCTAAGACCAGAATGGATATGGTAAGAATCGGGATTATGCAATATGGATTCTGGTCATCCAAAGAGACATTTATTCATTATATATCCAAACGCGAAGATAAAAACGATCCACTAAGATGCCTAATCACATGGAAGAGCAAAGTCATGAGCACCAAAGAAGCGGAAATAGGTGAATTCATTGGTTACGGAACCGATTATCTTGCCCAGAACAAAACCAAAATCGCCATAATACCGGTCGGATATTCACAGGGATTCAGCAGGAGCCTTTCTCATCAGGGCAGAGTTTTAATTCATGATCAGTACTGTGACGTTATCGGTATTGTGAATATGAATCTCGTCATGGTCAATATTACTGAGCTGGAGAATGTCCAAAAAGGCGATGAAGTAGTATTGATTGGTACTCAGGGCAGAAATTCAATATCGGTTGCCAGCTTTGGCGAATTCAGTAATCTACTCAACTACGAGCTTTTGACACGCCTTCCAGAACATATTCCCAGAATACCAATCGAATAAAACCCGTAAAATCATATTTGATAGCATCTTAGAAATCTCTTGATTTTTTCGGAGAATTATTTATATTTAGCTTATTGATGAAAGAATAGATATTTTAATTGAGTTAATTAATTAAGCTAATCAATTTTTTTTGCTTACCGATCAAATGAAGAACAATGTAAACGACTTGAACGAAACCAGAAAGGAATAATAATGGATATTGTTAAAATCCATACTGAAAATGATTTTACAAAAGAAGTAACACGCGAGAAGTTTGTCGACTTTATGTTTGGTGCCTTAGAGCAATGGGGCGATGAGCGTCAGGCAATCGAGAAATCGATCGATTATGCTTTCAATGATTCCGAAGGTATGGGCGGCTTTTTACTTGCTGCGGTTATCGATGGAGAAGTAGTCGGTGGCCTAATTATGAACAATACCGGAATGGCAGAATACATTCCAGAGCATATAATAGTTTATGTCGCATCCAGCCCCAACCATCGTGGGCAAGGAATCGGATATAATCTGGTCAAAACCGGAATCGAAGAGGCAGACACTGATGTGAAGCTTCATGTCGAATATGAGAATCCTGCTAAAGGTTTCTATGAGCGATTTGGTTTTACCACAAAATACGCAGAAATGCGCTATACAAAGAAATAATATGGCAGAACTTACAATAAAAACTCGAAATATTATCGGGAATATCAAAAAACTCGATAGCTACCTATCAACTTATGATCTCAAATGGACGCTTATTCTCAAGATTCTTTCTGGCAATCAGAAAGCTCTCGAAAGAATTCTCGAGCCGCCTTCTGTTGATACTATCCATTCTGTAGGCGATTCCAGGTTGTCTTCTCTGAAAAAGGTCAAGCAGATTAATCCAGATCTTATGACAATGTATATCAAGCCACCTGCTATTAGCTATGTGGATACTGTTATCGAATATGCCGATATTTCCCTGAACACTTCCTTTACAACAATAAAGGCCCTTAATCGCGCAGCCAAAAGACAGGATAAACTCCATAAAGTTATTATCATGATCGAGCTGGGCGAGCTTCGTGAGGGAGTTATGCGTGAAAATCTTATCGAGTTTTATGATAAGGTCTTTAGCCTTTCGAATATCGAAGTAATCGGGATCGGAACGAATCTTGGCTGTATGTACGGTATTATGCCGACATATGATAAATTAATTCAACTTAGCCTATATCATCAGCTTTTGGAGACCAAATTCAATCGTGATATTGTGCTTAATTCTGGCGGTAGTTCGATTACACTGCCTCTTATTCCGATGAAAAAGCTTCCCAAAGCAGTTAATCACCTGCGGCTTGGCGAAGCTGTATTCATGGGCACGACGCCGATGGATGGCAAGGTCTTCCGTAATCTTTCGCTGGAGACATTCGATTTTTCTGCAAATATCATCGAGCTGGAACAAAAGGAATCTCTGCCCGATGGTGTTATGTCTGAAGGCAATGTCGGCCATACCAGCGAAGATGAAGAAGAGCAACTAAGCCCAACCGAATACGAGCCTAAACCAATACCAAAAAGCTATCGTGCTATTTTGGATTTTGGTATTCTCGATGTCGATATGGATACTGTCAAGCCAAGCGATGAGACAGTGGATTATATCGGCACGACATCAGATATGACGGTAGTGGACCTTGGTGAAAATGTTGCCGAGGATGGAAAGCCGCGATATAAAATCGGAGATAAAATCCATTTTAACCTGGATTATATGGCTGTTGCCAGGCTGATGAATTCAAAATTTATTGATAAGGTTGTTGAATAGTTTTTCTGTGAAAGAATCAGTCGAATAGCTCGATGATGTTCATCATAAGATTAATATGTTTATTCATATATTTCGACTGGTTCATTCCCCAAGTTTAAC
>JBKHBT010000068.1:0-17754 GCA_046542255.1 Candidatus Zixiibacteriota bacterium | reverse complement strand
GCCTTCCAAACTACAAAAGTATGGTTAATTTATGTATAAAGGTTATTCGTAATTATTTGATATAAGAGAGGCGATAGCGTTGCCTCTTGCCCTGCAAATCTTCAAAAACTGCAAAATATATTCCGGCCTCTATGTTCATTCCCGGTATCCATGATGTCCCAGAAAGGTTTGTTTCGATGAGTTTGCCTGATATATCATAGATGCCATCGAATCTCATATTCTCTGGAACCTCGAAATGGACAACCCTGCGAAAAGGATTTGGAAATAGGCTGACTTTCTTCCCGGCAATTTCAATATCAAATTCAACGACCGCTTCATGGGAAATAACTGTGAAAGGTTCAGAATTCATTGCATGCGCATAGCCTCCATAAGGATCATAGATTTTGATATAGCAATTATCCGAATCCTCTTCGATTGTGGGAATTCTCCAGTTATAACTATTACCGACAATTGAATCTGCAATATTTATCCACGGGCCATCCGGGCCATCCTGTGAAAAATCGATAGCGAAATGTGTAATTGTCGGTTGCCCGCTCTGATTCCAGTATAATCTCGTATAGTAACAGCCAGTAAATTCTTCTCCACCAGATGGCGCCAGAAGGCTTATTCGCGCGGGACTTGCTCTATTATAACTCATTTTATAATTTACATCATCGTAGGTTTCTGTTGCGGTAACTTTGATTTTGTAGAAGCCATCATCGGGCGGAATAAAAGTTACAAAGGCATTGCGATGACCTTCTCGATACATCTCAGAACTGGAGCGAAGCAAATCGAAACCAGTCTCGTCATATAAATCGACCTGCATAGTATGCGGCCCATAGGTCTCGAAAATGTAGATGCTATCGCAAGAGCCATGGAAACTATACCAATCGATATCGCTGTCGGATATGCCGTTTATTGTCTTGCGGAGATTTATCTCGATATCGAGATTTGTAGCTTCTAAATGTGTATTCGGTATATCAAGATGTTCTGGCGCTGTTGCATTTATAATTATTTGCGAAACATTTGTAAAACCAGATGGAAGAAAATCGTCTCTTATATTAAACCATCCATCTTCATGGCCGCCCCATCCCATATTGAGATGGTATTCGCCGCTTTCACGGTATCCATCGGTAACAATAGCATGGCCTTCTTCGCCATCGACAGCAGTGTATGCCACCTTGCCGGATATCATACTATTTTCGACTTCTTCCCAATCGATATCGGGTTGGAACATCATAGTGGCGCCGCTGAACCCTTTTTCTTCGAACCAACTATCAGAGCAATTGCCACTGGTTGCTTCTGATGAATACTGCGCTCCAACTGAAACGCCACAAGCAAAAAGTAATCTTGCGATTTGATCATTCGTAGGGCCAAAAATATGTGGGCCATTGTATTCAATTGTATCCATATTAGCATCGGAACCATTTACTGATATCGGCGGTGATGTCCTGCTGGATGAATAGCTATCGCTATCATCGAGATAAAAGTTATATGGAAATTCCCAATAATTGAGTATCTGGCCGAGTGCGACAGGTACACAACCAGCCACAGATGTCTCCCATGTCGATGGGTCTCTTGGGCAATACTCATTATAAGGCTCGCCCTGATTCCATTCTGTATTCAACCAGGGGCCATATTGATCAAAATCGAAATAGTCGAGAATAAAATTATTATGCATCTTTGAATAATTTTCCCAAAGAGCTTTATTATCTTCTATGATGTCCTGCGGAATTTTATCTAAGGTTGAGTAATAGTTTTGGCTAATTTTGTCGAAGAGGTATTTCGCTTTGCTATTTTTATTCTTCTTGAAACCGTGAAAATTGAAGTAGTTGCCAGTAAATGAAAAAGCCAAAATTGGCGGCATTCTATCATCGGCAGAAACTGCGATATAGCCTTTTGGCTCGACAATAAAAAGATAATACAGCCTGGTTCCGGAAGAATCACTATGATATTGCCCAATATCAATAGCAAAATCTTTCCGTTTCTGAAGTATTAGGTGGTTTTCTGCTGTCTTTATCGCCTTTTGCCAGGGAACGGGTTCACATTGGACAATACTTATTGCAATGAAGAATAATAAAAAGGTAGAAATTTGTTTTCTAAGGGTCATTTCATATAAATTAGTTTAATTGTTTGGTCGATTTTTTCATTTTCATATTTACCAGTTACTTTAGCAAAATATATTCCGCCTGAAACATCGTTATTGACATTCCAAATCGTAGAATTGGTTCCTTCTGCGAGTTTCTGATCAACTATCTTATTGCCTTCGATATCATATATCGAAAGCTGTGCATCTCTAAGATTTCTGTGCCTGATTCTAACTGATGAATTGAATGGATTCGGACTTGCACCGATTAGGAATTCATCTGGCTTTAGCAAATTTTCTTTTATAGCATCTGGATGTCTCATTCTGAATGGTTCATCAGTATAATCTATTGCATATCCTCCAGCAGCATCATAAATCTTAAGGTAACAGCCCCAATAATCATAGATATCATCTTCGACAACTGGCACTTCCCACATATAATATGTCGAGCTGAGAGAATCTACAATAGTGTGCCACGGGCCTTCCATGCCATTGACAGAATATTCGATATTTACATAATTAACGAATGGGTCTCCGCCCTTGGTGAAGATAATACCGGTTCTATCGCCGCCGATAAGTGTCTCACCGCCATTAGGCATCGTAATATTAACAAATTGCCTTTCCGGGCCGCTGATTTTTTTATACCATAATTTATAATTTACATCAGCAATAGCTGTATCCGCACCGACTTTGACATAATATCTTCCCGGAGAATCCGGTTCGGTAAACCAGTATTTGCTGGCATTATATTCCGAGCCGCCATCTTCTACATGCTCTAATAAAGTGCCTTCTGCATCGTAAAATTCGATATATGTGTCATTCATTCCAGTTGTATAGAAATAATAAGTGCTATCATCGCTGGCCTCGAATGTAAACCAGTCAACATCATCGACAGGATTTATCGTATTTATCTTGCGCTCGAGATGTTCTCTCGGTGCAATTTCTATTGCCGATGCCATATTATTAGGATAATCCCAATGATAATTACCTGTGAGATTGAGAATCATTCCGGTAATCGATGTGAAATATAGTGGAATTTCATCGAAGGCATAATACCATCCATCTTCATATCCGCCCCATCCCATATTGAGATGATAAGAGCCGGTTTCTTCATAGCCATCGACAACGACCGCATGGCCAGCATCGGGGCCGGAGAAGCTCATATACGCAACCTTGGCATTTTTCATATTATCTCTTATCGTATTTGTAGCGCCGGGCATGTATCTGTCAAAGTCTTCTGCCCTGGCAAATCCAAATAGCGAGTAGAATGAACCAGCATCGGCATGTGCCACGGTTCCGCCATCGGCATATTCTGCTCCGAGAGCCACGCCGATCGCCCAGGAAAGCATCGCCATAGTAGAGTCACTCGGCCCGGGAGAATCCTCCGAATCATTCCAGCCGATTGTGTCCATATTTGCTGTGGTTGCGTCTATCCAAATTGAAGGGTCTGTGGTTTCCGAATAGTAGCTGTCCGTAGAGTCCAGCGGAAGGCTATAAGGCAGCTCCCAGTAGTTCAATATCTGAGCAACTGCTACTATAACACAACCAGTCGGCGTTCTTTCGCCAGTGATCGGGTCATCGGGCACATATCTGTCCCATGGAGCGCTCTGATTCCATTCGCTTTTGGTAAAAGGGCCCCATTCTGTAAGATCGAGAAATTGATTTATAAAATCAGACGGCATATTGATATAGTTATTCCAGAGCTTATTATTATATTCGAGAAGCTCGGGATGGTTCTGTTCGGCTACAAGATATCTATTGTGCATATCATCATGGACGAGCTGCACCATAGAATTTCCTGGGGGCGTGATTCTGCAGGAATTTTGGAAACTCCACGCTAAAAGCGGCCTGGTTCGCCTGTCGGCCGATACTGCGACATAGCCATCTGGCTCCAGCCGGAAAACATAGAAGAGTTTTTTGCCAGTGTATCTATTATTTATGATATTACGGTCTTTTACCCTATAGACGATATTTTCAGGGCTGCGAAGCTGGATATGATTCCTTGCAACCTGTTCTGCTCGATTTATATCAACAACATGTGCAAATAAATTTGCAGAGATTAGGATTAACATTATTAGCCCAAAAACTTTGTTCATACTTCCTCCATTATAGTATTATAGTCAATTAGCTATATTCAAGATACTATTTTACCTGAGTTATGTCAATGCCATATTTCTTTTAAAACCTTATCTCCACCAGCTTATTTTAGAGAAAATGCTATCGATTGAGATGTTATATTTGCAATGTTGGATTCTTTTATAAATCAGAAAGATTGCTCTGCGTATAAGCCCATGATAACAGTACAACTAAACTTTTTTTAATAATTAAAAAATAACCCTTGCGTAATGCTCTTCTTCGACTTATAATATGCACAAGTTATGGGCACATCTGCTGCCCGGAAAAGCAGAAAATCGATTTGATCCAGATACGCCGTGGAACGGACAAGTTCGATTAAAAAAAGAGTTCCCGGCGAAAAGGATGTTTCATGAATATTTACGTAGGAAATCTAGACTGGGGAGTCGGTGAATCCGATCTCGAGGAAGCCTTTGCCAAATTTGGTGAAGTTGATAGTGCTCGCGTTATAACAGACCGTCAAAGCGGAAGATCAAAGGGTTTCGGTTTTGTCGAAATGCCAAATGATGAAGAAGCTCAGGCAGCTATCGATGAACTCGATGGCAACGAACTCAAGGGAAGAGCCATTAAAGTTAATAAGGCAAAACCCAAGAGAGAGAATAACAACCGCAGAGGCGGCGGCGGTGGCGGTGGCTATCGCAGCAGAAGCTGGTAAACAGCTTTTCTAATAGAACATCATACCCGGCTTTTATAAAGCCGGGTTTTTTTTTAAGCAATACCTGGCAAATTCAAATTAACCCAATATTAAACATCTCTTAATTACTATTTGACATAAAATGGCCTCTTTTTTATATTCATTGGATTAATTTGGTTTGATATACATGTGAGGTATGTATTGGCGAAGCCTATAATAAGCAATTTTCAGAAAAAGCTCGGAGAGATAAAACCGCTCTATTTGAATTTATTATATCTTGTAATATTCACTATTCCTCTTTGGACGAGAATGTATCATGTCGAGTCATATGTTAGTGAAAAGACGGGTTATATTGGTACCGGCGCATGGATGACTCTTCTAAATGACGGCATTGTATATGCTTTTGTATTTTTTATGCTATATCTTGCATTTGCTAAATTCACGAAAAGAACTGTTTCTATTTTTCTGAAGCTCTTTATGCTCATTGTTTTACTTCTTAATATTACCGACGTGGTTATCATTAAGAACTTTAATGCCCATTTGACTCTAAGCGACATTCTCAAATACTCGCCATATCTGGATGATTCTATGCAATTTATTGGTATTCTGGAGGCAATTGGTATCTTGATTGGCATCATGATTATTGTCGTTATTTTGATGGCTTTTATTATGGACAATTACAAGACAAAAGAGGGTAAAAGATCGAAGGTTTTCTTGATTACTGCCATTTTGTTTGCGCTTCTTTCATTCTTTAGATTTTCCAATCAGTATAGTCATTCATGGATGTTTCGTAATGTTTACGAATACAATGTTATGCTTATGTCTGAGGCGGCTGGCTATAGCAGTGATTTTCGTAAAGAACTACTCGATTATAAAGAGAAAAGAATTTGTATAGAGAATGAGCCGCATTATCCTAATATAATAATCCTGATGGTCGAGTCTTTATCGAATTATCAAAGCGAATATTTTTCGGGAATCAGGGACTGGACGCCGAATTTGGATTCAATTGCACGGGAAAATTGCGCTTTTAGGAATTTTTATGCAAATGGCTTTATCACAGAAGATGGCTCAATCTCGATATTGACAGGTAAATTCCCGATTTATGCGCCTGCGAGTTATTCGCGCGGCGGTTCTACTTCTTTCAATGGCTTTTATGATATGCAACAGGCTATGCCAGGAGTCCTATCAAGGCATGGATACTCGACAGAGTTTATAACGACAGCTAATCTTGGTTTCTCGAATACAGGAGAATGGGCCGAGAGTATCGGTTTCGATTATGTCGAAGGCCATGAGCATCCGTATTATGACAATTTCCAACGATATCATTTCAAAGCCGCTCCTGATGCCGCATTGATGGACAGGCTTTTGCAAAGAGTCGATGAAAAAGAAGATGATGAGAAGTTTTTCATATTTTCTAAAACTGTAACAAGCCATCATCCATTTATCAATCCTGAGTCGGGCAAAAAGGATGCTGAAGCAGAGGTTTTTCAATATACAGATAGGCAAATCGGCAGGTTTTATAACAGCCTCGATAGCATGAACTATTTCGATTCGGGAATTCTGATTATAACTGGCGATCATCATGCTATGTTGCCATTCAAAAAAGAAGAGATCGAAAAATATGGCTCCCAAAAAGCACAGATGATGGTGCCTCTTGTAATTGTCGATGGCCGAAATTGTGCTTATGACCAGCCGATGCAACAAATCGATGTATATAATAGTATCAAAAATCTCGTATCTAATAAATTATGCTATTCCGAATGGCGCGGCCATCTTTTCGAGCCTAAAATTATATCGCCTAAATATATTGCAGCCCGAAGAGGCGATAATAGGACACATGTTAGTGTTTTCAATAATGGTAAGCATTATCTTATCAAACTCAAAGGGGACAAAACCAAGATTGTCGAGCCGGAAGAAATCGCTGATAATATTGAAAATAAGATTCTGGACAAGATAAACAGCACAAGAATTTCTGCAGCGCTCAGACGCGAAAGACAATCCGATTATGATTCGGGGTTATCAGAAAAATGAATATAGTGGACAAAATATGATTGCTCTTTAAGCCAGTATTCTCAATTTGCCCTTCCATACATAATTACTCAAATATAATAAAAAATGAAGCTTTATTAAATAGTTTTAGTTATTAGATTAGAAACCCAAACCTGCGATTGTTTTCTCTATATTGCTATTCATTTTTTAATGACTTTTTATATATTATAGACAATTGTTGGCCAATTTTATCGAGCGATAAAAATTTAACAGTATCAAACGCCATTTTCGACATTCTTTTGATATCGATATTTTTCGCGATCTTCATAGAATAATAAAGCCCATCCGGATCACTATTGTCATAGAAAATACCTGCATCGCCAACTTGCTCTTTTATACAGCCGATATCTGGGGCAATGACTGGCCTTCCAAAACTCAAAGCGAGCACCGCAGTGCCCGATGTCAATATCTTATCATAGGGCAAAACCACAAAATCGGCAGCATTCAATAATATTTGAATTTCATCATCGGGTATGAATTTATCGATAATCTTAATATTCGGGCTAACTCCGGTTTTTAGCTTTTTGAGATATTGTTTGTCATTTGCTTTACCGGCGATTATTAGCTGGCAGTAATTATCATCGAGTCTCTGGAAGGACTCGATAAGTCTTTCCAGGCCCTTATATGGCATAATTCTTCCAATATTCACAAATATGAACTTATTAGTATCGAGATTAAGTTCTAATTTTGCACTGGTCTTACTAATTTTGTTTTCGTAGTTCTCGATATAATTTCCATGAGGAAGTACCTCTATCTTTTTGGCAATTTTGCGGCTTAGATTGTAGTTTTCGATAAAAAGCTCACGAGCATTTTCGCAATGAACCAGAATCCTATCGGCCAGTTTGGCAAGTTTCTTTTTGGCGAGAAATTCCAGCCATCGCCATTTCCTATCGTGATACCAGATATTATGCACTGTCCAGACTATGGCTTTGCCATTGTTTTTCAATTTCTTGATGTCGAGGAAAACCAGCATGGTCCGAATTATACTTTTGGGCAGATTCGCACCCAGAAATATGCTATGTGTCCAGTGGATATGTATTACATCGAAATCGCCGATTGCGCTAATGGGATTTCGAGGATGCTTTCTGAGATTGATATTGCTCATCTCAACATCGATATTTTGCTTTCTCAGTCCATCTGCAAGATTATTCAGATAGGGATTGTTTTTGGAAAAGTCCGGTAGAAACAGTGCTTTTAGGTTCTTATTTGAATTTCTGGACAATTTTAACACCTAGTATTTTCATTGCGAAATTTTTCCATCTGGGATGATTTCTTGCGAAAGTGCGTAGCTTTCTTTTGTAGATGAGTTTTCGCATTCTTTTGTATTGGCTTTTGTCATGGTCGGCCAATGCCTTTTTATCCTTTTGATTTCTCGGTGGGAAATTATATTTTGCCCTTATCTTGCTGTCAGTGAAATCGGTATTTAGGTGTTTATAGTGTACCTTGCCATTGTCATCTTTGTAGACTCCGCCCTGTCTTGCGAAAGATGCTACATTATTTCCACGAAGTTCTTTATAACCAGCATCAACGAGATTGGCTATGCCATCGACAGTGCCCTCGCGTCTTCCCGGATATGGCCCGGGGCTAAGAAGCGGCCAGAAATTATCCTGAAAAACATTGCCGAAAATACATCGATATTTCGTATATGGTTTGAAAAGATTCGAATCATAGCCGACATTGCCGACATTATCGATGGCGAAAAAATGCAACCCCGAATATGTAAGATCGCCGGTATTATGCTGCTGGTTTAGCATATAGCGGATCATACCATCATCGGAATATTTTGCTATAAGGCGTCTTTTCTCGTCGGTGAAGGCATATGGATATTCCTCGCCCTTATACCATCCCTGAAAACGCCGCACATGGACAACAAAACCATGTTGGAAGCTGAAAAAATCGATATCATCTTCCATTCTTTCTAAAAATGGCGGATAGGTAACATAAACAATAGGTACCTCTATGCCGTTTTCTCTTAGATTCAATATCTTCTCAAGAAAATCATCTCTATCGACTGCCAATGGATGATAGGAAGCATTGATATAAAGCCTGCCATCTTTAGCGATCTTGCTTTCCATAAGCTTCGTCAAATCCTGAGATACATTGCTTGTCATTCTCATCTGCCAATTCTGATGCCTTCCGATCATCTCGACAATATCGTAGAATTTGCCTCCTATTGTCGGCTCTCCGAAAGCCAGATAGAAAATCAGGTTCTGTTTGCCGAATGACTCGGTGAATGCTTCTTCCCATTGCTCTATGGTGCCAAAGAACTTGTCCTTTGGATTATGCAGGCCGATATAGTAGCAATATGGACATCGATAATTGCATTTTGCCTCACGGCTATTGTATTGCCAGAGTAGGACAGTATGCTCGCGAGTGATTATATGCATTATTGCTTCGACAAAGATATCGATGCCTTTTGCATTTGGATGAAGATCGTCTCGAAGCGCAGATTTATTATTTTTGACTTTCTTTTTCCAGAGTGCGGCAGCATCGGCAATTTTAAGGGCTTTTTTTCTGGCGATTTGGCGTATCAGCTCATTGTACTCATCGACTTTATCTTCGAAACCGATAGCCGGATTGATAGTTACCGGGATGACTCTGGCATCTGTTTTACTCTGGATTTCATCTATCATGAATTCTATATTTTTGCAGAATTCTTTTTGGCTGATATCTTTTCGAAGGTCGTTCATACCGAATTCGATTATTACGGTGTGGGGATTATCCTCAATGACTTTATTAAGCCTTTTTAATGCTTCTTCGGAAGTTTCGCTGGCAATTCCGTGATTTAATAGTTTATAATTTTCATTAGCACAGTGTTTATCGAGTTGAATTTTAAGTCTATCGATAAACAAACGGCAGATAGAATCACCAAATATTGCGCTTTTCTTTGGATTCATTTTTTATTTAGCTTTCTGCTAATCTTTTCTTTTAATACTTCGATAAGAGTCTCAGCTTTGCTTGCTTTTTCTTCTTTGATTAATCTAAAGCCCTCATAAGGGCATCCGCAGTATCTCAATGGGCATGGGCGAGCTTTTTTATCGAATTTATAGTTTCCAGTGAATAGATTGCCATAGCTTCTTTTAGTTGATAAACATCGCGAAAGATTACCTGCAGCATCCATATTAAATGATCTAAAGCCGGCTTCGCAACGCCGTCCATAAAAATCAAAACGATTATTTGCAATCTTCAGTTCCCGTGTGTCGATCATGATATCTCTGAGAAATTCAAGCTGATCCTTGCTATATGCTTCAGGATAATGCTTACCCTCAAAATTGCCCCTAAATATTTTGATATTCACTGGTTCAACGCCATTTTTATTGAGTAGTTTAATATCCTCTTTCATTCGTTCAAAAAGAGGTGGATATGAAACATATTCGCTGCGTATCTCAAAGCCTTTATTTTTGAGAAAATTGAATTTCTCGATATATTTCTTGACACCATCTTTATGTTTTTCTCGCTCCAGAACATGCAAACCAGCATTGATCGAAAGGACTTTATCCGGATTGATAGTTTCACCAAAATCAAAGACATTCTTTGTTGTAAGATTAGTATTTATCGAGATATAGTGTTTTTCTGATAATAATTTGCATAGATTAATATAATCCGGATAGAGAAATGGTTCACCGCCCGACATATGAATACGCCAAACTAATCCGGTTTCATTGAATGCTTTCGCGATATGTTTTGATGAATACCTGCCAACTGCTGGATGTTCATTTGAGAGTGCTTCTGTACTACAAAAGCAGTATACGCATTTGAAATTACAGAGGCTGTTTAAATTCCAACCAATGATATGGTTAGACTCCCATTTCAATTCAAAATTATTTTTGTCTGTCATAAGGTATCCTTTCAAAGTACTTATAAGTCCATAAAGTGAAAAATAAAGCAATTTCTAATGAAAACAAAGCCTATTTTATAGTTTTTTCAAAAGAATACCTAAAGTAAGAAAATGGCAAAGAATTAGACGAAGCGTATAGCGGCGCTTTCGTCTCGCTATAGCAAAAACGATTGTTAAACCGAAGGTATCTATAATATAGTATTTGGGCAATAGAAATTCCCCAAAGGGAATAAAGCGTAGTTTTCAAGATCTGATGCAATATATAGGAAATGAGTTTTCGAGTATAGAAGAAGCATGTTTAGCAGGAAAAAAAAGAAATTCAATTAGAACTAAATAAATAGAGGCAATGGTGAACTGTAAATTAAATTACAGAAAAATAATACTTGACCCAAAAAACTATATTTGTTTAATTTACTTTAATGGAACAGTTGAATATAAATATAGTTGATACCAAGCATATATGAATTTTCACTATACGAATTAGATTGAATATATTATGAATACAGTTAAGAAGGCTCTTTTTTATATGATCTGGGCAATTCAAGTGTCTTTTTTTACACTCTATGCTGCATTAAAAAAAACTCGTGGTATGAAATTCCATAGGTTTGGGCAAAAATTTTCTTTCAGATATTTGTTTAAAGGCAAAATTTCACTTTTTATAAAATATTGGCTCAACCCTGTTTCGCTTTTCCGTTTAGCAGAATTCGACTTTGTTGATTCTGCTGCCGATTGGGAGAAGAAAAAAGTCCTGGACATTAGCTCACCCATTCTATTTGCCGCATATCTTTGCAAAAATACAAGAGATACTAATGTTCTTCTGTTTAACCCCGATAGCAGCGATCTAGATAATTCAAAAGAGCTTTTCTCTAACATAAGTATAGATAGAAGACTGTTTACATTTCTTGATTCTCTTGAAATCAAGATAAACTCTCTTGATATTGTCTATTCCATTAGCGTTATAGAACATGTTGTAGACAATGAAGAGGAAAAATTCATCGAAAATATCTGGTCTTTTCTAAAACCAGGAGGCGTGTTTATCCTGACATTTCCGGTAGCAGCTAAGAACCGAATCGAATATAAAAAACAAAACCCTTATGGGCTAGCAGTACCACAAAACGATGAAGGTGAATATTTTTATCAAAGAGTCTATGACGATGAAACTATGAACTTGAGGATAATAGATAAATGGGAAAAGTTAGGCGGCGATGTCATATCTAAGAGTATCATTGGCTTCAAAGAAGGCTTCAGTTTCCATACATATATGGCAAGACGGCGCAAATTGGGCTTTCGCGAAGCAAAAAAAGATATTATTTATGCTTCTAAATACCTAAGAGATTATTCAAATACCAACGAACTTCCTGATCGTGGAGTTTGTGGTTTGGTATTAGGAAAGTAATAACAAACTAAATACAGCCATCCCATCTTCTACTTACTAAATATGTTTTGTCAATTATAAAATTATATTGTTTCTAAGAATAAATATTAGAAAATAACACCATTAATCATTGGCAAAATCATAAAGAATCTGAATATTATTTTTTGCCAAATTCTTTTGTGTTTCGCTATTTTTTTTCAATAAACTATTATAATGATCATATTTGTCTATTAATTCTTGATAGGCGCTAAATAAAGTATCTGCTTCAATAATTTTGGGGGGTTTACAAAAATCCACCATCCCAATCTTCTCCATATATCCTTTCACCTTCGGCGAATAAGAAATCGCAATAGTAGGTATTGCTTTGGCAGTCGCCAAAATCGCAGAATGAAGCCTCATGCCGATCATTATATCGCAATCATCGAGCATATCGATAAAACCCTCGACAGATGGCGGTACTTCGTTTATCTCGATTTCGCAATCCTGCTGCATATGCGAAACCAGCTTTTTGGCGATCTCAACATCATTATCATAATCGACTGTGCGCATTGGTATGAAATGTAATTTTACATTGGTGGCTATCTCATCGAAGAATCTGGCTAATTGTCTGTGGAATCTTGCTTCTATTTCGCTATCTTCGGTCTTAAACCCTGTCGAAAACCAATGTCTTAGCGATACAAAGACATTTATCTTGCCCTTATCGATCGACCTTTTCTTAGCCTCTGCAAGAATCACGGCAGGATCGCTGAAAATATGTATATCCTTTTTGATACCAGCTTCTCGCAGGATATCATAAGAAATCTGGTCGCGAACAGTTATCAAATCGACATTGCTGATTACTCTCTTTATCTCGTGGAATGATTCCTCGAACCTGACATTTTCAACACCGATTGCGCCAAGAGCGGTTTTCTTTCCTAATTTATTGGCAATGTCGATATTGTGAAGCCAGGACTTCAGGCTTTTGGAATCATCGCCGAAATCTTTCAATAAGCCACCGCCACCCAAAATATACAAATCCGATGAAAGTATTTTCAGGAATCTTTTGGGCAAATATCGCCGGCCATTTTTCTGTATTGCACGGAGATCATAGTCCTTTTCGACTTTCTCTGGCGAGCCGGTCATTATTGATACATCAGCACCCATTTTGCTGAAATTTTCTATAAAGGCCATAAGTATCGCCTCATCGCCAAGATTGGCATAGCCGTAAAAACCCTCGATTATTATTTTCGCCATTGCGAAATTCCTTTCAGCTTAGTCCACACGAAATTCATTCCCAGTAATTTTTCAAAAACCAGAACAAAAGGCAAATACAAAATTACAAAAATAACCGCTCCAGTTATAAGCGATAAAACAGTAAAATCTGCGAATAATAGACCATTTAGATAATAGACACAAATCCCTGTAGTAATCGATGCTAGAGCAGGGTGAAAGTATAATCTTAGATAATGCCAATATTTAATTTTTAGATTCTTTGCAGCGATATAGTCGGTAATCGGTCTTAATATGGTCCCTGAAACAGTCACAACAATCGATGCGCCAATTATTCCAAGTTTATCGACTAATGGAAAAATGGCAGCTGCCATGATAATCAGGCGAGCAATCTGGACATAAAATGCAAGCTGCGGCTTCCCAATTGCCCTGAATAAGGGGCCGGTTGTTGCACCAATACTTCGTATCGCACCCCAAATAGCCAAAATCTGCAAAGCCGGAATCATTGGCGCCCATTTTACGCCCAATACAGTCATCACAAAATTAGGGCCCAGAACAAAAATCGCGGCAGCTACCGGCAAAGAGAGCATCGAATTGATTCGAAACACCCTTGTAAAGGCATTTTGCATCTTCATGATATCGTCCTGAAGGCGTGAATATGCCGGAAATGTAACTCGTGATATGATATGTGTAATCTGCGTCGATGGTAGATTGGAATATAGATATGCCTGTTTATAGAATCCAAGCTGCACATCGCCTAGCATCCGCCCTACTATGATATCATCGCCCTCTGTGATAAGAAAAGATGTAATACTGCTTGCTAATACCCACTTGCCAAATGAAAAAAGCTCTTTTATCTTATTCACCACAAATAAAAATCGTGGCCGAAATGGATGAAGCACAAAAGACAATATGGTAATGGCGATATTTCGTGCCATGAATCCGAAAATAAATGCCCAGGCATTTCGCAATAAAAAAGCCAGTGATATTGCCACAGCAAAATCTGCGAATGATGCTGTAAACTGGAAGATAAAATCTCTCTTAAAATCAAGCTGCTTCTGGAAATAGATGATGCCAATATTTTTGAAACCGGCGATAAATTGAATAATTGCAACCATTCTAATCATGGGAATGACCAGCTCATTTTTGAAAAAGAGGCCAATAGCCGGAGCTGCAAGAAATAGTATCAATCCAATAAGGCCGCCGCGGAGAATTTGTACTGTCCATGCACCATCGAGGTATTCGCGATCGTTTTTTTTGCTCTGAACCAGTGCATGGTCGAAACCTGTCATAGAGAATTTCTCTATTGCTGTTAAGGCAATCATCGCAATTCCGAATAGGCCGAAATCTTCCGGCGATAGGATTCTTGCGAGAACGATTTTGGTAATAAGTGATAGAAGACGGCTGGAAATCTGAAGAAAAAATACCCAAAATCCACCAGATATTACCTGCTGTGTTAACTCGCCCTTAGATTTTATGAATCTGTCCCAAATATTCCTCAAGACACTCCCTGTTTTAGACCAGCATAATATATTAATATCATTGGGCTTTGCCTGCAAGTCATATCTAAGATATCGAGAAAAGAGAAACCATTTCGAAATATGAATAGATTATACTGCTTCCATTGAAGCTAAAATATATTAATTTGGCTTCACAAAAAAAACTGCATATATAGACTACCATCAAACGACGATATATATATTAAATTCCACTAATTACCCAGATTCAGTATTAAAATTATGTAAAGTAAACAATCTTGACTTTTGGGGGGCAGTACACTATGTTCTTGTAATATTCTTAATTACCCAATTTTTTATCTCCCCTGAACAGAGGGGAGATGTCAGCGAAGCTGACTGAGGGGTTTTTGCAAAACCGAAAACTTGCAATCCGGCGATAGTCTCATAAATGCAACAGGAAATTCTATCTTCCCCAATTGATGATTTCCTCACCTGAAGTTGATAAATTCCCTACTCATGCATCTCCGGCATATTCGACCAATGCCCATGTAAAATGCCCCATCTACCGTCCTTTTTGATGAAAATCAAAGTGGCACGGCCGAAGCCCTCATGCCCATTGCTCCTTTGCCGAACCACTGATGTCGAATAGCAGACATCTTCTGCTAGCTTATGGACTTTGGTCTTTTCATAGGATAGATTAAGATAGCCCGGCTCGGCATTTTCTTTGATCCAGAGGATTATCTCATCGAAAGTCTCTTTACCAAATGGCTCGGGAATAAAATCCTCGATGGCAGAAAAACGAGGGTCGTCTGAATGATGAAGTTTAGCCACGGTTTCATAGTCTGCTCTATCGATTGCCTCGACATATTCATCGATAATATCTAATATCTCCTGCATAATTTCCTTCCATTTGAACTTGAATATAATCTACTACATTTTTTGTAAAGAAGCAATCTAATAAGTAACACTTCCAAAATTCATTTTGTATGGAAATTTGATTTGGAAAATCTTGGATTTTTTTTTATTATAGCTGCCAACTGTAATTATATCCCCTTAGCAAGAGGAGACGATAGTGAAAAATTTCAGATGGTTTTATATCTTACTTGGCCTTATTATCAATCTTTGCCTGGGTACTGTCTATGCATGGAGCGTTTTTCGTAGTCCGCTCGAGGAATTGCTCGGTATTGGAGCGACAGCATCCGGACTTCCATATATGGTATTCTTAGCAGCATTTGCATTCTCGATGCCTCTTGGTGGGTATGTACTCTCCAAAGTCGGCCCAAGATACACAGTAATGATCGGCGGAGTATTGGTTGGATTAGGTTGGCTTCTTACAAGCTATCTAAATAGTATCGGTTTGATCACGATAAGCTATGGTGTAATCGCTGGCATGGGTGTCGGTATAACCTATGGCGCACCTCTCGCCGTAGCTGCCAAATGGTTTCCCGAAAAGAAAGGCCTTGCTCTCGGGCTTACTCTGGTAGGGTTTGGGCTTTCGGCATTTATCACTGCTCCTTTGGCACGCTCATTGATAGAAGCCGAAGGTGTTATGCCTACATTCAGGATATTTGGCATAGCTTTTCTGCTTATAATAATCGTTCTGGCACAATCTCTCAGGCTACCAAAACAAAAATCCACCGAAAAAGCCGATATGATCCAGAATAAGAACCTCGAAGGCATTCAGGTCAGCCCTAAAGAGATGTTCAAGACCAGGCAGTTCTACGGCCTGTGGATTTGCTTTATAATCGGAACACTGGCAGGCTTGATGGCAATAGGCATAACAAGCCCGGTCGGCGTAACAGAATTTGCATTGACTGCATCTGCTGCTGCTTTCGCTACCTCGGTATTTGCAATATTTAATGGAATCGGAAGGCCGATATTTGGTGCGCTTACCGATAAAATCGGAGTGCGAAATGCCGCTGTTTTTTCATTTATCCTGATGATAGCTGCATCGGTATTGGTACTTCTGGGCGGCGATGACACTGTATTTCTTTACTACATATCTTTCGCTATCTTTTGGATGATTCTCGGCGGTTGGCTGGCAATTGCACCCGCTGCTACCAATACACTTTTCGGAGCCGAAAACTATAGCAAAAACTATGGCTTTATGTACACTGCATATGGCATTGGCGCAATAGGAGGCTCGCTTCTATCCGGATGGATGAAAGATAATCTCGGTAGCTACCTCAAGACTTTCTATCCTCTTATCGGACTCGCTGTTATAGGAATAGTTCTTGCTATGGTTCTTCTCAGGCCTGTTAAGGAAAAACAGCTTGCTGATTGATATGCTAAAGAAGAAAATATACATCGGAATAATCGGCGGCAGCAGCATAGGTTCGAAAATCTATGAAATAGCGGAAAAAGTCGGCCACTCGGTCGCCAAGAATCGTGCAGTTTTGGTCTGTGGAGGATTGAGCGGGGTCATGGAAGCTGCTTCCAAAGGTGCTAAAAAAAACAATGGCACAACAATCGGAATTTTGCCCGAAAACCAGAAAAGAGATGCCAATGATTATATCGACTATGCAATACCAACTGGATTCGGAATTGCCAGAAATATGGTCATAATAAATACGGCAGATGTACTGATAGCTATCGATGGCAAATACGGCACACTATCCGAAATTGCATTAGCGCTTAATTCTGGTAAAAAAGTGATCGCGCTGGATTCAAAATGGGAAGATATCGATGGAATAATAAAGGCAAGCGATCCGGAAGATGCAGTCGATAAAGCTTTGGCGATTGCCAAAACACAGAAAGGAGGCTGAAATGCCAGACAATGCGCTGTTCCGCATTGTCATACTTTTCAGGCCAAAAAAATCAGTAAAGCCTTCTGGGTATATATATTAAGTATTATATATATGTATATATATGGCTTTAAAAGAGACAATGCGCTGTTCCGCATTGTCATACTTTTCAGGCTAAAACATCAGTAAAGCCTGTTGGGTATATATATTAAGTATTATATATATGTTATATATATGGCTTTAAAAGAGA
>JBKHBT010000161.1:0-3301 GCA_046542255.1 Candidatus Zixiibacteriota bacterium | reverse complement strand
ACTGATGTTTTAGCCTGAAAAGTATGACAATGCGGAACAGCGCATTGTCTGGTTCAGAATAATTGGTATAAATTCTATTATCCGCTGGGGATTGATATTGGGTATTAATCTTCTCGAATGATATCTCTGAGCGTTTTGATTAGATCATCGGAAATAATCCTATCGATTTTGTCTATATCAGCGACCTGCAATGCATCGACAAGTTTATTTACCGATTCCCTTTCCTTTCTGGCGAGAATTTTCTGAGCAAGTATATTCGAAAGCTTATCAGAGGTTTTTTTATACTGGGCATTTACGACATCTTCGAGCTTAAGAAAACTTTCTATTGCATCAGGCTCAGAAGGCTTAAAATTGCAATTATGCCAGGGGTTTATATATTCCCAAAGCTGCTGCTCGGTGATTGGCTCGCATTTTTTCAATCTGGGCTGTAGTTTATTGAATTCTTTGGAAAGCTTGCTGGCTGCTATTTTAAGCTCATCGATTTCAGAGAGATACTCTATCGCTGTGAGTTTTCTTTCTACCTCTCCGATCCTATTGACGATATCTGCCAATTGCTGCTGGAATTTATTATGCTCCATTGCATAGAATTTGGCATAATCTGCACGAAGGTTTTCAAATTCCATGGATATGACATCGAGATTCAGGCTGCCTTCAATAAGTGCTTCCTGAGTTAATTTGCTCAGCAAAACATCGCGCTGAAATTCCAGCTCTTTCTGATAAGCGGGAAGTGGCATTTTTTCAAGATATTCACGCATCTGCTTGATCTTGGGTGCAGATTCAATAAGATTCTTGCATTTTTGGGCATAGTTATAGAAATCCTCGAGTGTCGAAATATTGGCGCTCTCGGAGTATTCATCGAGCATTTTTTCATAGTCCTCGTATTTAGTAATATCTTTAACTTTTTCAAGCTTTTTGAGAACCTCATCGCTGGTTCGGTCCCTCATATCTTTGCCGATATCTTTCAATTCTTTCTCAATATTTTCAATATCGATATTCTTCAATCTTTTAAAATAGTTTTTCACTTTATCACCTTTTCTTATTAGATATTCAGCGTGTATTTCATTTTTATTTCTGTTTAAATTGCAAATGTAGTATTCTCCAATTTCATATTCGGTTCGGCACTAAATTCCAATGATGACCTATAATCATTATGGAGCCTAAATTTACCTGCATAAGCAACCATCATAGCATTATCGGTACAGTATTTCTTAGTAGGAATGATAATTTGCACATTATCATTTTTCAGTTCGAGAATTTGGTTTCTGATTTGCGTATTTGCCAGCACGCCGCCGGATGCGATTACTGTCTTGACTTTTGTTTGCTTTATTGCCTGTTTCAGTTTATTTATCAATGTTTGTGAAATGCTTTCTTGAAGTCCGGCAGCAAGGTCTTTATCAGAGAAATTCTTATTCATATCGCGATTTTCCCATGCTGTGATTGCGGCGGTTTTAATTCCGGAGAAGCTGAAGTCCAGGCTGTCATGACTTTTCATAGCGATTGGCAATTTGAAACGCTCTTTTTTGCCTTCATTAGCCAATCTTTCTATATGCGGGCCACCAGGATAGGAATAACCGAGAAATTTAGCGATTTTATCGAAAGCTTCGCCGGCTGCATCATCGCGAGTTTTGCCGAGAAGCTTGTATTTGCCGGGCTTTTCCGAGAGATATAGATGAGTATGACCACCCGATACCAGGAAGGCAATAAAAGGCACTGGAGGCCTATCGCCTATTAATGCTCCAAAAATATGCGCTTCGAGATGGTTTACGCCAATTATTGGTATATCCAGCATATATGCAAGAGCTTTGGCAAAAACCAAACCAACAAGAACGCTTCCTTTAAGTCCCGGGCCGGCGGTTACAGAAATGGCGTCCAAATCAGATAACTTATAGCCGGATTCTTCCATGATAAATCGCACTGTTGGCAGAATTTTTTTTGCATGGTCGCGGCTGGCAAGTTCCGGGATAACTCCGCCCCATCTCTGGTGGACTATCTGGGAATATACCATTTCAGAAACTATGTCATTGCCCTTTATAAGACAAGCTGCTGTATCATCGCACGAAGTTTCAATTCCAAGTATCAAATCTCTATTCATTTCCAATTACCCTTTTAGCGTTTGCTTATTTATTTCCAGTTACCTCTTTTATGAAATCACTGCTTTCTTTTATCTGGATGTATTTAGGCTCCTTGCCGGAAATACTGACATTCGGTGGATGCGAAATAATCGGTTCAATTTTATTAGAGCCTTCTGGAGTCAATTGTTTATAATCTATAATTACTCTTATATCATTATTTCCGACTCTTTCGACTGCGCCCGAACTTCCTGAAACTGTAACATTGACAGTCCTGGGATCGAAAATCACCTGAAATCCGCTCGGAAAACCGCGAAGCTCCACAGGTATCTGGCGGAAATTCTTATATGCCAGATGGTCTATGGGAATGTATGCCGAAACATACCGCTCTTCGAATTTCACGTCTTCGAGAGTCGTATCGAGCATTACTGTCTTTGTTGTTGTTCGCCTTATATCATCGAAAGTCTCTTGCATGGTATATATTGAATCTATCGTCTTCAGTTTGCTTGTGGGGCCGATAACCAGAACATCTTCGGGCGTAAACTCGATATCGTCACTGACAAAAAAGCCACTGCCTGGTATTATTTCTAATCGGCTGGCGATAGGTATCATTCTCTGGTCGATCATCTGCACATGGATAGGCACTTTCTTGTCTTTTGGCTGGAGAATGTCCACAATCTCTATGTCTTCATAAGGAATTTCAAAACGGTTCTCATCGATTTCTATCTTGCGATAGAGAACATTTCCCTTTTCAGGATTATAGCTGCTTGCATCGAAATATACATTTCTTTCGTTCATCATCAGTTTCAAAAGGCTCTTGCCCGGGCCGGCCAGTTTGACTTCTATGCTATCGGATTCGGTTGTTGTCCAGATATATTTCTTGTCGAGATTCTCGGCCTTTAGATGGAAAAAAGTTGAATACTCATATTTTTTCTCGGTAACAACATAGAACCATAAGAGTGCTGCTACTATCAGAGAAACAAGCTTGAGCGGAATATTTTTAGTGAAAAGATTTTTAACTATATCCATTTTCATATTTGACAATCCCCTTATAATTCAAGATACAATATAAACCAAATAGATTGTCAAATCAAGTCCTTTGAATTTCAAATTTGTTTTCGGCAAAAGCTAGTAGGCATTTGCAGTCAAGCTTGCAAGAGTCGATGATGTAAATTCACTTAAGGCAGCATTGGCCGAACAAATTGACCGGTATCCGAACGTAGTCGAGGACA
>JBKHBT010000012.1:0-55972 GCA_046542255.1 Candidatus Zixiibacteriota bacterium | reverse complement strand
CTATAGTTTTTTGAATTCTTTCCTCATTCAATCCGGAAAGCTCCAGCAATTCTTTACCGTGTTCGAGAATACAGAAGATATGGTTGCTTAGTAAAGCGCAGGCCGCATGGTAAATCGCTTTTTTATTTGATCTAATATCCATCGAGCTACCGCCTAAGCTCTCGATCATTTTCGATGATAGTTCGACCGATTCGCTGTCGCCTTCGACAGTCCAGTTTGCATCCAAAAATGGGTCATTATTTTTCGATAGAGGCGGGACAGGCTTCGCAGGATGCATAGAACCGATGCTAAATTCTGCACCAGCAGCACGAAGAATCCTCGATGGCAAAACTCCAGATGTATGGAAAAGGCATCTTGCACGAGGCTTTCTAAGCTCTGAAATCAAATCGGCAATTTCGAGTATTTTGGTATCCGGAGTTGCAATTATAACCGCTTCGCAACGGTTTAATATCATTTCGAGTTTTGGATAGACACCAGTAGGTACCGATTTTGCTACTCTTAAAGCATTCTGGTTATCGATGTCGTAAATACCTTTAATATGCCATCCTGCTTGCCCAAGGCGATATGCAAGGTTGCCTCCAACACGTCCGGAACCGACTATACCAATCGAGGTATCGAACATTAAGATTCATCTCCTTTGAAAATCGCAGAACCGATTCTTAGGATTGTTGCACCCTCGGCAATAGCGATCTTGTAGTCATTGGTCATACCAATCGATAGTTCGGGGAATTTATGTGCATACTCGGTCTCGATATTATCGCGCATTAGCCGTAGGATCTTGAAAACATTAGCAATCACCTTCTCATCGCCGATAAATGGTGCCATTGTCATAAAACCAAGTAGATGAATATTAGGCATCTCCAAAATTTGCCCGGTAAGTTCGGCCGCAGTCTTAGGATTAAGGCCAAATTTAGATTCTTCGCCAGATACATTGACCTCGAGAAGTATCTTCTGTGTCAAATCCATTTTTGCAGCACGCTTTTGGATTTCTTTTGCCAATCGAAGAGAATCCACAGAGTGAATCATCTCGAATTTACCCAGCACATATTTGACTTTATTGCGCTGCAGATGGCCGATCATATGCCATTCTATATCATTTGGCAGTTTTTCTATTTTGGGCAAAGCAGGTTGTACGCGGTTTTCTCCGAAGATGTCCAGGCCATTATTGTATGCTTCGAGTATCTCATTGGTATCAGAATATTTGGTTACCGCTACGAGTTTTATTTCATCGGCATCTCTGCCATGCTTTTCTGCTGTTTCTTTTATATTATCGAGAACTTTATCGATATTGTCTTTTAGACCCATCTAAAATCACCTCATATTTATTATCATAGGTCGAAAATTATCTCACAAATCCAACCAGAATCAACCTTTTCCAGCTTGAAATTATGGTAAGTTACATTTTTGATTTCGCCAGTTTGTGCATTATTATTATTGACCATAAGTGTTGCTTCGATGCGGTTTTTCTTTATCCTATTAATTTTCAGTTTGCGAGGATTATTATATTCATCCTGCACATGGAAAAGTATTTCTGATAAGAATTTGATAAGGAGTTTTTCTATTGAATTAGCCTTGAGTTTTATTTTTATCTCCTTATCGGGCGATGAGCCGTCGTCTTCTATAATTAGCTCGAGCATACCCTTAGCAGCATCATAGAAAAGCTCTTCCAGGCTTTCTGCTTTTACTCTGATTCCTGCATCGGCTGTATGTTCGATCTCTTCTATCATTATGTTCTGACCTTTTCTATCTCATCCTTCATTTCTTTAACAGCCTTATCGATTCCAGTGAATACGCTTCTTGCAATGATTGCATGCCCGATAGAGAATTCTTCGATTGGTAAAATTCTTGCAATATTTCCGACATTTTTATAGTTCAATCCATGGCCAACTGCAATCCCCAAGCCTTTATTATCGCCAAGGCTGGCTGCTTTTTCGATTTCGCGCAATGAATCGATTTCTTCATCATAGCTGGATGCATCTGCATATCGCGAAGTATTCAGCTCGACAAAATCGGCAACCAATTCATTTGCCATTTTGATATTATTCTCATCAGGGTCGATAAATAGTGATACAGCTATTCCAGCCTCGCGCAGAGTCGATATATACCCTTCGATAGATTCGCCTTCCTCCACCAGATTAAAACCTCTTTCGGTGGTAAGTTCTGTGGTAAGTTCAGGGACCAGCGTAACCATATTAGGCTTTAGCTTGATTGCGATTTGAAGCATTTCTTCAATCGGTGCCATCTCAAGTGTCAAATTCGCCGAGATGACCTGACGAATTAGAAAAAGATCTCTATCTTTTATATGACGTCTATCCTTTCTGAGGTGCAATGTGATACCATCTGCGCCAGCTTGCTCGACAATCACAGCCGCATGAACCGGGTCTGGATTTCTTGCAGCACGAACCTCTCGAAGCGAAGCTACATGATCCAAATTTACTGATAAGCGTGCCATTTATTCTGACTCCTTCAAAACAAGTATATTCATAAAATTTCAAATCCGACATCTGCTGCCGGAAATTTTTAGTAATTTATTAACTTAGCCTTAGTTTGTCAAATAGTTTGGGAAGATATTCACAAACTTAATATTTGAGTATTCATTTTGCATAATAAAAGCCCCACAATTGTGGGGCTTTTATAGCTCTTATATTTAGCCAAAAACAATGAAGGCAGCAGGATCGGTAATATGGAAAGTGAATGACTCCATAAGATAGAGCTTGACCTTCTTTGAATCATGTCCATCATAGCCGATTGTCATGTCCTGTCCGATTGTAAGTATCATATCGCCACCGCGCTGTGAAACAAGATACATTCCATCAATATTTGGCGAGAAGACCAATTTGCCATCTAACATCTCTTCGATTTGTCTTCTCAGGGGATATCCCTTGGCATAAGCTGCAATTTCCTGCCATTTTGCAGGATTGACTACCAATGCATAGGGTCCATCTATGGCTGATTCTTTGAGTATTCGAATACCCTCTGGAATCGAGCAAAGAGCTTCTTCTGCATCTTTGGGGCATGTCATAATTTTGTGCTCGGAAACTTCTTTTAGTCCTGCTATCGCTGCTTTTTTGAAGCCATTGTATATTGCATTATCTTCAAATTTTGCAATTTTCTCTGCGGCATCTTCAAGTGGTCCAAGATCGATATCTTCTGCGCCTCGAGCAGCATCATCGAGTTCCCAGATATTCAGCTCGAATGGTATCCGCGTTTCGATAAGAGGCAAGACTTTGCGCATTCCAAATTTTACATCATCTTTTTCATGGTCCGGCTCGATCGATAATCTACCGAGATTAACTGCCGAAAAATCAAGTCCTTTAGGGCCTTCTACATCGACAAACTTTCTTGCAGATAGAAAGGTAGTAAGTGTTATTTTGGCCTGCTCATTGATTTCATCCCAGGCAGCTTCGCTAATAGGCGCAAGTGATTTTCTAAAAATATCCATTATTTCTCCTATGTTTGTATTAATTAAAGTTTTCCAATCTGAAGATCGGTACTGTCTTCTTCATCATCTTCTTCACCCTCTTCGAGCTTTGTAATATCGCCTTCTGTGAATAGATAGGTCTTAAGCTCATCATCCCAGGCATCCATATTGCGCCTCAGCCATTCGAGGGTCATACATGCATGTTCGATCTCTTCATCGCGATTATGTTCGAGAATTTTTTTTAGCGATTCATCATTGGTTGTATCTACTCGCTGATTGTACCAATCGATGGCCTCGAGCTCTTCTTTGAAGCTCTGTATTGCTCGTGTAATGTTTCTTGTCTTAGTACTCAGTTCTTCAACTGGTTCATGATATTGTGACATTTCCGTCTCCTTTGCGATCATTTTTATAGTTATTGATTTTGTTTAACTTTGTCTCAATGGTGTAAATATGTATTAAAATGCATGAATTGTCAAGAAAAATTATTTATTTATTGGATGTTAGGAAAGCTTAAACGTATTTACTAATAGCTATACGGCTACCAAGAACCCCAAAAACAATTCCAAATAGCCCTAAAATTATAATTAAAGGATTGGGCAGTAAAAAGACAGATGGAAGCGCATATTTTATTATGTGGCCAATCAGAAATAGAAGTCCGATTGAAAATAGCGAAGAAAATATGCCCTGGAAAATTCCTTCAAAAATAAAAGGCAAACGGATAAAAGATCTATCAGCACCTACTAATTTCATAACATCGATTGTTTCACGCCTAGAAAGCATTGCAAGTCGAATTGTGTTGGTAACTACTATTATGGATGCGAATAGAATGATTATTGCCCAAGCAATTGTCAGCCATGAGAAAATCTCGCGTGCATTGGCAAGTGAACGCATTGTCTCAGTCGGTAGAAAAGTTGCATCGATTATGTTATGATTTTCTACAAAACCCTCGAGTTTCCCCGCCACCTCGCCGAGATCTTTTTCTCCTGTAAAATAGATGATTACTGAGGCTGGCAAAGGATTTTGGGGTAAACCTTCGAGAAGGGTAGGGTCGAATTCTTTATTGAAAATCTCCAGCGCATCATCTTTGCTAATAAATTTGGTCCTATCTACCCAATCGAGCTTATCGAATTTCCTCTCTAGGGCTTTTGCGTCATTTTCATCTGTATCTGCTTTGAAAAACAATTCTGCATGAACCTGGCTTTGAATGCCTTTTAGCTGCTGTTGCAGGTTATAGCTGACAAAAATGAAAAGTCCCAGTACAAAGATTGCACCGGTTATTGTAGCGATTGAAAGCCATGTAACAAAAGCGCGTTTATAGAATGATTTCAGAGATTCCCGAAGCGCAAAAAGAAACTTTGTCATCTTCCTCCCAGCTTGGTATCGCCCACAACCACTCCGTCTTGAAGCTCTATTGTCCTCGATGGGTTTTCTTCGACAATATCGATATCATGTGTTGCCATAATTACAGCAGTGCCTTGCTTGTTTATCTTCAATAGAAGTTCTATCACATCCTGTGTTGCTCCTGGGTCGAGATTTCCTGTTGGCTCGTCTGCAAGGATTACCTTGGGATAATTTGATATTGCCCTTGCTATGGCGACTCTCTGTGCCTCGCCGCCGGAAAGCTCATTTGGCATAGCTTTGGCCTTATGCAAAAGCCCTACCTCGGATAATGCCTGAAAAGTCCTCTGCTTGATAAACCTCTTAGACTTGCCAGTTACTGTCATTACAAATTGCACCTGCTGCTCGACATTTAGCTCGGGAAGCAACCTGAAATCCTGAAACACATAACCGAATTGCCGCCTTAGCTCTGGAATTTTATTCTCTTCTATCTGATCAGTCCTGAATCCAAGAATTTCGGCATATCCGCTTGTTGGAAGTTGTTGCATATATATTAATCGGAGTAGGGTAGTCTTGCCAGCGCCGGAATTGCCGACAAGATAAAGAAACTCCTCATCATCAAAATCGAAACTCACATTCGATAATGCTATCCAGTCCTTAAAGGTTTTACTCACATTGTGGAATTCTATCAAAATAGCTCCTTCTATTATATTTTAAAAAAAGGTAAAAAGCAGCTTTAATCAAGTTCTTTTGTGTATAAACAAGAAAAAAACCTGAAATTAAGTGAAAAACAATTATAACAAAAATTGAATACTATCCATGGGGAGCTATATGGTATACAAAATTGATTTGAAAAAAAATGCGATTTGTTTACATCAAACATTATGAAGATTTTAGCATCGATGGAGTTGAAAAGCCAAGGGTTGAAGTAGCTAAAATCCTTAAAGAAAAAATGGGATATTGCCCAAAGGACTTAAAATTCATAGAGAATATAATCACGAATCGGTGTATGTTTATAAAATTTGTCGAATCATTGGAAGAAGCTGTCGAAGATATGGAAAATAAAAAAATCCTATTTGATTAAATCAAGGCAGAATTGTTTTAGGTTGTTTTGTGCAGCTTTATTGCTAGCTTGATTGCTTCGATCATGCTGGTGGGATATGCCAGGTTTTTACCCGCAATATCCATGGCTGTACCATGTTCAGGAGAAGTGCGGATAATTGGCAGGCCGAGAGTCGTATTTACGCCATAACCTTTCGAAATCATCTTGAAAGGTATCAAACCCTGGTCGTGATACATTGCTATAACCATGCCTTCGGGGGAATTTTGCCATTTAGTGAAAAAAGCATCCGGCACATGCGGCCCATAGCAATCGATGCCTTCATTTTGGGCCTTTATAATTGCATCTTTGATTGGCTTTTCTTCATGGCCAAATTTTCCTTTCTCGCCAGCATGAGGATTCAATCCAAGTACATCGATATGGATATCTTCGCCAATTCGATTCAAGAAATCAGCAGCCATAATGATTTTTTTGTAAACAGAATCGGATGTAATCATAGTACTTATATGCGAGAGAGGTTCGTGAATTGTCTGCAATATCAGTCGATACGGCTCTTTGATAAAAGCCATTGCAAAATCATCAATTCTGAATATTTCGGCAAGCTTATCTGTATGTCCGGGGCAGTCGAAACCAGCCAATTTCCAGGAATATTTGTTGATAGGAGCTGTTACAATGGCATCAGAGTGCCCGGAAATTACATCTTCGGTAGCCTGTATAAAAGATTGCCAGGATATTTCACCGCCTTCCGGGCTTGCTTTGCCGAATTTGGGCGATTCTATATCAACATCTATATCGATTATATCTGTATTTGATTTGATTTTAGGAACTTGTGGCATTATTGCATAGAGTTTTTCTATGAGATGACTATTGCAAAAATATCGAAATTTAATATTGTCATTTTCGAAATGTGATAAAGCCTTATTGACTATCTCAGGGCCAATTCCGGCAGGATCTCCACAGGATATCGCAATTTTCATATTTACTCTTTAAAATATTAAAATCCTGCCCGGGAAAGCAGGATTTTAATACTTTGAAAAATCAAGCGCCTTTTAACTTGCGTATGCCATCGTTATGTTCTTGCAAAATGGTCTTACACCTGGCAAGTTCGTGCTTGAGATTAGATAGCTTTTTCACATCTGGAATTTGCTTTATTGCTTTCTGCATACGAAGGTTGAAGATTTCTTCTTCAACTTCAAACATATGAGCAATAAGCTGCTCTTCAGTCATATCGCGAAGTTGGAATGTCTTCATAATCTCGCACCTTCCCTGGTAGCTTTACTGAAGAATCTTGTCTTAATCGGCATTTTTCTGGCTGCGAGCTTGAATGCATTATAAGCTACTTTTTCATCGACACCTGAAAGTTCCATCATTATTCTACCTGGTTTAACTACTGCAACCCAATGATCGGGAGCGCCTTTTCCTTTTCCCATTCTTGTTTCAGCCGCTGTTTTCGTAACAACTTTCTGCGGGAATATATTGATCCATAATTTTCCGCTTCTTTTAACATGGCGCATAACTGCAACACGAGCTGATTCTATCTGATTTGCAGTAATCCATCCAGGTTCTAATGCCTTCATACCAAAATCACCGAAATTCAGAGAATTGCCTCTTTGGGCATTGCCTTTCATTCGGCCTCGATGATGTTTGCGATATTTTGATCTTGTTGGTTGTAACATTATTTTCTCCTGAGTAAATTACTATTAACGCCTTCTTGAACCGGAACGAGGCCTTCGTTTGCCGCCGCCACCACGCGATCGTTTCTGGCGCTTTTTGGCCGCAAATTCTTCCATCTCGAGAACCTCTCTCATTCCGCCAAGAACTTCGCCTTTGCAGATCCATACCTTAACTCCAACCGAGCCATAAGTAGTATGTGCCGTTGTTTTGGCATAATCGATTTTTGCTCGATATGTATGGAGTGGTACGAGACCTTCTTGATAAGCTTCATGATGCGCAATTTCTGCACCACGAAGTCTGCCACGGCAGATTATCTTAATGCCTTTTGCGCCCATTCGCATGGACTGCGTAATGGCCCTTTTCATCGCACGACGATGATTTACACGGCCTTCGAGCTGTCGGGCAATATTCTTAGATACAAGGTATGCATCGAGTTCCGGTTTATTAATTTCGAGTACATTCAGTTGTATTTCTTTGCTTGTAAGGTGTTCGAGTTCTTTTTTGAATCCCTCAACGCGAATACCGCTTTTACCGATAACAATGCCCGGTCTTGCGGTGTAAACATTTATCACTACACGCTTTGGGGAACGAAGAATCTCGACACTAGATACATCGGCATCATCCAGGCGGGTTAAAGTGTATTCTCTGATTTTGATATCCTCTTGTAGATTAGTAACAAAATCTTTTCCCTGAGAAAACCAATTAGAATTCCAGCCTCTGGAAATACCGAGCCTTGTGGCTATAGGATGTGATTTCTGACCCAAAATAATCCCCTTTATTTAATTTCGTATTGGTCGAGTTCTATTGTTAAATGGCTGTAGCGATGCTTTAAGGGCTTATAACGTCCCATTGCACCTGCACGGAATCTTGGCAGATGATTAGCTTTATCGACATAAATTTTCTTGATAAAGAGGTCCTCTTCATCGATTTCATTCGATTCGGATAAAGCATTTGCGACAGCCTGTTTCAATGTGTTTTCTGCGATCGATGCAATTCGGGTTTTTTGCAGAGATAGTTTCTGCAAACTTTCCTGAGCTGGTTGCCCTTTCAGTTCGCCTGTAATAAGCCTTAGCTTCTTGGGCGAAATCCTGACATATTTTGCTCTAGCTTTTGATACCATATTTATTAATTCCTCCTAAATAAAAGCGCTTTATAAATCTTGTTTTAACAAGCACTTAAGAAGCTTTAGGCTTATAAAATATTACGCCTCGGTTACTTTTGAGCCGCCATGTCCGCGGAAAGTTCTTGTAAGCGAGAATTCACCAAGTTTATGGCCGACTAAGTTTTCGGTTATGTAAACTGGTATGAATTTGTGGCCATTGTGCACTGATATAGTGTGTCCGATGAATTCCGGAACAATTGTACATGCGCGTGAATAAGTCTTTACGACCTTCTGCTGGCCGGACTCATTAAGTTCTTCAATCTTCTTAAGCAGCTTTGGATCTACATACGGTCCTTTTTTTAATGATCTTGCCATACTACTTCGACTTCCTATTCTTTAATATGTGTCGATTAGACTTCTTCTTTGGATTTCTTGTCTTATAGCCCTTAGATGGGACACCAGTTGGTGATGTAGGCCTTTTGTAACCCTTGTTTCTGCCTTCTCCACCGCCGTGAGGATGGTCGATCGGATTCATAGCCATACCTCTTACTTTTGGTGAGCGTCCAATCCATCTTCGGGCGCCTGCTTTTCCATATGTAATATTTGAATTATCGGGATTTGATATAATTCCGATAGTCGCAAAACAATCGCCCGGGAACATGCGGATTTCTCTGGACGGGAGCCTTAAAATGACAAAACCCTTCTCACGGCCGACAATCTGAGCGCTCTGTCCAGCAGCCCGCACAATCTTACCGCCGCCTTTGGGTTGCATTTCGATATTATGTACTCTCGTACCAAGAGGTATCGCACGAAGCGGCAATGCGCATCCATTCTTGAAAGGTGCATTTTCGCCAGCTATGATCTCATCGCCTACTTTGCTTTTCTGTGTTGCGAGAATATAACGCTTTTCTCCGTCAGCATAATGCACAAGAGATATAAAAGCAGTTCTATTGGGATCGTATTCAATAGATACTACCCTTGCAGGAATATCATGCTTATCTCGCTTGAAATCGATAACCCTGTACCTTCTCTTATTGCCACCGCTTCTACCTCGAACCGTAATTCTACCATCAGCATTTCTACCACCGGTTTTGGTATGCTTGCGGAGTAGAGATTTTTCTGGTTTCGAGCGAGTCAATTCTTCGTAACTATTGATCTCGCGGTAGCGTTGAGTTGGTGTTGTGGGTTTATACCTTTTTGTACCCATTTTAAATTTCCTTTATTTCCTAATTAAATGCCTTCAAATATCGGTATCGTTCCACCTGGAGCGAGTTTGACATTTGCTTTTTTCCATGAAGGGCGTCTTCCTGTGAATCTGCCCATTCTTCGCATCTTGCCTAAGTTATTCATTGTATTTACAGAAATTACTTCGACCTTGAAAAGTTCCTCGAAAGCTTCCTTGATCTGCCTTTTATTCGCGCCTCTAGCAACTTTGAAAGAATATACATTCTCAGCTTCTCTTTTCAAGGTGCTTTTTTCTGTAAGAAGCGGCGCTATAATAATATCTCTTGGGTTCTTCATGATGTCCATAGCTCCTTCATAAGATTTAGTGCATCCGAGGTAAAGATAACTCTATCAGCTTTCAATATCTGGTAAGTATTTAGCTCACCCATATGACTGATCTCTAATCCTTTGATATTTCTTGCTGAAAGATAGATATTCTTATCAGATTTGGCAGTAACCATAAGGATTTTCTTATCATCGCCGGTTTCAACTTTGTTGATTAATGATTTCACTTCTCTTGTAGAAGGTTTATCAATTTTTGGCGATTCTATGATATCGATTTTTTCTTCACTTGCTCTGTCGGATAGAACCGAAAGCAATGCGAGTCTTTTCATTTTTTTGGGTAATCTGCTTCGATAAGATCTTGGAGATGGCCCGAATATGACACCACCGTGTCTCCATAATGGAGACCTAATCGTACCGACTCTTGCCCTACCCGTGCCTTTTTGACGCCAAGGTTTTCTACCGCCGCCAGAAACTTCTGACCTTGTTTTTACTTTGGCGGAACCCTGCCTTTGATTTGCTAAATATGCCTTAACGTATTGATGAACAACAGCTTCATTGGGTTCTATTCCAAAAATATCAACTGGAAGCTCAATATCGCCAGCATTTTCACCATTTGAATTATAAAGTGCTGCTTTTAACATCTTCATCGCTCCTGTACAATTTTAATAAATCCGCCTTTTGCGCCGGGTACAGAACCTTTAACCAGAAGCAGATTGTTTTCCTGGTCGACTTTAACAACACTAAGGCCTTTAATTGTTCTTCTGGCATTGCCCATCTGGCCGGCCATCTTCATGCCTTTTATCACTTTTGAAGGTGTAGCGCTTGCACCAATTGAGCCGGGGGCACGGAATTTATCCTTTTGGCCATGAGTCTTAGGTCCGCCGCCAAATTTCCAGCGTCTAACTGTACCCTGAAAGCCTTTTCCTTTGGTAGTTCCTGTGCAGGAGACTTTGTTTCCTGCTTCAAAAATAGAAACATCTATTGTATCGCCGGCTTTGTATTTGCCTGCGATATCAGGGGGAACACGGAATTCTCCGATTTTTTTGTGCGGCTGGACGCGTGCTTTCTTGAAATGTCCAAGTTTTGGCTTCGTTACCCTTTTGTTGGTAGGTTCGAAACCAAGTTGAAGAGCACTGTATTTGTCGAGGTCAGGTGTTTTTACCTGAACGACCTTACAGGGCCCTGCACGCATGACGGTTACTGGTATGGCAGCGCCATCTTCCCCAAAGATGGTTGTCATTCCAACCTTTTTCGCAAATAGTCCTAACATTTGTACCTCTTCTAATTAGAGCTTATTATAGTAATAACTCAATATCTACTCCAGCAGGAAGATCTATCTTCATCATTCCATCCACAATCCGGCTGTCCGCCTCGTGTATGTCGATCAAGCGACGATGAATTCGAATCTCGAATTGTTCTCTCGAACGCTTGTTGACATGTGGCGAACGAAGAATCGTGTAAACACGCTTCTTTGTAGGAAGGGGAACCGGACCAGAGATGATTGCTCCTGCCTTCTTCGCAGTCATAATTATTTCCTGAACCGATTTGTCCAGGATAACATTGTCATAAGCCCTTAGTTTTATTCGCATTTTCTGTGCCATCTAAACTCCTTCGCATAGACAAGTCGTGAATATAAAGGCCGCCTTGCCCTATGTCAATATAAATATTCATAACTTCCCAATAAACCACAAATTTTGCATAATTAAGCATATTTACTTAAACATGACAAGTAAAAACTCTAATATCGACAAGATTTTTTTTTATTTTATTAAAAACAGGGATTTTAAGCAAATTTGGAGAAGTTTTAATGAAAGATGATTAGTCTTTTAGATTTATTTCAAGGTCTTTGAGCATTTGGTAATACTCCTGATTTAATGGAAATTGCTCCCATTGCAGAATTAATTCAATCGTATTGTTTTTCAATTTGGTATGATCTGTAAGAAGCGCAGTCTTTCCAGCAAGAAGAGTCGCCTTAAATGCATCATTATAATCATTGCCATCGATAGCATTATTGTATATTGAAAGAGCGACAGAACCAATATGCTCGATAAGAGATGAGCTTTTCTCAAAACCAAGGCGTGCGGATTTTTCAAGATTTTCCAGAGACTTTTCAAGGACATCGAGAGCTTCTCGATTGGACATTTTAACTGTTGTGGCCTTGAAAAGCTGGGCCTGGCCAAGATTGAATAGTACTCTTTGCGGTTCGGATGCGCCGGATTTCAAAAGAAGCTCATATATCCTGATTCCCTTTTCCAGTGAATCCCTGCTTTTGGATTCGAATCCAAGGATCTCATAGGCTCTGGATTTTCGGAAAATAATCATTCCTAATCTGGTAAGCAGAAATTCTTCATTTTCTTTCCTTTTTAGAAGCATTCTTGTATAATCTTCTGCAAGCTTGAATAGCTCCTGTGCATTTTTGTAATTGCGAAGTTTCTCAGAAGCTCTACCACATAAATAATAAGCATCCGAAAGGAAAGACTCGATTTTTCTATCGTCTTTGCGAAAATCCAAATACCTTTGATAAAGTCCGGTCGCCAGCGATAGTTGCGAATAAGATTCGACATATTTATTCTGGTAAAAGAGGAAATTACCAGAAACAAAGTAAGCTCGCCCCAAAGTGAAAAGGAGCTCAGGGTCATTTTCTAAGATCGATTCTTTTATCGATTTTAGGCTTTTGATTACATCATTTATATATTTATTGAAAGCATTAGCATCGCTCAAAGCACTGATCATATCCGCGAAGTCTGTACCATATTTAACCAGTAATAAGGTTTTCTTTCTATCAGAGATTTCGATATTTTTTAGAAATTGGATTATCTGTTTTCGTGAAAGCTGGATAGTCGATAGTGCACGGAGGGTCGATTGATGAGAACTTAGAAATATCGATTTCTGATAATTAATCGACCATTCAAGATATGAATGCATTTTACCCTTTCGAAGTTTCTGAAGTTTCCTGTTGATATTTGCGAAACCATCCATTAGGCCTTCACTTCTTAGGATTATTAGGTCTTTGAGTTTTTCAAGGTCGGTATGAATTTCGAGTATCAAAATAATATCCTGCAATGACCTCGGCAAAACTTCGGATAATCGATGCCAGTATAACTTGAGCGAATCGTATTCGGCCAGCATCTTTTCGGTTGCGCCAAGATTCCGGTATATTGAAATTGCAGAATATGTCAGAAGGCATCGTAGAAAACGGCGATTCATGCCGGAAAGAGTACTGGAAGATATATTACCAAGATATTCTGCCATTTCATCGAGTTCATCCTTAGCAGCCCTGAATTCGCCCAGGTCGAGATAAATATTTATCTGCGAGATTCCAAGATTCAGAAAATGATAGATGCCGTCCTGGTTTTTCTTTTCTATTTTCTGATTTTCATGTAATAATTCAGAATCAAAGTAAATCTCGCGATATCTATGTAATAAATATTCCCAGAAAGGTACCATTGGAAATATCCGAAGCATATTGTCCAAATTATTGGCGATTTTATCAGCATTGTCGGTCTTAACGAGATAGATATCTACTAGGATATCGCTAATTAAATTGTAAATAGCTGTATCTTTGTCATTTATGGCATCGAGAGCTGGATTGTCGAAAATGTTGCTATTTGCAATTTGTTTGATAAAAGACCGAATTTCTGATTCTTCTCTTAGCTTTTTGCCAATAAAGCCAACAAAAGATTTTGAAAGAGCGATTTCATTTCGGTGTTTTACTATGACATTATCTATCACATTAATATCGAAATCATCGATGATTGTGTCGAGCCTGGAAATTTTGTATTTCGGAATTATAAAAAGCAATCCCAGTAGGTTTTTGTATTGAATGGGCAATTGCTGCCAAAAATTTTCACCGATTGTATCGTATGAAATTACCTGTCCGTCTTTTGGGAATATATTTTTAAGCAGATTTTCTGCAAAGAGATTTGTCCAGAATGGAACTCGAAGCATAGCACTTTCGAAATCAATATCTTGAGAAACAGGTTCGATATTAATTCCCTTTTTTCTAAGAAAGGTAAAGAAGTCACTTTTTGTAAAGCTCCGTGCCTGAATATTTTCTATCTTTTGGTGTTCGATAGGGTTTTCGGAAGTAAAAAGAAGAAGTATTCTGTGGCTTTGCTGTTTTATTTTCAAAAGCCAGGAGCAGGGTAGTAGTTTAAGATCATCGATATCATCGATGGCCAGAATGAAACCGCGAAGGGAATTATCCGAAATCATCGAGTCGATATCTTTTCCAAAAGCTATGGGCAAAATTCCAATTAGCTCGCGCAACTCGAGTCCAAGGAATAACTGGTAGAAGTCTTTGCCGAAAAGTTCTTTGAAAAAATATTTAACCTGAGGATATATGTCATCTTCATCTCGGGCGAGAGTATTATTTCTGAAATTGAAGGTACCATCGATTTCAAATTCATTTAATTCGATCATAAGTTTAATTCTAGCAAGAATCATTCCGGTTCTTGGGAATTCTGCACCGAAATTTTTAGTTATTTCTAAACAAATTCTATGGATGAATTCGATAGGTGTCTTGGGCATAAAAATGGAATTTATGAAATAACCCGGAAATACGCTCGAAGATTGTTCGATTATTTTATTAAGAAGGGTTGTTTTACCCAGGCCGATCCTACCAAAGAAAGTATAAATAGGTATCGGTTTTCCAAGCTGTAGCTTCTTATTAACATTGTCTAGAATAGATAATTCTTTTTCGCGTCCGGCAAAAATGCTATTTGTCATTCAATTCTTCCTTGAAAATTTTATCTTCATTTAATCTAATGCATTGTCAAAGCTTATGCAATTTGAAAGTGGATAAAAAGCTTAAGTAAGCATTTGTCTCATATCCTGTAAACCATCCCTTACCTCACGAAGAACTCCAATTAGCTGTGGTACAGTGACTTTATTAGCAACTGCTGCTGCTTTTTGCGGATAAGTGCGGATATTGATATCCTGTTCCTTCAGCCATTGAAGCTTTTTCCTTGCGCCTTCGATTGTATAGCCTTCTTCATAGAGAAGATATTTGATAGTCGTTGCGATATCAATATCTTTTTTACGGTAGGCACGATTTCCTGCGCGATTCTTTTTGGGATGCAGAATAGGAAATTCCGTTTCCCAGTAACGCAGGATATGTGGCTTGAGATTGAGAATCTCGCCGACTTCGGTAATGGAATAGTAAAGTTTTGTATACTTTTTTGCCATTTTAACCTTTACCTATTTTTATTTTTGCCAAACCTGTTCTCCTTGCCTTTAAGGAGACGTTTGATATTCTCTTTATGTGTTAATATGAAAAGTATCGGCAGAAATATGGAAAAGCCGATTACTGCATTTGAAATATCTACTTTGAAGTAATAGCGCATCACAATAGCCGATATCATATAGAATAGACCGGCCGAAAGTGATGCTGCCGAAACAAATTTGCCAATAGCAAAAACCATTGCAAAGACAAGAATCGCCATAAGAACTCCCAGCGGGAAAACCATAATAGCAACACCCAATGATGTATTAACACCCTTTCCGCCTTTGAATTTGAGCCAAATCGGGAAAATATGGCCCAATACAGCCAGAAAACCTGCTAAAACAGGTATGAGGCTACCGAATGGGTTGCCTGTAATTAAAGCAGCTATAGCTACTGCTAAAACTCCCTTCAAAACATCCAGAAGGCTGACTATCATGAAATATTTAGTTCCAAGTACTCGAGAAACATTTGTAGCACCTATTGCGCCGCTTCCTGTATCACGAATATCGATGCCTTTTTTGGCTTTTACAATAAGATAACCATTGGGTACGGAGCCTATTAAATATCCTGCTAATATTAGTAATATGTCGATTTTGCCTATCATTTCTTTGCCTTTACTGATATTTTAATCGGCACACCGTGAAAATCATATTCTTCGCGAATTGCATTTTTGATCTGATTATGCCAGCTCTTTGGAACCTTTTTAGGATTTTTATGGAATAGAACAAAATGCGGCGGCTCGGTGGAAACCTGAGTGATGTATTTGAAGCCTGTGCCTGTAAATCCCGAACCTGGAAGCCTGGGATATAGATATTCGAAAAATTTATTTAACTCTGATGTTTTTATTCTTCTTTGACGGGCATTGAATACTTCGATCGCCTTATTCAGCACTCGGTGAATATTTTTCCCGGTTTTTGCTGATATGAAAATAATTGGCGCTAATTTAAGAAATCCTGCATCATAAAGGAGTTCTCCACGAAATCTTTCAGCGGTATTAGAATCTTTGTCTTCGTAAATGTCCCATTTATTAACAAGAATTATTATGCCATTATAATTTGAAATAATTTCATTGGCGATTATCTTCTCGATTCTGCCGATACCTTCAATAGCATCGACTAATAGAAGCGAAACATCTGATCTATGAATCGCTTGTTTGCTTCGAATCGAGCTATAATATTGAATTCCCTGCTGTTTTTTCAGGATGCCGGCAGTATCGATAAGCGTAAGATGTTTATTATAGTAATTGAAACCGATATCTATGGCATCTCTTGTTGTTCCTGGCGTATTATCGACGAGCACTTTTTCATCGCCGATTATTCGATTAAGGAGAGTGGATTTTCCGACATTTGGCCGCCCTACGATAGAAATCGAAATATCGATTTTTTCATCTTCTATTGGCGCTTCTGGCATTTCCTCGATTATTTTGTCCAATAGATCACCGATTCCAAGCCCTGCTGTTGCAGATATCGGCATTATCTCATCGAATCCAAGCTCGGAAGCAAGTGCGCTCTGCCACATTTTCTTAGGATTATCAATTTTATTGACTGCGACTACCGATGGTTTCGAAGATCTTCGAAGGAGCATGGCCACCTCTTCGTCCAAAACCGTAAGCTCTGGTTCGACTACAAAAAGAAGTAAATCCGCCTCTTCGATTGCTCTCTTTACGAAATGGATAACCTTTTTCTGGAAATGCTCATCTTCAAAAGTAACTCCGGCAGAATCCGATAGTATAAAACTCTTTCTATTCCAATCTATTTTTGCAGATACGCCATCACGTGTAACGCCGGGCATTTCCCCGACAATAGCCTGCCGTCTTCCCAATATTCTATTGAAAATCGATGATTTGCCAACATTGGGCCTACCGACAATGACAATTTTTGGTAATTTCCTGGTTGCCATAACTTTATATACCTTAACTTTTTAAATTTTTTAACCGAAATAATTATTTCGGCAAATACCGTTATGCCCCAGGAGCAAGCTTCTATACCCATTCCCAGCAGGATAATGGATTTAGAAAACTCCCATATTTCAGATAGCCAATTTAACACATTCGGCTCTAATGTTTTCCGTGAATTTGCCCATAAAGAAAGCCAAAACTTTCTAACCCCCGTCGAAAGTAGCCATGTCTTTTCAAAAATAATCCAAAAAGCACAAACATTTGAACCATTCGACATATAATAATTATGAATTTATAGGGCATTTGTCAAGAAGAAAATATAAAATTTATTAAGTGATTAACATAACTTACTGTTATGATTGAAAATAAATCATTTATATTTCTTTTATGAAATAGGGTAACTATTTCTTATAAGCTGTCAGTGAAACGCCTTCGATGAATTTTATCAGTTTACCGGGATTTTCTGGAGCAATAAATACATCATTACCCAGCTCTTCTGATAGGGTATCTATATGATATCCATCGAGGAAAATCCATTCGCTATTTACAACTCTTGGTGGCAGAATAATTGGTTCGCCGATCGGAATATTTTGGAGAGTCTTGGCAACATCGCCACCAGCCAGCAAATTGCCCACGGTAACACTTCTTCCCCAAAAGCGATTGAAAACAGGATGGACTTTTGCCCTGACTCTATTTAATCTTGGCAATAGATATTTTTCGAGGAATGGCGCAAATGCTTCGCCGGTAACTAGATGTACTCGCGATTTTTTATTCTTATTTGACCCTTTAGCAACCGGATATGACAATATTGCATTTAAGAATTGTCTTACCATACCTATGCCATTTTCAATCTGCGGATAGCCATTGTAATATTGTTCTGGTGGGACTGGATAATCGGCCTTAAGAAATAGCTCATCTGCCATATAGAAGAAATTTCGTAGTTCTGGTTTTCTACGTCTCATATCATAGTGCTGATTGATAAGTTCCATCGCATAATCTTCGGTAATTTCAGAAATTTCTGGTAAATTGTTTTGCTGCCTATATCTCGTCAGCCCGACAGGAACAACTCCAAGAGATGCGATTTTCGGATACATTTCAAATAGTTCATTGAGAGTTTTCAAAAGTTCTGGGCCATCATTAACTCCCGGACAAAGCACTACCTGTGTATGGACAGTTATTCCAGCATCGGTCAGAACCTTTAATTGCTCTTTGATATCAGCGATGCGTTTTCTACCAAGCATTTTTCGTCTAAGATCTTTATCGGTAGTATGTACTGAAACATATAATGGCGAAAGCCCCATTTCTGCGATCTTCTTTAATTCGGTGCTTTTGATATTCGTCAACGTAACAAAATTTCCATTTAGAAAACTTAGCCGGTAATCATCATCCTTGATAAAAAGAGCCTTGCGCATATCCGAAGGTTGCTGGTCAACAAAGCAGAAATCGCAATTATTGGTGCATTCTTTGATATCGAATGATTCCGGGATAATTCCGGTATTTCCACCTCTTTTGATACTGAGGTTTATTTTGGATTTTTTCTGTCCTTTTTTGATATCTAGTTCGACTTTTTTCTGGCCCTGTGTATAAAAGATAAACTCGACAGAGTCTTTAACTTCATTTCCATTTACCGATAAGATTTTATCAGTTTCTTCGATACCTGCTCTTTTGGCCGGTGAATTGTCTGCAATTTCTTTGATATTAATCATTATTACTCCTATTAGATTTATTTACTCTCAAATCAAGATTAACTTTGGTGTCATAAACTAATTATCCATTTACAAAAATTGAACACTTACGTTTAGAATAATCGGAATGGCAAAACAAAACCTTCCCTTTTTTTTACTATTTTTTCTATTACTCAATAATATTCCATATCGAAATCATCAGGCCGAAATATGAACTCAATTGGAGCGGGCGACGGGGTTCGAACCCGCGACAACCAGCTTGGGAAGCTGGGACTCTACCAACTGAGTTACGCCCGCAATATTGGATTTTGAGGACGAACCTCTATGCTTATTGTCAATTCGATTAGGCCGATTTACACATTTTCATACTTGATTTTGACTGAAGTGAATTCTCAAGTGTGCTCGAGTCTAAGTAACGACCTAGTTTACTAATTTTATAATAAAACTGTTTAATGTCAAGCTTTATTTTAAGAAGATCTATTTAATATAGATTATCTTTTCTGAAACGCTTGCATTAGAAGTTCTTAAATTAACCAAATATACTCCAGCAGCTAAATCAAATGAAGATGCATCGAATCTTGTGCTATGTACACCTGCTTCTAAGTCTGATACGATAAGATTGGTGATTTTATGTCCATTTGTATTGTAGATGCCGAGTTCTACAAAATCGTCATTTTCTATATTAAAGCTAATCTGGGCTGCGGGATTAAATGGGTTCGGAGCACATTCGAGTTCGAGATTTTCTGGTAATGAAACTACTTTGTGCTCATCGATACCAACAGAATAATCCATAGTAGCATCAGCCATTCCATCAGAGAAATCAAAATCGAGTTCGGCACCATAGAAAAGGTCGCCGACGGTGCATCTATAAACAGCGCCATCATCATATACATGATCGACTGTTGACATCTCTATCGGGCTTCCGCCGTCTATCGATACAAATGCATCTACTGCTTGATTATTATCAGCATCGGTATAGGTTACCCAGATCTCTTCATCATCAGAACCGGGCCCGGAAAGAAGAGGTGCAGTATTTGCACCGCCGACTGTATATTCCCATGCTTCCGGGCTGCTGAAATTATTAATATAAAGCTTACCAATTTTCGTAGCTTCAACAAATGAAAAATCCTGACCGCTAAGAGATGCATAAAGATACATTGTAAAAGCAGTTACCTGATAAAATCCACTTGCTGGGGTAGTTCCGCCAAAATGATCTCCTCCGGTAAACGTGCTTATAGGAGCAGATATCTCCAAAATATCACCAGTAGTTGTTATATCTGCATCGCCTATATTCCAGACTTCTTCGGCACCCTCAGCAGTATAGGCCTCTAAAACTCCAGGGCTAATATCGACCATACCAGAAACGGATAAATTACCACATTGGGCCATAAGGTACATATAATCTTCATCCGGCCTGTCCGGGTTATTGATAGCAATACCATAACCGAAAACATGTTTTCCACCAAACATTAAACTTCCATTTTCTAAATGCCAACTACCGGTTGCATTACGCATCTTGCCATAAAAACGGCCATTAGACATTCCAAACCAGTATTCGAGAAGATCTAAGTCTTCTGCTTCATCATGATCAGGCAAGGTGGAATCAGTGCCAGCGCCATCATACCCACAATACAACATATAGTTCTCAGGTATAGATGGTGATGCTGTGCCATCATAAAGAGGGCATTGGCCAGCCCATTTGTCATCGGATTCAAAATAGAAATAATAATCGACATTTCCAGCGGAAGGATTAGTTACGGCTGCTTCATAGGTTTGATGACCAGAGATTCCCATATCGGTTGCAGTAATTTCGGTTTTCGTCGACCAATTATCAGTTGAATATGCGAGGTATGATTCTACTATTCCAACGGTGGGTAGATCCTCGATAAGGTCGGCCTGGAAAAATGTCTGTGCCGAAGGTGCAGGCGCAGAATGTGCGAAATTTATCATAAATGGTGGAAGAGTGTCTGCTTCTGCTGCGAATATTAGATTTACACTTAAAATTAAAATCAAAACGAAAATAGCCTTTTTCATGACTCTCCTAAGAACTTAGTTTACATTTTCAAAATTACATAATAAAACTTCCCTCTCAAATAAATATCAGATTTCTCTAATGTCAAGTTCTTTAATCTCATACCATAATTATATTAATTGTGATTAGATTAGGCTTCATCTATCATTTTGGATATCTCAAATCGAGGCTTTCGAGGAATGAAAAAGGTAAATTGCTCCAAAAAAGGTCTTTTTGCGGATTCAGGCGAATTTCATAGAGCATATTTTCTAACATTTCGATAGTATCCCTGAAACCGGAGAAGCCTTTACTCCGTTCTGCAATTTGTGTCTCAATAGGAGATTGCGCCATTTTGTCGGTCGCAAAATGAATCATAGAATTACGTACGATCCTAAGAAGCTCCAAAACCATAAATTCCATATATTGCCTGTCAGATGGTTGCTCTTTGGCCCAGAGAAGGATTCTATCTAGCTGATAAGAAAGTGCATTTTCAATCATCTCTACAGCATTTTTATTGATATCATCCAAAGAACCGCTTATGATTTCATCAGCCATAGCCATAGAGCCTTCGGACATTTTAAGTATCTCGGGGATGCGCTTTTGTTCTACATTGTAGTATTTATTCACAAGTTCCGCTAAATAGTCATCTCTGATTGGCGGGAAATTAACGAATTGACTTCTCGAGCGTATTGTCGCCAGAAGAGAATCAGGTTCATTTGTAGTCAGAAAAATGGCGGTATCGGGCTTTGGCTCTTCTAATGTCTTGAGGAATGTATTGGCAGCATCGGGATACATCCTATGAGCATCGGCAATTATGGCATATTTCCCGCCCGGATATGTTGGCGAAACCGATAACCATTCTACAAGTTTTCGTACCAGGTCGATATAAATCCTATTTCCGCTAGTCGGTACAGGAATAATAAAGGGATTCTCATGAAGTGGATCGATAAACTCTTGATATTCATTCGGATCGGTGCTTTGTTTTTTAGAGCAGGGTATAAGTATTCTAATATCAGGATGCTCTAAAATGGAGAATTTTGTATTAAAAAAACTATCGCCAGCATTTTGTTTTAATGATTTTGCAATCTGAATAGCTGTCGATATTTTCCCAACGCCTTTTTGGCCCCAAAACAAGTATGCATGGGCAAGCTTGTCGGAATTTATCGCTTTTTCGAAGAAGTCCTTGATGCCTGGTTGAAAATATATTTTATCTAAAGTAACATCTTTCATATCTGTCAATTTAAGAAAAATTCACACTTTCCGAAAGCCATTTCATTGGATCGAGTTCTTTTTTCCCCTGCCTGATTTCGAAATGAAGTTTAGCGCCTTCCAACCAGCCATATGGCGAAACATCGCCAATAATCATTCCTCGAGGAACTCTCTCGCCCTTATCGATGGTGGAAGATTCAAGATTTCCATATAAAGTGTAATAGTTCTGAGCATGTTTTAGGATTATGATATTTCCATAGCCACGAAGCCAACCTACATGAGCCACCACGCCATTTTCGACAGCACGAACCTGTTCATTGGGCTTTGCGCGAATATCGATTCCCGGATTGTAAAATTCTGTATCAAATTTTGTTTCACTGGTCATGCCGAAACCATGGATGATCTCACGGCTTTTTATAGGCCAGGGCAATCGACTGGAGAATTGCCCCTGAACTCTTGTTTCAGAATGAGAAAGGCCACGAATGTTCTTCAGTTGCGATTCCAATGTAGCAATCGCATCTTTGTACTGCGATTTCTCATTTCTTATATTTTGTAAGATATTTTCCTGCGATTCCGTCAACTCTTGAAGCTCTTTTAGGTTATTTTTCTTTTTTGATAGAGCTTGTTCATGCTGAGATATTAATGATTTTTGCTCTTTCTTTTGTTTTTCAAGTTCTTTTACCAGCATCTTTGTCTCGGTTATCGCATTTTCACGATAATTCGCTATCGATGAAAGATAGGCGCCTTTTCGTGGAAGATCATTGAAATTGTCTTTATAAATGATAGCGATTTCTGGATTGTTTCTTGAAACATATAGATTTCTGACGATATCTTTCTGAGAATTTATAGCCTTTTTAAGGTCTTTTTGCGTACTCTCGATTTTTCCTTCTAAACTGTCCAGTTTTGAATCCATTACCTCTAATTTATTTTTAAGGCCTTTTATTTGCTCTTTATTTTGCGATATTTTTTTTAATGTATTATCCAGTCTGGCAGTCAGGCTTTTTTCCTGTTCTTCGAGACGATTGACTCTGTCTTTTTTGGCATCCAGTTCTTTGTGGATATTTTTATTTTGTGCAAAAACCAGAGCGACAAAAATTATAGCTAAAATAAATTTTCTCATTGCTTTTTCAGGATAATGTATTGTTCATCGAGTGAAGTCTTAAATTTATTATAAAGTCTGTATTCATCCCAGAAATCTGCAGGATAAAACAGCCTACCGAGTGCTTCATCTTCTTTGTATATGATTTTATCGTCTTTTTGATATAGATTAGCCGAAAAAGAAAGGCCTTTCTCATCGAAATCGATTTCCTCTATTTCATTATAGATAGAATAATTTACTGGAACTGTGATTTCCATATCGAATCTATTATATTTTTTATTCTCGAAATATATTGGTAAATTGCGGCTCTGCCCGGAACCGCCCCAGCTTGTGTGTTTTAGCTGTGGAAGCCTAAAGATCATCTTGTCTTTGGTTAGAGTAGCATAATTGGGTATTCTATATGTAATTTCAAAATCGATACCATCGAAAACACTGGCTATTCCATCAATATGATATGAAACCAATTCTGCTGCAGGATGGAATTCATTGATTTTCATTTTAATATATTTGTCCAGCTCTTGCTTTGTTTTTTGTTTGAGTTTTCGAAGTTCGATCGTGGGTAAACCATTAATCAAATTAGAGAATTTTACATAAAGATTGCCCATAGAATCTAAGGAAGCACTAATATTTGATATATTTTCGGCGAAAGGACTAAAGTCATGTTCTATGAATTCATTTTCGAGCGCATTCCAGAAAATACCTTCAGAGCATTCTCTTCGAAAAGAACCAAAATGTCTATATTCGCTGTCGATAGAAAGCACATAACTTTCGTTTTCATCCTGATAATAGACTGCTGGGATTGCAAAAATTGAAACCGTAGGGACATCTTTCGAAAAAGCAATTTCACGCGATGTCAGAAAGCCCCATTTCACGTCCAGTTCAGCGTTATTCATCATGGTATAGAGTAAAAAGTTAATATCGAGATAATTGCCATATCCTTTTTTCCAAACCTCATCTGGCGGTGTTGGTATTATCGAAAACTCTTTGAACTCAGGGCCTTTGAGCTGCACATTTTCGATTACCAGTTCATAGATATTTTTGGCAGTTCTGATTTTATTGGCATTTGCTTCTGAAATCATAAGCTGAATCTGGTCGTAAAGGGTTTTATCGAGTACAGAATCGAAGATTGCATTTTGGTACTCATGAGCGATTTTATCGAAAGAATCACCGAAACCAATCATAATATATGGGAGAGCAGTATGAAGCGGTGGCATAAAATCTTCGCGAGAGATGTTTGGATTCTCTTCGAGCTGCAAGCTATATTTTATCAAGGAATCAGCTACAATTTCTTTGTCGAATTTTTTATCTATGTCCTGAAGAAAATAATGGAATCTATTATCCTGGCCCTTGTGGACAAGGCATTCTATTTCCAGTTTTTCTATTGGTTCGAAGCCGCCAGCGATAATTGTCTTTGAGAAAGGATTGGCAAAATCGACTTTTCGCTGCCTCAATGTTGTCTTGTAATCGATTATCGATCCAATACGAGTCTCGCCAAGAGCGAACTTGCTTCGAATAAGGCGATTGTACTCAGGAATTCTTCCATGGGGTTGGCCATATTCCAGGGCTGAATCATCGAGATGGAAAAGCGATTTATCCGAGCTTACAGTGCGCGCAAAATCGATTTCGAATTGCTGATTATCCTTGAAATAATCAAATACTGCCCGGCCGCGGTGTTTTGCGCGCTCTTCGAGAATATAATCTATCTGACGATGAGAGTATCGCGAGCTTCCATCGCTATAAACTTGGAAAACATGCTTTTCCAATAATGAGATATAACTGGCATCGGGATAGTTCTCTACTTTTGGTAGATTTTCGAGGGTATTTTTGAGCAGTTTATCATCGATATCAGAAACCTTGCGCCAATGATCTCCATCGCGGCTTTTCTGAATATCGATACTTAAAATATCATCCCGGTCGTATTTGTGAAGGCCATCATTTTTCTGAAATAAAACCTTCCTTCGAGAAATCTTGACCAGTTTTCCAGATACTTCTTCGCCATTTTGAAGATAGAGAATATCACGCAATAAAATTTCAGGAGAGCTATCTGGCTGTGCAAATAGGGTAATAGTAACAAAAAGAAAAAGAACTAACTTGCTATTTGTCCATAGTTTCGAGTTGTTCTTCTGCCTGTTTGATATATCTTTTTGTGAAAAGATTGCTCTTAAATTCGGTTGTTTTTTTAAAAATATCTCTGGCTTCATCAAAACGCTCCATATACAAATACTGTTTTCCAAGCTCCAGCATATATTCTGCATTTTCATCATCATATTCAACTGCTTTTTGTAGATTTTCGAGAGCTAATTCATCGCAGGCTTCGCCAAGGTCATAAGGCATTCTGACAAGTAAAGATCTTTTGCAGACAAAGCGATTCCATAGTCCATAGACAAAGTATGCATCAGCATATTCAGCGTCCTGTTTTATGGCATAATCGAGTTCTTCGGAAATCCTGCCTGCAAGATTATAATTGTCCCAATCTGGTTTGAAAAGTCCCATATATCCGAGAGTCCTCGCCATCTCGACATGTGGTTCTGGAGATTTTCTATCATATTTGATGGCTTTTGCCAGAATCTGGCTGGCCTCTTCGAATGTATCATGTCTTTTCATGCCAGAAAGGCGCATAGCTTTGCGATTGAGTGCTTTGCCAAGTCGCCAGAGAATCTCACCATTTTCGGGATTATTGCGAAGTGCTACTCGAAGCTGGTCTTCAGCCTTTTCATAATCGCCGACTCGAATCATCTGATCAGCCGTTCGAAGCGTCTTGTCGATATTGTTCTCGCCAAATAGAGAAAAACAAATCAAAGAAACAATCAAGATTTTTATTATCATCGTTTTCATAGCATCTGTAAAATAAAATCGCCACCGGCTTTCGTCAAGACATATTAAGATATCTACCAAAACACTTTCATAAGATTGAGAATGGATTTAAGAGATTGTCAGATTTGAGCTTTAGCCTTAATTACCCAGATTCAGTGTTAAAATTTATGTAAAGTAAATAAATTTTATTTTTATCCTCCTTGAGAAGCTCTGCTTCTTTATGGTATTAGTAAAGAATAGAAGCGGAGCTTCGGAAAGCTTGCGCTACAAAGCAGAGCTTTGTAGCGAGGGCAGTGGGGAGCAGAGCTTTGTAGCGAGGGCAGTGGGGGGCAGAGCTTTGTAGCGAGGGCAGTGGGGGGTAGAGCTTTGTAGCGGTGTATTAGGCTGGGAGCTATGTATCGAGAACGGTAGCCTTGTTTATATAGTTACTGAATATCACCATTATAGGCCAAAGGTTCTAGAGCTATAAGTTTCTTAATATTATGCAAATAGAAAAGTTTACATTCCGATAAAACAGAATCGATGTAATTAGAATCGATATTCCAGAGCCAGGTTATGCGTCAGTCCTAATACTCCGTAATGCCGAAGTGCATAGTCGAATTTGAAGCTATCCACTTCGATGCCGAATCCGGCCGAAAGTCCTTTTTTGTTTTCGTTTTCAGCGAGGTCGGAATCGATTTTGGGCATCATTCTATAGCCGATTCGGGGCTTTATTGGCCCAAGTGCTAATATTTCTGCACCGGCACCAATCATAAAGCCGTCATCAGCAAGGTAATCACCCTGTGCGGACAAAAGAAGCGGCAATCCGGGTATTCTCGAACTCCCGCCAAAACCTATTTGCATAGGGAGTGGGTATGTCTCATCGCCAAAAGCTGATAACTGCATCCCCAGATTCTTGACAATAAAACCCAATTGTGCTCTTGCTCTAATAAAGCGATACAATAGTCCGGCATCAAGGGCAATCCCGGAAGCATTCAAATCCCCAGCATTTTCATAGATGAGCTTTCCAATTCCCCCCACAGAGAAGCTTTTAGTGAACCTATGGCCGTAACCTCCGGCAAGAACCATATCGGAAGGCGATAGCTCGCCCAGCACATTACCCTCAAAATCAGTTTCTTTAACTTTGCCATAACCGATATAATGCGCGTAAAAACCAAATCCATTGGTTTCCTCTTTGCTCTGCATATAATAGGCCGTAGCACCATTTGCGAAACCCCATAAGTTTTTATATGAAAAGCCTGCATTTCTATTTGCAAAAGGCAATAGAGCAGGATTATCAAGAGCATAGGGATTCTCGGCCGGCAGTCCGCAATATGCCGACCCCATAGCCTCGCTTCTTGTACTTTGGATATTCTTTAGAAATGGGAAACTGCTTGTACCGGCATTATCAGGCAAATCTGCACCTATTAGGTTAAAAATACCAATTAATATTGTAAATAGCATTAAATTCTTCATTTTATACTCCCTTATTGAATCTCGACAATATTATAAATGAACGCACCACTAAGCTGTTCGGCCTTTTTTTCAGCCTGGTCTTTAGTTTTGAAACTACCGCCATGGACAAGATATAAAATCTGGCCGTCTTTGGATTTTTGGGCGATTCTGGTATTTAAGCCTTCTTTGGAAACCTTCTCTTCAAGGACTTTGGCCCGAGACTCATCGCTAAATGCACCGAACTGAATCGTAAAACTGCCATCTTCATAAGAAAAATCGTCCAAAGAGCTTTCTTGTTTAACAAAATAACTATAAAATTTAGAAAAGTCATCATTAATATCTAAATTTTCTGTCAAATCTGGTTTAAGAGATGATATTTGCTTTTTACAAAGCATGGGATATCCAGCGAAACTGGTGTCTGGAATTTTTTCGAGATATACGAGTGCAAGATCATATTCTGATAAAATCATATTAATCTGTGCAAGAAAAAGAAATTTTAACTCGGTATCATCGGCCATCTCGAAATACTGCTGTGCCTGCCGATATAGCCCGAGCGAAAAACAAAGCCTACCCATCTCAAACTTGGCCACATTGCCATCGAGTTCTGATAAGGAATCCAATTGTTCTGGTATTTCGCTTTCCAATATGATTTTCTCGAGTTCCGGGTTTTTCCAGAAATTTCGATATGCATCGCCTTTGCCTGTATCTATAAAATTGGCTGAAAAAACGATGGAAGTAAAAATAAAAAGAATGAAAATCGAAATATTCGATAGGTATTTCATATTATTTTACAATTGTATTGAATTTTCCGCAATTTGAGCAATAGAAATTAGGTTTTTCGTATTTTTTGCCACAATTTGTGCAGATATATCGATTGCTCTCAGCCACTACTTTTTTGAGATTTTCAATTGATTCGCTCATCATTAGGCTGTCAGATTTTGCAGCAATCTCGATTTTCAGGATAATGCTTTCGAGGTCATTACTTGGTGCATAAGATAGAGTTTGAATCGCTCTTTCCCAATCGCCCATCTTGAAGTATATGCGTGCCAGAGCTTTCGCAGCCTGGGGTTTAGACAGATCGTTTTCGATAAGTTTTCTATAGAATCCGGTAATTTTCTGGAAATCGCCAACATCATATAGCGCTTTTTCGATTCTTTCGAAAACCATACTGGCCTTTTCTGGATGTTCTTTGGCCAATTTTGACCAGGACTCGATAGCTTCTTTTAATTTGCCCTCTTCGAGATAAGTATCGCCTATAAGAAGATCGGGAAATGGCGAGGTAGAATCTAATTTGGCAGCTTCATTAAAGACGGAGCGTGCCTTTTCATATTCTTCATTATTGAGATGCTTTTGGCCAATCTCGAGTTTATATCCTGCGAGATGTGATTTATATTTTTCTGGATTCTTATCCATTTTTTGCATTCTGAGGAGTGCTTGATAAGCATCGTCCCAGTTGCCTAAAGCTTCTGATGCTTCGAGATAAATCTGATAAGCTTTTGCAGATGTTTTCGGTGCGAGGGCTTGTTTGGAAAGCTTTGCTGCAAGATTGTAGTTCTGGTTTCGAAGATAGTTTTCAGCCAATGAGATTTGGATTTTTTGTCTTTTTTCGGCGGGGATATTCGAACGGAGAAGAAGAGAATTGTATATTCTCGTTGCTTCCTGGTAATTGCCTTGCCGGGAAAGCAATTCACCGAGTACAATATAGGCAGTTATGCAATTAGTATCGTATTTTATCGCATCTTTAAAATGGTAGATGCCTTTTCCGACGTTGCTGTCGATTAATGCTACAAAACCATCGATGAGCTCTCTGGTGCTTCTGTCTTTTTTGACTCCTCGTTGAGAGCTTTTCCAATAGAAACCAAGAGCGATAAGAAAAGCGACAATAAATATCGATGCTATAATCCAATTCATTGCTTTTCCTTTTTGATTTTATTGGTTATGTCAATTTCCTGAAGTGGTTGCATTCTAAGCATATCGAGTTCTTTTCTTAATTTTTTATTTTCGCTTCTTACCTGCATTAGCTTCAGCCGGAGCCTGATTTCTTGAATAAGAAAAATTAAAAGCGACCAAAATATGCCGACACCGAGACTACCAAATACAATGATAAAAAGAGGTATATCATCGAAGCTAGAAAATGCCAGATCCAATCTATCGACCATTTGGTCCAGGTTTAGTGCATAGAAATAAACTCCAGCAAGAAGAAGCAAAGTAATTAATATCAAAGTTATATATCTCAATACATCTCCTTTATTCTTACGAAAATATAAATAGGGCTGCAAGGCTTGTCAAGTGCAATGAAAAAGATGTAACTAATAAATAAACTATCCGATATAGAATACTTGCTTTTGGATACGGCCATTATGGGATTCTATCTCGATAATATAAATCCCGGAAGTTAAATCGCCTTTTGGTTGCCATCTAAAAACCCCTGAAGGCAAGCTATTTCGCAATATACACTTGCCATTCAAATCGAAAATCGATATATCTGCATTATCATCCGTAAGGATCGAAATCGATGAATTAAATGGATTAGGATATGTTAAAATCTCAACTTTCGCCGGCTTTGCTTCTTTTTCAGAAATGGAGAGCATTGAATTTGCAATCTGATAGCTAAGCTTGCCTATCGTAAATGTCGAATCGGGTAGATTATCCAGGGTGTCTTTTGGGCCCATCCATGAACCAGCAAAGCCGACTTCATAGCAGTACCATTGCCAACCAAATTCTCTTTCGAATTTATCGAATCCAAAAAGAAAATGGTCAGAAACCTGATGCCTATGATGACGCTTTTTTACTCGTAATGCATCGAAAGTGCCTATCGGTAAAATAATCTGTCCCCATGCATCGATTTCGTAATAGCTTGTGTCCCAGTATTCATAGTCCATGGTAACGATATAATTTATTTCGCCTGTTCCATAAGAAGTTTCGATCCAGCTGTCTCCATAATTCATCGGGAATGTATTCGAAGGGCTGTAGTCTTCATTAAAGGCTGTTAGTGAATATGTCGAACCATCGTCAGTCATTTCTCCCCAAAGCCCGAGTCCAATAACTCGGGAAGAGTTTTGATGCATATATCCATATCCTTCGATTTCAGAAGTATCAGACAATGCGCTGCTCCGCATTGTCATACTTTTCAGGCTAAAACATCAGTAAATCCTTTTGCTAAATATATTAAGTATTATATATATGCTATATATATGGCTTTAAAAGAGTAATTGTGTGATTGTAAATCACATAATTAGGAGTCATAGCGCAACTGGCGACTTCGGGTAGAGAAGAAGAGTATTCGACTACCTCGAAATCAGATTCATCACCATCAGGAAAAGTAGTGAAATCCCATTTCTGTGGGCCTCCGGTCGAACCTATCGAAAATTTGACTTCTTCGACAGTGCGGTTTGTATAAATATTGCCGACAAAGTAGTGTGCTGGATTATAGTTGATTTCTGTTTGGCTAAAGACTATTGGTATTAACAAAATGAGCGGTAGAAGTTTTTTCATGCGCTTCCTAAATGGTTGACTTTATATTTAAAATATGGCAAATAAAGTATTTAGCAAGGAAAAGTTCAATGATTTCGGTAGTTTAGATAATTAAATCAAAACATTGATTCTTTGACATCTTTGACCAATTGCATTATGCTATATGGTTTTCTGATATATTTACTCGCTCCTAATTCAAGGGCTTTTTTCACTCTGTCGTTTTCAGAATAACCACTTGCAATAATGATTTTTTGTTCAGGATTTATTTCGAGAAGTATTTTATATGTATCGAGGCCATCTATTCCAGGATTCATTATCATATCGAGAATGACGAGGTCAAATTTCTGTTTTTTAGATTTTTCAATCGCTTCTTCACCGCTACTTGCAGTAATGGTCTCATAACCAAATCTCGATAAAATATCACTCGCCAGTTTCCTTTGGGCTTCGATATCATCGACTATGAGAATTTTTTGGCCTTTTCCATATAGATTTTCTTTACTTTCTGGTACATTGTCATTTTTTATGTCTTGATCTGATACAGGTAGATATATTGTGAAAGTGCTGCCATAACCTATTTTTGTATCGATATCTATGTATCCATTATGGTCCTTAACAGTACCCCATACAATTGCCATTCCTAACCCTGTGCCACTTCTGCCCATTATTTTGCGAGTATAAAAAGGTTCGAAAATTCTTTCCAAATCTTCATCTTTGATACCAGTGCCTTCATCTTTAACAATCAATAAAGAATAACTACCTTCGGGTATTATCTCATATCCATTTTTGTTGCCGATTATTGTTTGATTTCTCGTTTCAATTTTTATCGTTCCAGTCTTATGCATTGCCTCGAAGGCATTTAAGACAAGGTTCAATAATGTTTTATTTAGATGCGCTTTCGAACCAATGATATTTTGAGTGTTCTCATTCAGTCGAGTTTCTACTTCGATTCCAGGATTTTCTTTTAGGATTTTTGCATATTCGGGTGAATGGATGAAATATTTTACTATATCATTGATATTAACCGGTTTGCTGATATTTACTCCTCTTCTTGCAAGAGTAAGAAGATCATGAACCACATTTGCAGCTCTTTGCCCTGAATTATTAATCATATCAATAGTCTTGTGAATGTCATCTAATTTTTCTAAAAAGAGGTAGTTACTAGTTTTATTTTTTAGATCTTCGATATCCATCATTAGGATTTCTGGGTAACCAACGATTCCCGAGAGAATATTATTAAGATCATGGGCAACTCCACCAGCCAATGTTCCCAGAGCTTCCATTTTTTGAGCTCTTTGCAATTTAGCGCGTAATTCTTCTCTCTCTTTTTCGGCTTTTCTGATTTCTGTTACATCAGTAAGGATAAGCAAGACCCGGTCAAAATGGTCTTCATCATTTTGAAGTGGCTGCATTCTAGCTTCGAACCATCTATATTCACCAGCGACATAAGAGCGCTTTATTGTCTGATGATATTTGCCCTTTTCAATTGTCTTATGGATTTCTGATAGCTGTTCATTCGCGATTTCTTCAGGGAAGATCTCATTCATCTTTTTGCCGATGAAATCATTAGGAAGTCCGCCCAGGGCTTTTGCCGCTGCTTCATTCATGAAAATATAGATACCTTTATCATCGATTGTACAAATGCCCTGTGGAGTGTGTTCTACCAGGTTTCTATATTTTTCTTCCGATTCGACCAATGCGTTCTGCATCTGTTTTAGATCGGTTATATCGATACTTATTGAGCCGATAAGTATATTTTGCTGCATGTCAAAAAAGTCGGTTTTTAATTCGATTGGGAATTTATAGTTATAGAAATGAGAAGTATTGCCTTGCCAGGTAAACTCATGCTCGGATACAATAGGTTGGCGATTTAGAATAATTTTTCTATTCTCTTCGGCAAATGCTTCTACATTTTTAGGATTCAGCATCCTATCAATATTTTTGCCGATTATTTCTTCTGGGTTTTTACCGATTAATTTTGCAAATGTCGCATTTGCGAATAATAATTTACCTGTTTGGTTTTTCAAGAAGACCGCACCGGGAAGATGTTTCATAAAAAGCTCGAAAATCTTCTGGCTTTTTTGTAGCCCTTTTTGAAAGTTAACTGTTTGGGTTACATCTTCAAAAGTAGAGTAAACTTGATAAGGCTCATTTTCTCCATCACGAAATAATGGCACAGCATTGATATTGATCCATGTGATTTCTGGATTGCCAGGCTTTTTTACTCCCATTTTGACATTATGGACTTTTTCGGCAGTTTTCAGAGCAATCATTGCAGGATGTTCTTCGCCGGGAAAAGAAGAGCCATCTTCACGTATCGATTTCCATCTGGGGTCTGTGGATTTGCGGCCTTGCATCTGTTGGAGTGAAAGGCCAAGTATCTTTTCGGCCATTTTATTTGCGGATATGATTATTCCCGACTTATCTTGAAAGACAATTCCAAAGGTCATCGATTCGATTAGATAGAGCAATTTCTTTTCATTTTCTTCGAGGTGTAATATTTCCGCTATCAACTCTTGTTTTGTGAATTTGCTATAATCCATTAAATTATCCTCAATATTAAATACCTTTATAGAAAATACAAAATCTGAATTAAATTGAAAGAAAAATTTTGATGGAGCAATTGTATCCAAAGACCTTCTAAAATTTTTGTTATCATGAATTAATTTGTAAAAAAAATTGACATTTTAGGAAATTTGTGTATAATTAAAATGAGGAAGAGCAAAAAATTGTTTTAATAGTGTCAAGAAAAAATGGTATAGCCTATAACTTATAATTAGACTTAAGTTAGGACAATCATGGACAGTGGTCATATTGATTCGAATATTAGCGATTTACAACAGGCCAAAGAGAAGATAAAAGCATTATCTAGTAAGATCGATAATCTACGAATGATTCTCAATTCCATGGGTGATGCTGTCATTTCTTGTGATGCGAAAGAAATTATTACCGGCCTCAATCCTGAAGCAGAAAGACTCACCGGGTGGAATGCTGATGATGCTATTGGCCATAAAATATCCAAGATTTTGCATCTTGTGGATTCTAAAAACGGCATACGAATAGATTCTCCTGCAAAAAAAGTATTAAAAAAAGGTATTGTAGTCGATATGGCCAATCATGCCATTTTAATTTCTAAAAATGGTGATAAATACCATATTTCAGATTCTGGCGCGCCGATATTCGATAGTTTTGGAAAAATAAAAGGAGTTGTGATTGTCTTTCGAGATAGCACAAATAGTTTCCTTTTGCGGGAAAAGATAAAAAAAAGCGAAAAGCAATATCGCAAACTATACGAAAATATGAACGAAGGAGTTGCAATCCACGAGATTGTCCATGATAAACTTGGCAATCCAGTGGATTATCGTATCACTGATGTAAACCTTGCGTATGAAAATATTCTGGAGCTTAGAACCGAAGATATAGTTGGTAAATTTTCAACCGAAGTCTATGGAACAGACAGGCCGCCTTATCTTGAAATCTTCACTAAAGTTGCCCGAACAGGACTACCTTACCGATTTGAAGTCTATTTCAAACCTTTTAATAAATATTTTTCCATTTCTGCATTCTCAACTGATAGCTCGCATTTCGTTACTGTTTTTGAAGATATTAGCAAAAGAAAGGAAATGGAAAAGGAGCTTAGAAGGTCTGAAGAATTGTTTTCCAGGGCGTTTCATAATGGACCGTTACTTATGTGTATCGAGGATATCGATACAGATAGATATATTGAAATTAATAGTAATTTTATTAAAACCACTGGCTATAAAAGAGCCGAAATAATTGGCAAAACATCCATTGACTTGAAGATTCTTTCTCAAGAAAACAGAACAAAAATAAAAAATGAATTAGCAGAAAAGGGCAGAGTAGATGGTATCGAGGTTGAATTACAAAAGAAAAGCGGTGGAATTTTAATCGGACTTTTCTTTGCTGAAATCTTGAAGATGGATGGCCATAATAGGATTTTGTCTATCATAGATGATATTACCGAACGTAAAAAAACCGAATTACAGCTAAGTGAAAGCCGAGACCGATTGGAGACGACACTCAATTCTATTGGCGATGCAGTTATAACTACCGACACCAAGGGTAATATTGAATCTATGAATCCTATCGCCCAAAAATTAACTGAATGGAAGATTGAAGATGCAATTGGAAGAGGATTAACAGAAGTATTTAATATTGTAGATTCCAATACGTTGAAAAAAGTCGATAATCCGGTAGGCAAAGTATTACAAACAGGTAAAATTATTGGGCTTGCCAATCATACTGCCCTTATTTCCAAAAGTGGCAAGAAATATCAAATCGCAGATTCAGCAGCTCCCATAAAAGATAAAAATAGCAATATCTTAGGCACCGTACTCGTTTTTAGAGATGTAACAAAAGAATACAAGATGCGAGAAGCGATCCGTGAAAATGAAAAGAGATATAGTGCAACTTTAGCCGCTATTCCCGATTTATTATTTAGAATAGATGACCAATTCAGATTTATTGATAATCACGCACCGCAAAGCGAAAAGCTGCTTGTTCCGGAGAAGGAGTTCATTGGTAAGAAAATTGATGAGGTTTTGCCCAAAAAGCTATCTGAATTAACCAAAAAGAAAGTGATAAAAACTCTGGAGTCCAAGGAAAATCAAAATTATGAATATTCTCTGATATTAGATGAAAAGCAGCATTTCTTTGAAGTAAGAATGGTTCCTTGTGGCGAAGGGCAGGTGCTTTCAATGGTTAGGGACATTACCGAAAAAAAGGAACAGGAGAAGCAATTAGAAATCACCTACAATAGAAATCAAGCACTTCTTGATGCGATGCCAGAGATGATGTTTATTCTCGATAGCTATGGGACATATATCGATTTCAAAGCCGAGATAGATGAAGAGTTGCTTATATCTTCCGAAGAAATAATCGGCAAGAATATCAAGGATGCTGGTTTTTCAGAAGAACAGCAGAAAATTATATTAGAAAACATCGCAAAAACTATCGAGACTAAAAACAAAAGGGTTTTCGACTATAAATTCTTAAAAGGTTCAGAAGAAAAAATTTACAATGCCCAAATGGTTCCTTTCGAGGATGATAAAGTATTGGCAACGGTTCGCGATATAACCGAAAGAAAGAATCTCGAAGATCAAAGGATTCGTACTCAGAAATTAGAAAGTCTCGGAACTCTGGCAGGTGGTATCGCTCATGATTTTAATAATATTCTTATGGGCCTTTTTGGTAATCTTTCGATTGTAAAAGACAATCTCGAGCCATCGCATCCAGCATGGAAATTCCTTCAGGATTCAGAAGCATCATTGGATATGGCAAAGCGTCTGAGCAAACAACTCCTAACATTTTCGAAAGGGGGGGCTCCAGTAAAACAGGATATTCGTTTGATCGAGGTGCTGAAGGATATCGTCCAATTTGACCTTTCGGGTAGCAATGTGAAACCTGTTTATAATTGTCCCGATGGTCTTTGGATTGCGAATGTCGATAAGGGCCAGATTCAGCAGGTATTTTCTAATCTAACATTAAATGCCAAAGAGGCCATGCCAGATGGCGGTAATTTATACATAGATTTAGAAAATATTGAACTCGATGTTCAAAATTTCTCCCAATTTCAATCAGGGAAGTATATCAAGATAACATTTGCAGATGAGGGACATGGTATTTCCGAAAACCATATCGATAAGATATTCGATCCTTATTTTAGCACAAAAGATTCTGAAGGCGGGCTTGGCTTGACAACGGTTTATTCCATAATCAAAAAGCATGGGGGTTATATCGAGGTAAAGTCTTCGGCGAGAAAAGGTACGATTTTCGAACTGCTTATTCCTGCCATAGAAAAAGAACAAAAGAAGAAGAATTCCAAAGTAACTCCAAAACCCCACAAAAAATTCGAAGGCAAAAGGGCATTGATAATGGACGATAAAGAAATTGTCCGACGCGTTACCAAATATCGTCTTGTCAGCATGGGCTTCGAGACTGCTACTGCAGCATCAGGAGAAGAGGCTATCGAGATTTTTCAAAAGGCATACCAACAAGGCCAGGGTTTTGATATTATCATAATGGATCTTACAATTCCAGGTGGAAAAGGCGGAATAGAGACAATAACTGAAATACTAAAAATCGATAAAAATGCAAATGTTATTGTTTCCAGCGGATATGCTGAGGACGAGGTTTTGGTAAATTATTCGGATTATGGATTCAAGGAAGTAGTTGTAAAGCCTTATACTAAGGAATGTCTTCGTGAGGTAGTGGAGAAAGTTTTGCAAAAATAGGTTATTATTGTTTTTCTTATGCATTTCACTACTGTCTCGAAGAATCAAAACAAACACATCACTTTTCTGCCTTCATAAGAGCTTAAATTGATCATGCGAAAACTCCAACCCAGAGCTGTGTTTCAATTGCATTTCTATTTATCCCTAAAAAACGATTTATTTTGAGATTCTGTTTTATCCAGTCAAAATAATTTTTACATGAAAGAACTTCGATTTCTATCCTTTTTGCAGGGCTGTGCAAGTCGTTGTTAATGAATACAATAGGACATTATTTATTATGAGTTTGATTCTTGGAGAATCAAATATTTTTTTCTCGAATTCGAATAGAATCGAATTTTTTGATCTTCGATAACCCCTTTTTGACCACGCCCTGGGCGATTGTCGATAATTTAAAAACGAAATACCTTTTTAGCTCTTATGATGAAAATAATTTATTACAAACACAGGTCATTCCAGAGATTGAAAACCGTAATAAGCGCGAAAGCCAAAAAATCCAGCAGAGCAAAGCATTCCGAAGAAGATAAACAAACCTATCACAGCTTCAGGCAATGCGCTGTTGCGTCTTGTCATACTTTTTGGCTAAAATATAAGTGGTACCATTACAAAAAATATTATAAAATATATATATTTTCTATAATATATGGCTATAAAAAATAAACACTTCTTTCATCATTATCGACAATTGTGAAAAACACTTGCAAAATTATACATGAAAAAAGCAAGAATCTGACATTTGAAACTGTCACCAAGCAAGATAAGAAGCAGCATAAAGCACTGGAGTTAATCGAGAAAATCGAAATGTAGTCATGCCAAGTGAACCCCCAAATCAGCGCAAGGCCTTGCGTGGATTGGGGTAGCTTTTGAAATGGCTGTGGAACTTCAGACTAAAGCCCCATATAATAAAAAAGGCGGCTTTATAAAAGCCGCCCTAAGTTCTTAAAAAATTTAGTATCAGTGCCCTAACCCCGAAACAAAACTACATTAATAAGAACTTATCATTATTAATATAGGGCGTATAATTTATTATGCAAGCTTTTTTCTTTTTTTTTTCAGAAAAAAATGAAATCTAGCTAAACACTTAATATTTCGGTGGCCTTTCGGCAATTCTTTCTGTCTTCTGGCCGATATAGAATATCGAATTACCCGAAGATTTTGCTAATGAAGGCCTTGATACGGTAAATGTTGCAATATCGATTGTCTCTTCTGCCTGGATTGTTCCTGAGAATGTCCTGACATCTGAACCATTTACAATTCTGACATCATAGCCCTGTGAACTCATGCCATTGCCACAATCGCTAAACCAGTCAACTTGAACGCGATATGTACCTTCAGGTGCGGAGCTCCAGAAGATATTCTCGGGCCTTCCATTGATATAGGTTGATCCACAGAGATTGTCTCTATCTAAAGTGCCACCGCTTGCAGTTGGGGTTGTAGCATAATTACATACTGTACTATCTGGTTCAATTATCCAGAGGTCGAGGTCTATCGGATCAGAATTATGCCATGTCAATGTTACCTGAACATCGCCGGTTCCAGCTGAAGGAGTCGGTTCTGGACGGCAATCACAAAAGCCATCGACAGCATCATCGGATGGACGGCCATATGAGAACTCATCCGAAATATTTGGACTGGTTCTTGACCAGGGCTGATCAATTATAACATCATGCTCATACCAGCGAACAGGATCGCCTGGTGGATTCATGAAAGTGCCCTGTTCCGACATGCGGAAACATAGGGTATATGTGCCCTGTGGAAGATGCCAAAGTCCGCTACTGGCCACAAAAGAACCGGAGCCTAATGCCGGAAAATATGCATCATAGAGCGAACAGGTAACTGTATCTGCCATGGGATAGGCCGGTACGAAATCCGCTACGCTGACATGAAGTGCATGTGTCGAACTCGTATTTGAAATGCGAACGGCCCCACCAGAGCGTTCCCGGTATTCTCTTTCTGAGATTGCCCAGGGTGAAAGATGATATGTATATGCTGAAATCGTGGCATTTTCTTCATCGATAAATGATGAATATACTTCGGCTTCACCTGTTGTCTGATTAATACGATAAATCTCATATTCCTTGGACTCATCGAAATTATCGATAGGTATTGTTACTCTAACTGGTGAAGCAAAAACGAAACCATCAGGCCCAAAGCGATAGACATCAGAAGCACTCGATGCCCCTTCATCCAAAACAGGGCTTATAGACAAATCTCTTTCTATAGAAAAGACCATTGTGCCTGTTTCTTCTTCGATAGTCAATGGTACAGCATATCTAGGAATTGCAAGCTTTGCGCCACTTTCTGTTTCAAGCAATAATTCTCCATTAGAATCGACTGCGCCAGATGCTTCGTACATGGCTGAGTCATCATCATTGCTATTATTGTCATCATCATCATCATCATCCGGGCAACCGAAAGCAAATAAGAGGATGGCAATGATAGAAAATAAAACCAGTAATCTCTTGAGTTCCATAATAGAACCTCCTTTATAAATGTTAATTTAAATTTAATATCCATGAACAGATTCTACAAGATTAAAGAGAGCTTTTTAAAAAATTATTTTTGCTCTATCTCAAGTTTGATACGGCATTTGGGACAGATTATTTCAATATCATTATTGATAGAATGACGCGTTTGATATTTTTCTTTCTCGCCCATGATGCCTAATTTTTTAAATTTTAAGTAGAGTAGGGTTTTATTGGAATAGATCTTATCGGACATTTTATTTCCGACATGTTCAAGATATGATTTTGATCCGATTGGTTTTCTACATTTCTCGCATCTGATTAGCTCTTTGCTAATACTATCGATTTCTTCAGACTCTATGCAGTTTAGTTCTTGTTGTATTGAACCATCTCCAATTAGGCAGATATCGATACAGTTATTGCACTTCAAGCATTTTGAATGATCTCTAATTATTGTACGTATTTCATTTATGTCGTGTATTTGAATGGAGTCTATTGGGCAATGCTTGGCACAAAGGCCGCATAAAATGCAATTGTCTGGATCGAAAAGGATTATCTCATCATTAATTCTATTCTCTTCTTTTGACTGCTCTTCAGATGATATAATATTTCGTAATCCAGTACTAATCTTATTTATGATACCATTAGCCATATCAAATAATACTTTCGACATCAAGGTCTAACACAGATGCATATACATCGATGATGCCATCGTTTTCATTTTTCTCGGAAGTTTTGTTTTGACTATCTTTGAACTCGATATTATATCTATTTGCAAGCTCTTTCTCAGCCCAATTTGCTTCGGGATAGATTTCTTTGATAGATGGAAAGATTGCTTTTCCATCTTTTAATGTTGTTCTAATATTGGCCATATAACTTTTTTCATTATTAAAAAGCATATACACAAGAACAAAACCGTCACTTTCTGCAAAACCAGAAGCAGCGGAAAATTCGCAATTAAGTTCATTTTTCACCAGACTCATCAATTCAATAAGATCATCAATAGCGACCGATATATAGATTCGATTGCCCATTGTTTCGATATGGATATCGATTTTTTCGCCAAGAAATTTAGTGATTTTTTCAGCTATTGTTTTCATCTATAATTTTTTCTCTGATTCTTTAATTTTAAGTCTTTTTGTTTTCAAAGCATTTGTTGGACATGTTGCAATGCACGCTGGATTGTTCTGGTATATAGTATCATAACAAAGATCGCATATTGAATAAACTAATTTATCATTTTCTACGACCGAACCAAATGGGCAGGCAATATGACAGGAGCCACATGCGATGCATTTTGACTTGTTTAATTTGATTGTTCCATTTCCGGTTTTCTCGATTGCATCTACCGGGCAAACATCCTTGCATATTGGGATATTACAATTTCGGCAAGGATTGGGAAGATAGAAATTGGATTCAAAATTGCAATATTGCATATGGTTTATTCCATCATGAGCTGATTTACACGCAAACACACATGCCATACAGCCTATGCAAAGATCTTTTTCTAGATAAAGCCTTTTTGAGAGCTTAGCATTCAATTTTAGCCTTTCATCTGCATTATACCGGGTTCAAATTTACGAGTAAAAAGCCTTCTAAATTCTGGAATATGTACCGGTGTCATTATAATCGATTTTTCATCATTTTGGTCAAAATCAGTTATGACAGGATTATCCATTGCCTTCTTCAAAGAAAGTTTTTCTTTGAATTTATCGGTATCATTTTGTAAAAGGGAGCGTGTTAAAGAGCCATCTGAATGATGAAATGGTTCAGAAAAGCCGATATAAACAGGTTTGTTTATAGCAAAAAAAGTGCCAGATTTTTTAGGTGGTTGCCGGTAACTTTTCAAAATTTCTGCTATTTCTTTTTGAGTAATGCCATTTAAGATTCCCGCCATTCCAGAAAATATGCGATTTTCTTGAAGGATGTTGTATTTATTCTTGATAGGATTTAGTCTCTCGAGTTTTTCTTCAAGAGTCAATAATGTGCCCTTTTTTTCACCGAGAAGCAATCCTGGCAGTACTATATGACAGTAAGGCGTAATAGCTGTTGGCAATAAAGTGCTCTGGATAATACTTTCAATATTAAAAAGATCGATTGCTGGGACTGCTTCAGTGATGTCTGTTTGAAGCATAACAATTTTGCTAACCTTGCCGGATTCTATTGCTTTTAATGTTTCAGGCAGCTTTTTCATATCGTTCTGGCGAAGAAGCCTGTATATGCCTCTACTATTCGAACCAATAGGGAGGTATGCAAAATTATGTGAATCACCGAGGGATTGAGCCAGTTTCTGCGCTTGATAGCCAATTCTTTCTGGCTGATAGAAATGGCCAAAATTATTAGAAAAGAGAATTATCGGGTTTTTAGCATCATTCATCAAATCGGTAAAACTCTCGATTTCGCTTTTATCGATTCGATATTTATCCAGGTTCGACCATTCTTCATTATTATATCGGACAAGCTCTTTAATGAATGCGCCAACCTGTCCGGGTAATATCTGTAAAAACAAATCTGCCGAACCAGATGTAACGGTTTCGTGATTATCGATTACTACCAAAGATTTATTTTCATTTTTGAAAAAAGAAAGGAAATAACGAGAAATGGTAGGATGGGTACTTAATACATCACCTACAATAATCACTAGATTAGAGTCATTGAAACTCTCAAAAGAAAATCTATTCATGAGAAATGAAACAGTCTCATCTTCAGGAATAGCAAGAGATACAAAGTCACTTCCCAATTCTTTAGAGAACTTAATAGCTGATAAGGCATCCTCAAGAGTCAAACTTGGGCCGAGAAGAAATGCTGTATTTTTATCCAGCATCCGACTGAGGGATTCGATGGCAAGGCCATATGAAGCTCTCTCATTAGAAAGAAGCGGCTCCTTTATTCTATTTGGATGTGAATATAATTTAGCCATCAAATGGCCTCTTGCGCAAACTCCAGACTTTGTTGAATCATAGTCGATACAAAATGCATCTTTTTTATCATTGGATGATAACTCGTTAATATAAATATCATCCTGTAGGCTACAGAATTGGCATTTTAATTTTTTATCAGACATATGCACTTTCTATATTCTTCATTTTTTTGTGGCTGAGAAGAAATCTTTCAATATCAGAATAATTCATTATAGGCCCATCTTTGCATTTAAGATAGGGGCCGATATTGCATTTGCTGCATTTGCCAACTCCGCAATTGATATCCTCTAATAAGACTATGAAAATGTTTTTCTTATCAAAATTCTGAGCAAGCAAATATTCCATTATTGAACTTGATAATCTTGATTCTACTGAAATAAAGGCTATGGTATTCTTTAATTTTAACTGGTTTTTTAATAAAAGGTCTAATATGTTTCCTTTATAACCCGACCAGTCCTTTTTCGGCTTTTCGAGTGAAATCGTAAGTTGTGTATCATCGATAGCTTGCCAGTGGGAGTGTTCTTCTTTGTAAATCAATTCATCGTAATTGCATGAACTATAATTGATATCAATCTTTTGATAATTGTCTCTATCTTGCAGCAGTCCGTAAAATATTGGCTTTATATTGATTATGCCGCTATTGGATGCGATAAAAAGGAGATTTTTATCCTTCATAGATGATATATCTAAGGCATTGCCATAGCCGCCTCGTATCATAATCGTATCCGAGATGTGCTTTTGTATGCAAAATATTTTCTCAAGTTCATTATCCTTGGAAAGTGTGATTTCTAAAATATCTCCGCTTTTTGAAATCGGATGTCCCATAACTGGAAACTGTCCAATCGAAGGCATATTCACAATGATAAATTGCCCGATTGCAAAATCGATAGGCTCTTCGACCCTTAAAGAATAGGTATTTGTTTTTTTCGACTCCTGACGAATAGATATTATTTGAGCAGGGACAAAATCATATAGAGATGTTTTCATTTATACGCCTTTCTAAGAAAGCATTTAGCTTTCTATGGATATCTGCTATATCGATCCCCCCCGGACAGATATTTGTACATCTTCCGCATCCGCTACAGGCGATGCAATTATACAAATACCTGAAATATAGAAATTTATAGATAAATCTCTCTTTGAATTTGTAACTAGCTAAGTTTGAATTTTGAAAAAACGTTGACCATTTAGAATGAATATATTCGGACCCCGATTGTATCTTGAATTGATTAGAAGCGGGGCAAATATAATCGCAAGCGCCGCAATTAAGGCATTTATCGGGTTCTGTAATAGCATCGAGGCCTTCATTTATAAACTCTAATTTCTCTATCTGATAGAAATTTTCCAGGTCGATTTTTCTCTTCTGAAATTCTGTTTTTAGCATCTCGCGCTTATCGAAAAGCTGTTGCTTTTCAGAATTGCTAGCTTTCTTTTTTTCGAGCTGGCCGATAATCTCAACACCCTTTTGGGAACCGGTTTGAACCAGGAATCTATCATCGACAATAGAAATATTCAAATCAAAATTGCCGCTTGGATAGGGATTGTCAAGAAAAGAAGATGCAAAACAATTCTCGCAAATAATTCGGCAATCGAAAGAAACAATAATAGAATTATTTCGGATTTCTTTGTAATTCTCATCGATAGGCTCTTTATACAAAAAGACTTTGTCGTGAATAAGGATAGAGTATATATCACAGTTTTTTAAACCAAAGAAAACGACTTTTTCAGTAGGGTTGACAAATTTACCAATTTGCTCATATGGCTTCTGCAGAAGCAATCTCGGAGAGTCCATAGACAATTGCCTATCGAAATCGAAATCTTCTAATTGGATATGATTTTTTTCACTTATGAATGAAAGGGCAGGATTTTTGCCTTTAAGGGGTAAAAAATTGGCGATTTTGCCATATTCTGTTAATTTATAGATAAATTTTGCAAAATCTTTTTTTTCAAAACTATAAAACTCACCCAGCATAGTATCTCCAGTGCATCAAATTCCTTTAATAATATTTAGCGATAAGAAAACATTTGTCAAGTAAAAAATGCGTAAGCTCCATAAAATTAGCTAAAAGAGTTGTTTTATTTGCATATTTGTTTAGATGAATATTGTAATTTATTGTAAATAAAGGATATAAGACTATATTATACTCTTTGTGATGTCAATATCTATAATATCCGCTATCGCTCCGATTGCTCCATTAAACTGCGGAAATTGGGGGATTATAAGGTCGGTTTGGAAGTTTTCTTCTATTATTTTTTGGATAGCTTCACTTTTAGATACACCACCGGTAAGGACGATCGTTTTGGACATAAATGATGCAATAAAGGGCTTTAGCCTGTTTACAAGAGCATGGTTCACACCCGATGCGAGACTTTCAATCGAGCTACCCATAGCGATTTTCGAAAGAAGTTCCGACTCGCCAAAAACAGCACAAATGCTGGATAATTTCTCCGGATTTCGATGATATTTGGATATTTCATCGATACTCATTCCCAGAATATTCGCCATATTTTCAAGATATCGGCCTGTCGATGCTGCACAGCGGTCATTTGTCCTGAAATCCTGCACATTGTAGTTTTCGATGTCTATTATTTTGGAATCCTGGCCACCCAGGTCGATGAGGATGAAATCAGAAAGCCCAGTTTGCCATATTGTGCCTTTTGTATGAGCCATTATTTCTGATATCTTTCTAATGCCAGTGAGATTTGCCATTTCACGTCCATAGCCTGTCGCACATATCTGGCCATTTATATGTAATTTTTGGAGATCGATTTCGAAGCTGCCCTCTTTGGAGATGATATAATTCTTATAAAAATCCACTGTATCAAATATTCGAAATTGGAACTCATTATTCGAAAATTCTGCAATTTTGATATTCCTTGTACCGAGATCTATACCATAGGTTTTCATTTTCGAGCCAGCATTTCTACGAAAGCTTGTATTCTCATTTTTTGTCTTTCATCTGTTTCGAAGTTGTCGCCGCCTTCGATTGTGAGAATGGGGATATCGAGCTTCTTTCTGAATATCATATCCTCGATTTGTCGAAAACAGAAAGATTGCACATAATGAACAAGCCCATCGATTCTTCGATTTTTGATTTGCTCATCGATATCATCCAGCCTTTGAAATACAGAATAAGGATAAGTATATTTAAGGTATTGCTCCAAAATATCATCGGTATCAAATGGCATCGCAAATTGCCTTTGCACCTCATTGAAAACAATATGTGAGCCATAATTTTCTATGGTATCATGGAAATCGAGCATTATCGGTGGAACTCCAATCATACCAATTCTGGGCAAACTATCATCTCGCTTTTGTGTTTTCCTTTTTTCGAGCATTTCCTTAAGTTCCTTTTCGAAAATATCCGGAGAAGATTTGAAATCGGAGCAATTTATGAGTGCGAGGCTATTCTCCTGGCCTGTAAATCTCAGGCTGTCATAGGTCATGAAATCGATTTGATGTGCCAGATGCCTTATATCATCCAAACGTTTTTTCCATTTTCGGATTTTGGGCCAATCGGCGCCAAGTTTATCTGCAAGCTCATCGATTTGCTCTTTTAGTATCCTTCTGGAACGATCATATGGAAATGCAAATGGTATCGTGCGGACACCGGCAAGCTCCAGTGTTTCCATTAGGGCATGAGTATTAGAACAGTCGCCCTGTGTTACAGCAATTATAGTAGATAGATTTTCCTTTTCGAGCATTCGAATAACAGAACCATAGATTCCCTTTATCCAGCCACAGATATTTCTGGGATATCCCGAGTATTCTGCACTGGAAATCAGTTTATCTCGAATCTGCGAGCTGACAAGTGAATTATTCAAATCGATGGGGACATGCCCGGCTGCATAGATTATTTCTACTGGTATTGTTGTTGTTATACCAATTTTCATAGTCAATAATCTAAACATCAAAAAAAATATGGAAAGGATAAAATAAATATTTTCTTGCATTTGTCAGAATTCTTTAATTGATTGACAATGTTTGATATAGGACTTATCTTTTAGAGAAATGAAGAAAAATAAGGAGGAATTATGAAAAGAATTATTATTTTGGTTTCTGTGATTATGGCCATAGTCCTATGTGCTGAAGATGCACGAGATTTTTATCCAGTAGGGCTTGGATATGAATGGGTTTATCGGGATTCAACTGCGGATGGTTTCACAAATAGCACAGAAACCGTGATAGATATGTACACAGATATGGGCGCAGATGCTGTTGACATCTTACAGGAAACAACGACCAGTACAGATACTATCACAATGCAATTTAGAACCGATGGAATCTATTTATTTGAGCAATTGCTGGGGGATATGGGCATGGATTTCGAGGTTCCGATGAGAGTTCTACCGGATCCATTTTCTATCGGCGACGAGTGGTTGGTTTTTGAAGTCGATACAGTCATGGAGATCATGGGCTTCCCGGTCGATGCATACATAATAACTCATGGCGAGATAATAGGCTTTGAGACAGTAAACGCTCCAGCAGGCGAATATGAGTGCATCAAGACGGAAATGACTACCTATTATGAGGTTTCATCAACGATGTTCGAAGATTCGATGACATATGTTTCATTCCGTCATTGGTTAGCCGAAGATGTGGGCATTGTCAAGGAATATGCATACAATATCGATTTCATGAGCGGTGGTGGTACAGAAGATATTTCTTATCTAATATCATTTAGCACAGAAGGCCTGAAAGAAAACACGATCGATATACCAGATAATATGACCATTACATCAGCTCCCAATCCTTTCAATGGCGCTGTTTCCATAGATGCACCAGCATCAGCTATGATCAAAATTTATGATATCGATGGCAAGCTCATCGAGAACCTAAGGTATGAAAGGATATGGACGCCGGATAATGGCATTTCTTCGGGAGTTTATATCATTGAAGCCGATAATGGCGAGGAAAGAGCCATAGACCGCGTTTCATATATCAAATAAAAAGCAAAAAAAGGATATTAGATTCAATATTTACGGTTTTTTGCACATCTTTAGATAGGTTCAATTTTAGTTGCGGAGGTTTCCTTCGCAACTTTTTGTTTGCCCAGAAAAGCCGGCATCCCGGACGCTTGCAAGAAAGTGTCAACGCCTCATACAAGGGGAATTAAATCTGAATCACAACTGCATAGCTGGTAATGGCATTGTGGGAAGGAAGTGATAGGAATTGAATGGAACATAGTAAAGCGAACCTGTTTCGGCATCAGTACTGTCCCGAAGAAAAATAAAAAAAGGCTAGGATTTTGTGCGTAACTACTTTAGTCGATTCTGAACAACCCACATCACCATCCCAAACTAAACCTTCTGATTTTGGTTCTTTTGATAGCATAAAAAGCCCCCATTTTGCTAAAATTTATTAAATTTCAACATGTAGGAAATAAGCAATTTTTTAGAGCTTGTCTATATAAAAATCAGTGAGTTACGATGTTTTTCAGGGGGGACTAAATAAACCAATAAAGATTATAGGATAACCATGAAACTATTGGCTATGGAATGAAGCTATTTTGGTGATTTTAGGGCTAAATTTTTGGTTAAATTGTCTTCAGTATCTGGGAAATAATTATTTTTCACTAGTTTAGACACATTTTGGTCACAAACGCTTCTTAATGATATTATAGGATAAGCCAGAGTCCCTTGTCAAGTCTAATTTTGCAGATTTTTTAAAAAAAAAAAACGGAGAGGGGGGGATTCGAACCCCCGATACATCTCTGCATACACGATTTCCAATCGTGCTCCTTAAGCCAACTCGGACACCTCTCCAAATTTATAACTATCTGCGTATTGCGAAAAATCTTTCAAGAAGCCTTTGGCAATCTTCCTTCAATAAACCGCCTATAACCTGCAACCTACCGTATTCGGGAAATAGCTCGGGCATATTGATTTTCGAAACTGCAGCACCATAACGATCATCATATGCACCAAAAACAAGACGGCTTATCTTAGCATTTATGATTGCCCCAATACACATAGGACATGGTTCAAGGGTAACATAAATGCTCGCATCAAAAAGACGCCAGCTTTCGAGCTTCTGACAAGCTCGCCGTATGGCAACTATCTCTGCATGTGCTGTCGGATCATGATTGGTTTCGGTTAGATTATAACCAACAGCAATCACATCTCCATCGTGAACAATTACAGCGCCAACTGGAACTTCACCTTTTTGATTAGCCTTCTCGGCCTCTTCGATTGCTATACGCAAATATCTTGTATCAATCGCTTTCAAAGAACGAACCTTTCAGTTCCAAATCCGAATTAATATATTATCTACAAGATAAAAATCAAGTTAAATATCCGATTTCTGATGAAATAATTGTCAAATATGGAAAATTGATTTGATTAAAATAAATATAAATGATATATTTTCGCAAATTTGAATAACTCGAAGGAGGAAGTTTGAGTGAAATAAAATATGCAATCGATACCAGAGAATTAAAGAAAAATTATGGCAATTTCACAGCACTCGACTCTCTTGATTTGAAGGTGAAGAAAAACTCGATATATGGTTTTATTGGCCCTAATGGTGCTGGCAAAACTACTACAATCAAACTTCTTCTCGGCCTGCTTAATCCAACCGAAGGTAAAGGCGATATTCTCGGTTACAATATTAAAAGTCAAAGCGTTGAAATCCGTAAAAAAACCGGATACCTTACACAAAGCCCCAGCTATTATCCAAAGATGACAGCAAGAGAAACGCTGCGTTTTTGTGCTGGATTCTATTTCTCTGGCCCCAAAAATAGAATCGAAAGCAAAATCGATGAGCTACTTGAAATGGTCGAACTGCAGGATAAATCTAATCGGCCAGTCCGAGGATTTTCCGGCGGAGAAATCCAAAGACTCGGCATCGCTCAAGCATTGATCCATTCACCAGAACTTCTGATACTCGATGAACCTGCCGCATCTCTAGACCCTATTGGAAGACATAAAGTACTCGACACGCTGGAAAAACTTCGTGGCCTTACCACCGTCTTTTACTCCACTCATATCTTAAGCGATGTGGAAAGGGTAAGTGATACTGTCGGAGTCCTTCACCAGGGCAAATTGCTCGCACAGGCACCCATTACCGAAATACTCAGCAGCACTGAAGATGCCGTTTTTAAGATAGAATTAGAAAAGACTTCACACAATAAATTTGAGAAAATTAAATCCTTCGAATGGGTCAAAGAGCTGAAAATAAAAGATTTCGGTGATAATGTATTATTACTCATTACAGTTACCGATTCTACTCTGGCAGATAAATATCTGCTTCGTAAATTACTCGAAGATGAAACCTTAACTATAAAAAAATATGAAAAAACAAGTTTCAATCTTGAAAGCAGTTTTATGGAACTAATAAAAAAATCGACTGTGCAAGGAGGACCAGGTGCTAAGCAATAAAGGATTAGAAAAAGTTCAAGACCTCGGAATAGTGCACGGTTTTCCTAATATGCTCAAAAAGGAACTTGGATTCTGGTTTGGAAAATCCAAAATAGGAATCATAATCTCAATATTCTCACTAATTATTGTAAATGCAATTCTCGCATTCAGTCTCTGGATGCCAGAAAATCCTATACCCGAAAATGGTTCATCGGCTATGCTGCCTATTCTCAGCACACTAGTGTTTTTCGTGGCTATTATCATGCTTCTCGGAAGTATAATTGGCGAAGATAAGATGGGAACCAGCGAATGGGTTATGTCCAAGCCTATCACTCGTGAATCTTATATTCTATCCAAAATAGTGGGTAATTGGTTAGGGATTTTCATAACAGTTGTAATTATCCAAACAATTTTTGGACTCATACACACATTGATAGCATCTGGCGGAATTCCGAATCTACTCTACCTTTCCGAAGGCATTGCCCTGATAGGCCTGAAATTATTATTTTTTGTATCGCTGATGATCTTTCTAGGGACACTTCTGCAAAGCAGAGCAGCTATACTTGCCATCATCTTCTTTTTGGCTGTCATACAAATGATTCTAACAAATCAACTAAACAAAGTAAATCAATGGCTTCCACTTCTTTTGCCAAATAAATTCAATCCATTGATTCAATCATTTGGTTTAGGTCAAAGAACACCATTTGATATGTGGTATCTGCCAATGATAAGCGTAGCCTTTTTGACTGGTGTTTGTATTGTTCTTTCGATATTGCTATTCAAGCGGAAAGAATTTTAGTCTTTTTCTATCTCTTTTGTGTCTTTCCTATCGATTTTAAGATGTGCTCTATAAAGAAGCCCCAAAGCAGCGACTAAAACAAGAACGGTTGAAATATAAACATATGTTTCAGGAAAACTAAATTTCAAGGCAATAATCTGAAATATTGCCAGGGCGATTATAACCAAAAGCCAAGATATCATATTTTCTCCTATCAATTATTGAGTGTTATAACATTAATTATATAAATGTCAAGATAATAATAAAGGGAATTATGTCAGACAGCAAGGACTTTTTACATAACTCGCTATTTGAAGAGTGCTGCAATTCCATCCCGGCCGAACATTTTTACTTCAAATGGTTCATCACGTCGAATATGTAAACAATAATCGGTTTTTTCTATTATATTTTGCCTTAAAAGCCAATCCCATTTTATGAATTCTTTATCTGAAGCATATTCTACTGAAATATATCCAGCATCCATTGCAACAAGATTGTGGAAGAAATGCGTTCCCTGTGATGAATCGACAACTAAGTCTTTGATACCTGCTTCGACAATAACTCTCGCCCTTGAAATATCCGCCCACTGAACCGGAATGCCAAGAAACCTGTCACGTGAACCCCACCTTCCAGGGCCGATTAGGATACAGTCGCGATTCTCTTCATCGAGTTTTTGATTGAGCTGCCTGATCTCATCTTTGATTTTCAGAGTTTCTGTTTTGTCGAATTTTTCCGGGGCGACCAGGATGATATCATGGATTTCATCGATATGGCCATTTCCCATGCCATGTTCGGTATAAAGAAATAGCTGCTCTTCTTCCAGTTCATCAGGATCTAATAGGATTTCTTCTGCATGAACAGAAAGCGGCCTGATTTGTAAAATATAGAAAGATGGCTTTTTTCCTTGTTCAGGATCCTTATTCAGATTAACAGCAAATTCTATCTCGACAGGCACGCCAAATGCCTTTTCACCTAAATCTAACAATTCTTCAAGAATACCAGAAAGCGGGAAATATTCATGCTTTATAATGTCTGCGAAAGTTACTATTCTTGGGCCAGGATTATCAATGCCATCACGAATGCGTTCATCCTGCTGGCTCCATACTGAAGCGAGATGTGTTAGGCTGCCCTGTTTTTCAGCTTTTGCTATTGTCAGTTTCTCCAGGGTTGTAGTCTCGCTATAGCTATTTTCGAATAGGTCGCAAATAGCTTTATCCATATTAAGAGCGAAAAAGTGTGTCTGGCTATTTTTTAGCTGGTCTTTTGGCTGAAGAATCTGGAATTTTGGATATTTTGGACAATACCTATATGAAGGATTGCCATCAACTACCCAATGCCCAAGGCCAAGTGCCAGCGATGCAATGCCATCAGAATGTTTCAGATATGATGTCGGATAGAAATTATAGGACTGTCCCACTCCAGAGATATGCGGATAATAATAATTATCGAAATAGTCTCCAACAATCTCCTGTAATATCACAGCCATTTTTTCTTCTCGCGATTTGTATTTTATTCTTTCGACATAATCGCGAGCGCTGCCGAGAAATGTCGAAGCAAAAACCAATTTGATTGCACATTCCAATTGCTTTTGGCGTATAGCCAACTTTTCATTATTATTTGGAATCATATAGGTCTGATATATTCCTGCGAAGGGCTGAGACTGCGAATCTTCAAGCAAGCCAGATGACCTGACAGCAAGCGGTTTTTTTATATGCTGAAGATAGACATTAAGGCGATATTTCAGTTGTTCGGAAAGCTCGCCTTTCAAAAAGCGCTTTCTGATTTGTTCATCGCTATGCTCCTGGCTAAGTATCCAATTATTTATTTCATTTTTATGTAGAAACCTATCAAACTCACCTGTACCAATAAACGCTGTTCTGGGAACCTTGATATCGACCGATGGATATCTTTCTTCGAAATCCATGGAAGCGAAAAGGGCATTCAAGAATGCAATGCCTCTGCCTTTTCCACCCAGAGAACCATCAAAAAGCCTGATTATTTCGTATTCAGAATCGATATTTCTTGGATCAAAATCAACGATATGTCCTCTATTTTTTTTATCCCGAACCTTTTTGAAAATATCGATTAAATATTGGCGTAAATCATCGACTGAATCGAAATCAGCTATTTGTAAAGGCCGAACCTTTTTCGATATCTGAATCTCGCCGTGAGCGATAAGCCATGCCGAGAAATGATTCTGTTTTGCATGATAGAGCAAGCATTCATCAGATATACTGGGCAATGCTTGTTCAAATTCCGCCATAGTTTCTGCCCTATGAATCTCATTTCCATGCATATCTCTGAAAATAAAAGCTCCAAAGCCCAAATCGGTATGGATAAAATACGAAAGGTCATCCATGAGATGTTTGGAGTTTTTACAAAGGTATTTTACATCGAGGTTTTCTACTTTATACCGTGCATCCTCATCACTCGACCACACAACTATAGGTAAATAAGGTAGGTCTTCTCTAATATGGTTGGCTAATTCGACTCCGGCATTATCATTTATTTCACCATCTTTAGAAAATCGTACATCTGTAATCATGCATAATAGATTGTCGCTATAGGTATTTGCGATATCGATAGCTTCTTCATAGGTGTGTGCCATTAGTATTTTCGGCCTTGTTCTCATCTGATAATTTTTTTGCATCGCATCTGTTTCTTCGGATATAAGCTGAGAAGTCTGTGCCATGATTTCGCCATAAAGTTCGGGTAAATATTGAGAATAAAACAATATCGAATCTTCGACCAGCAAAATAACCCTAACCATGCCAACTTCGGTATCATGTGGAGCATTCATTTGGTCTTCGACATATTTAATCATTGCAAGAAATACCTTGGAATCACCTTTCCAGAGGAAAACATTGTCGATATGCTCCATAGCTGATTTGCTTTTATCGACAAGGGCCAGATCAGACTGCATATTTAATAGCAAAAGTACTTTAAGGTTCTCATATTGTTCTTTTATGCGTCTTGCAAGGTCAAAAGGCGTAATCTCACCTATTCGCATCATGGTTATCACAAGGTCAAACTTCTTGTATTTTAATTTTTCGAGAGCTGCTTTAGCAGTAGGTACATTAGTTATTCTGGCTGCCGATGTCAAATTCAATTCATGATAATCACGAAATATCTGTTCGGAGAGGCGGCCATCCTTTTTGAAAATATATGCATCATAAAATGATGAAACCAAAAGTACCTCACGAACTCTTTTCTTCATCAAAGTATGGAAGACATCTTCGCCATATTCAAAACGAGAAAAGAATTTCTCCATCTTTTTATATTCTTTATATTCCATCCATATCCCTTCTATTTGATAAAAGCCAGGCTGATAACAAAATTATACTTACTGCCAAATTATCGGTAAATCAGCAAAGCGCTTAATAGAATAAGTAAATTAAACAGACAAGTAAATAAAAAAATACTCCCTAAAGGCCAGGGAGTACTTTTATAAAAATTTAAGTGATACTTAATCCAAAGTATGTATAATCATGCCGCTTCTTAGCTTAGGTTCGAACCATGTGCTTTTCGGTGGCATGATAAGATCTGCATCTGCTATATTCATAAGTTGTTCAATCGAAGTTGGATAAAGTGAGAATGCTACTTTCCAGCCTTCTTCGCATCTTTTTTCTAGTTCACCGAGTCCACGAATTCCGCCGACAAAATCAATCCTTTCATCTTTTCGAGGATCGCCTATTCCAAGAACTGGTGCCAAAAGATTCTCCTGTAGGATGGCGACATCGAGCTGTTCGACGGGATTATTCGGGTCAAAAGTGCCTTCTTTGGCTATTAGTTTATACCATTTTCCATCAAGATACATTCCGAATTCATGAAGATTTTGTGGTTTGTATTGCTCTTTACCGATTTCTTCTATTTCGAATTTCTCTTTGATTTTTGCAATAAACTCATCTTCCGATAGGCCATTTAGGTCTTTTATAACGCGATTATAATCCAAAATCTTCATTTGATTGTCCGGGAAAATTACAGTTAGGAAATAATTATATTCTTCATCGCCGGTGTGATTTGGATTCTTTTCTTTTCGAAGCTTCTGCACGCGGCTGGCACTGGCAGAGCGATGATGCCCATCGGCAACATATAATGCAGGAATCTCTTCGAATGCATTTTGTATTTCTTTGATCATCTCCTCATCATCGACAACCCATAGAGTATGTTGCACATCATCCGGAGATGTAAAATCTACATCCGGCTCCTGTGCTGTTACTTTATTAGCTATTTCATCGAGTTTCACGGTATTTCTATATGTCAGGAAAACAGGGCCGGTATTGGCATTCAAAGTATCGACATGCTTTGTTCTGTCATCTTCTTTTTTCTGTCGGGTATGTTCATGCTTTTTAATGAGCCCTTCATCGTATTCATCCACCGATGCGCCTGCAACGAAGCCGACCTGTGAATGATCGCCCATAATCTGTCTATAGAGATAGAAGCATGGCTTTTCATCGCGGATAAGGTATCCTGCGCCTTCCAGACGTTTTAGGTTCTCTGCACCCTTTTGATAGACTTCCTCGGAATACAGGTCGGTGCCTTCTGGAAGATCGATTTCAGGCTTTACAACATGAAGAAAGCTCTCGGGATTATCTTTTACAAGCTCCCTTGCTTCTTTGGATGATAGGACATCATAAGGCGGACTGGCAACTTTTTCTGCTATTTCCGGCCTTGGACGAAGACTCTTGAATGGTTTTACCTTTGCCATAAAAACTTCCTTTCACTTAGGACATAACTTATACTCGAGCAATTTAGTCAATTATTAATGAAGACGAAAATTCGCCCAAAAAATATGCAAAGAAGATATAATAAAAAAAAGTATTGCGAAAGAGAAAAATACAAATTTTGTATAGGAGACATGAATATGGAAAGGCACAATCTTAAAACAGAGAATGCGCTGCTGAGCATTGTCATACTTTTCAGGCTAAAACATCAGTAAAGCCTTTTGAGTATATATATTATGTATTTTATATATATTATTATGACTTTAAAAGAGTATTTCTTATGATTTTGGACAAAGCGATGAAAGCTCGCTATAAACATTACCTATCAAGCCGATGTATCTCAAAAGCTTGCAGTGCAGAAATTTTGCAATAAGTGTATATTTCAGTATTATAGAAAAATCTATATTCAATATTTTATTTGACTTATGGCGGATTATTTCTATATATATTATCGTAATCCAAAAGAAGTTATTTGAATTGCGAGATAGAAGGGATTATTAAACAAAACGGGAAGGAAAAACACGAA